>JAJFVE010000184.1 GCA_021371965.1 Planctomycetaceae bacterium
AGCAATCAGGACGGCGGGCGCGGCTGGTCCGCCGGCTACATAATCTACAACGTCTTCCTGGCGCTGCTCTTCCCGCTGCTGCTGCTGTACCTCGGCTGGCGCCTGCTGCGTGGCAAGTCCCGCCAGGGCCTCAGAGAGCGCCTCGGCTGGCTGCCCGAAAGCTTCGACCGTTTCAGCACCTACGAGGACCCGGTGATCTGGATTCACGCCGCCTCGGTCGGCGAGGTCAACGCCGTCGCCCCGGTGCTCCGCGAGCTTCGGCTGCGCCTGCCTCTGGCGCGCTTCATACTCTCGGTCATCACCCCCACCGGCCGCGCCGTCGCCGAGAAGCGTGACCTCGGCGTCGATGCCATCATGTACTTCCCGTTCGACTTGCCGATGATCGTCGGCAATGTCATGCGGCGTCTCAATCCCGCCATGTTCGTGATGGTGGAGACCGAGCTATGGCCCAATGTCCTCGCGATGGCCAAGCAGCGGGGCGCCAAGACCGTAGTCGTCAACGGCCGCATCTCCGATCGCGCCTACCCCAAGACCAAGGCTCTCTGGCCCATCTACCGCTGGATGATGAGCAACGTTGACCTCGTACTGGCCCAGTCAGACCTCGATGCCGACCGCTTCCGCTTCCTCGGTGCCGCGGCGGACAAGGTCATAGTCTCCGGCAACTCCAAGTTCGACGAGATTCCTCGCGCCCTTCTCCCCGCGGAGGCCGCCAAATGGCGCCAGGAGTTCGGCTTTGCCGAAGATGACGAAGTCCTCCTCGCCGGCAGCACCCACGAAGGGGAAGAGGACCTCATCCTCTCCGTCTTTGACCATCTCAGATTCTCCCATGAAAACCTGCAACTGATCATCGCCCCGCGCCATCCCGAGCGCGGGGAGCGCGTGCATGGTCTCGTACAGCAGCACGGCTACGACGTCTACCGCCGCAGCCACGTCCTCGCCGCGCGAGCCGCTGGCGAGGAAGTAGCGCCGCCCACCGCCGGCCCTGCCAGGCGCGTCGCCATCATTGACACCGTCGGCGAGCTCGCCTCACTATATGGTTGCGCCGATCTCGTGATCGTGGGCGGCAGCCTGGTTCGTGGCCTCGCGGGGCACAACGTCCTGGAGCCCATCGCGCAGGGCAAAATGACCCTTTTCGGCCCGTACATGGCCGACCATCGCGATATCAGCGCCATCGCCGTCCGCGAGGGCTGCGGTGTGCAGGTCCACAATATCCATGAACTGCGCGACGAGTGCGCCCGCCTGCTCAGCCTCCCCGAGGCTCGCGCCAGCGCTGCCGAGCGCGGACAGGCCATGCTCGAAAAGTACGCCGGAGCCTCCGCCCGCTACGCCGAGGCCGTGGAGCAACTGCTGCACAGCGATGGCGAGCCCGAAGCGCCCAGGCAGGCGGAAACAGCCGCCGAAGAGACTCCCTCCAGCGATGAGGCCTGACATGCCCGCAGGTGACACCTTCGAGCACCGGTGGCACAGGTTGATCAGCGGCGACAGCCGCGGGCCCCTGCCGTCACTCGCTCGAGTTGGCCTCACC
>JAJFVE010000195.1 GCA_021371965.1 Planctomycetaceae bacterium
AAGACCATCTAACGTCGCGAGTGGCGCTAATCTGAAAAAACAGACTGTCCATGAGGCCCACTCCGTAAAGTTTCTGTAAGTCTTTTGATTCAAGACACCTCTGCGGTCTCTGCGATCTCCGCGGTGAAATATCCGGGTTAGGTGTTCGACGGGACAAAGCGAGGCATCGACACCCACCAACGGGTAGCCGCCTTTCAAAAAAACGGCTGCCCGTTGCATTTCATTTAGGACCCTTATCCTACGCAGTGACAGCCTTTTACTTCTGGTTAACGTCGCACGATAATAAAAACAGTGCTTTTAGCAGCATTCTTTGATACATTTTCCATTGTTTTGTGGTAGATTATAGGGTGTCGGGATTGAAGCAGAGGAAGCTTCAGGAGAATCCCTTCGCCCGGGCAGTGAGACTGGCATTCGTGCCAGCTAATTAGTAACCCGAGCATCTGTTGAAATGGAAAGGACCAGGAGTATGCACGGCAGAAGAATTGTGTTTGTTTTTGTCACAGTCCTGATGGTGTCAGCGATGGCCCATGCCAGCATCATCACCACCGATGTGGCCGACAATCTCAGCGGCACCCAGAGCATGAAGCAGGACTGGTTCGTCGGCGGGCTATCGGTCTGGGGTGGCGGATCCAACACCCAGAACGTTTACGGCTGCGCTCTGCGGTTTGACTTGTCCGGCCTGGACCCGACCAAAGAAGTCACCAGCGCCACGCTTGTGCTTCAGGCCAGCGGCAATCCGCAGGCTATCACGGTTTGGCAGTTCACCACGGATCCCACAAGCACTTACAAATTCTGGAGTGCCAGTAAGACGACGGCCGCATCTTTCTCGGTCACGACCCCCGGAAGCTATACGATTGACCTGACCTCCCTGGTGCAGGGGTGGTTGTCCGGAACGACCGCCAACTACGGCCTGTTCTTCACTGGCCCCCGCTATAGCGGCGCGAACACCAGCTTTGAGGCCACCAACTACACTCAGAATTCGCAGGGCCCACACCTGAGCGTGTCTCAACTGGTCGCAGACGTCCCCGAGCCGGCAACGATGAGCCTGCTGGTTCTGGGGGGCGTGGCTGTGCTGGTTCGGCGGAAACGTCGGGCCTGATCCGGTTCGCTCAAGAGATGCATTTGGCAACGGGCGGTCGGCAACGGCCGTCCGTTGCTTTGCGCGGATGGGGCGAGAGTGGCACAGCCTTTCCAGCCTGTGAGTTCTTTGAAAAACATCCCACAGCCTGGAAAGGCTGTGCCACCCCCGGCGCCCTTGCAGCTATTGCACTTTGGGGAAACGGAAGGATGATTCAATGCTTAACTAAAGCTACGACAAATACTTATGTAAGATTTTACAAGGGCTTATGAATTTGTGCGTTCTGGATATCGCTGTGAAAAGTACAACAAAGTGCAAGGAAGTGTAATAGTGGGATGAGACGGGCAAGTTTTGCGGGATCGCGGCTGCGGGTGTCACGGTGTTCACCACTCACAACTCACCACTTTTCTCAGCGGGGCATGAGGGGGTGGCGGACGTCCTGGCCCTTGACCATGTAGATGACGTCTTCGGCGATGTTGGTCGCGTGGTCGCCGACTCGCTCGAGGGTCTGGGCGATGAGCATCAGCGCCATGGCCCGCTCGATGGACTGCGGGTCGGCGATCATGTAGGTGAACAGCTCGCGCAGGACCTGGTCGCGCAGGTCGTCGACCTTGTCGTCGGTCATGCGGACGGTCTGGGCCAGCAGGATGTCGCCCGACTGGAAGGCCTTGACGCTGTCGCGCACCATGCCGCGGGCGATGTCGGCCATCCGCGGGATGTCGATCAGCGGCTTGAGCGGCGGCACCGTCAGCAGGAAGTCCACCTTGGAGGAGATGTTCACCGCCAGGTCGCCGATGCGTTCGAGTTCGGCGTTGATCTTCATGGCCGCGACGATGGCCCTCAGGTCGTTGGCGACCGGCTGGCGGGTCGCCAGCAGCGTCAGGGCCTTGTCGTCGATGACGATCTGCAGGCGGTTGATCTTTTCCTCCTGCTGGTTGATCCCGTCACCGACGGTTTTGTTGCGGCTGGCCAGTTCCTCCACCGTCCGGTCGACCGCCTGCTCGGCCAGTTCGGCCATGCCGATAAGGCTGCTCTTGAGCTCGCTCAGCTCGCGGTCCAGTTGTCGCTTGTGTGTGTCCATTCAACAAAACCCTCATCAGCAGCGTCGCACGGCTGCGCTGGATCGTCGTCGTCCTCGTCCTCGTCGTCGTCCTCGGCTTCTGACGTCAGGGAAGAAACCGACGACGACGACGAGCACGAAACCTATCCGTATCGTCCGGTAATGTAATCGGCCGTTCGCGTGTCGCTGGGCGCAGTGAAAATCTCCGGCGTCCTTCCCATCTCGACCATTTCGCCCAGGAGCATGAACGCCGTCTGGCTCGACACGCGTGCGGCCTGCTGCATGTTGTGCGTGACGATGACAATCGTGTACCGTTCGGCGAGGCGGCGCATGAGGTCCTCGATGTGGTCGGTGGCGATGGGGTCCAGGGCCGAGCAGGGTTCGTCCATGAGGATGACTTCCGGCCCCACCGCCAGCGTTCGCGAGATGCACAGCCGCTGCTGCTGCTCGGGCGAAAGCTGCAGCGCCGGGTCATTGAGGCGGTCCTTGAGATCGTCCCACAGGGCCGTGGCCTCAAGGGCGGCCTGCACCCGGTCGCGCATCGCCGCCGAGGGGACGTCCCCGTGCACGCGCGGGCCGAAGGCTACGTTCTCATACACCGTCAGGGGAAACGGGTTGGGCCGCTGGAAAACCATGCCCACCCGCTTGCGAAGCTGGGGCAGGTTGGCCCCAGGGGCGTGGATGTCCTGGCTGTCGAGCAGGATCCGCCCCTCGACACGGGCCGAGGGAATCAGATCGTTCATCCGGTTGAAACACCGCAGCAGCGTGCTCTTGCCACAGCCCGAAGGACCGATGATAGCCGTGATCGCCCGGGGCGGCACCGACATCGTGACGTTCTTGAGCGCATGGAAATGGCCGTAGAAGAGGTTCAGGTTGATTGTCTCTAGCTTCTTATCCATTCAAGGGACCAAAGGGACTGCAGGGACCCACGAAATCCGCAAATCACAAATCCGCAGTTCCCATTGCTTCTTCATCCAAAGTTTCCGGTCAAATAGTCGTTCGTGCGCGAGTGGTCGGGGGCCGTGAATATCTTCGTCGTGGGGCCGATCTCGATCAGCTCGCCCATCAGGAAGAACGCCGTGCGGTCGCTCGCGCGGGCGGCCTGCTTGGTGTTGTTGGTCACCAGCACGATGGTGTAGCGGCTCTTGAGTTCGTACAGGGCCTCTTCGATCCGGGCCGTCGAAATCGGGTCCAGGCCCGAGCATGGTTCGTCCAGCAGCAGCACCTCCGGCTCCAGCGCCAGCACGCGGGCCAGGCAGACGCACTGCTGCTGGCCGCCGGAAAGATTCGTCGCCGGTTCCTCAAGGCGATCCTTGAGCTCGTCCCAGATGTACGCGCTGGTCAGGCTGCTCTCGACAGCCGCATCGAGCTTCTCCCGCGATCGCACACCGGCCAGCCGCAGGCCGTAAACGATGTTGTCATAGATCGACCACGGCAGCGGGGTGGGCGTGGCGTAGACCATCCCCAGGCGGCGGCGCAGGTCGGTCACGTCCAGCTTGGGATCGTAGATATCCTGGCCGTCGAGCAGGATCTTACCGGAGTGCTCTGCCCGCTCGTCCAGGTCGTTGAGGCGGTTGAGACTCCGCAGCAGCGTGGTCTTGCCGCTACGCGCCGGGCCGATGATCGCCAGGCGCTCGTTGGCGACGATCTCCAGGCTCACGCCGCGCAGCGCCGCCTGGCCGTCGTACAAGACGCTGAAGTCGTCGATGACGATCTTGGCCTTGGGCCTGTTTTGCGATTGCTCGGTCACTTAGATCATCCTACGGCCAAAAACAAGATTACGTCCACGAATGTTCTTTCTCCTCACGAAGCCTTGGCGATAAACCGGCTCATCAGCCAGTACGCCGCAATATTGATCAGGAGGATCGCCACGATCAGGATCGCGGCCGTCGCGTAGGCGTTGTCCATGCTGATGCCCTCGCGCGACAGGATGTAAAAATGCACCGACAGCGTGCGTGAGCTTTCCATCAGCGACTGCGGCATGCGCAGCGCCGAACCGGCCGTCAGGATCAGCGCCGCGGTCTCGCTGACGCTGCGCCCGATCGACAGCACGATGCCCGTCGAGATGCCCGGCAGGGCCGACCGCAGCACCACGTTGGTCACCGTCTGCCAGCGCGTGGCGCCCAGGCCCAGGCTCACTTCGCGATAGGCAGCCGGCACGGCGCGGATGGCTTCCTCGCTGGTGCGGATGATCGTCGGCAGCACCATGATCGCCAGCGTCAGCCCGCCGGCCAGGATCGACAGGCCCATCTTGAGCGTGATGGCGAAGAACACGAACCCGAAGAGGCCGAAGATGATGGACGGGATGCCCGCCAGGCAGTCGGCCCCGAAGCGGATCACGGCCGTCAGCTTGCCCTCGCGCGTGTACTCGGTCAGGAAGATCGCCGTGACGACGCCCACGGGCGCGGCGATCAGCACCGCCAGCGCCGTCACTGCCAGCGTGCCGACGATCATGGGCAAGATGCCGCCGGCCTTGCCCATCTCTCGCGGGCGGTCGGTCAGGAAGTTCCAGGTCACGTGCGGCAGGCCCTTGGCCAGCACGTACACGACGATGAACAGCAGCACTGCGACGGTCAGAGCCGCGAGGGTCCACAGGCCCGTCACCACCGCCTTCTGTCGCAGGGCTGGGGAAAGCCTCATACCTTGGGCACCTTCTGCGCCCGCTGCCGCGAAACGGTCAGGGCGATCGAGTTGAGGATCATGATGATGATGAACAGCGTCACGCCGGTGGCGAACAGCGCCTGGCGGTGCTCGCCGGTGGCGTAGCCCATCTCCAGGGCGATGTTGCTCGTCAGCGTGCGCACCGAATCGAGAATGCTCCGCGGCAAGGCCAGGCTGTTGCCGGCGACCATGATGACGGCCATCGTCTCGCCGACGGCCCGGCCCATGCCCAGGATGAAGGCGGTGACCAGTCCCGAGCGTGCGGCCTTGAGCACGACCATGCGCGTCGTCTGCCAGCGGGTGGCGCCCAGGGCGATGGCGCCCTCGCGGTAGCTGCGGGGCACGGCCCGCAGGGCGTCGACGGAGATGCTCGTCACCGTCGGCAGCACCATGATGCCCAGGATGATTGAAGCGGCCAGCATCGACAGGCCCGGACCGCCCAGGTACTGGCGGATGATCGGCACCAGGATCACCACGCCCATGAACCCGTACACCACCGACGGAATGCCCGCCAGCAGCTCGATGGCCGGCTTCACGAACGTCGCCAGGCGCCGCGGGGCGAACTCCGTCAGCACGATCGCGCAGCCCAGACCGAAGACCAGCCCGATCACCATCGCCCCGGCCGTCACCACCAGCGATCCGACGATCATCGGAAAGATCCCGAACTGCCCCTGCCCCGGACGCCACTGGCTGGACAGGAAGAAGTCGCTGAACCCCACGCGGAAGATCAGAGGCAGGCCTTCCTTGAAGATGAAGATGGCGATCAGCGCCAAGGCCCCGATGGCCGTCAGCGCCACGCCCATCAGAATCCACTGGATGATCTTGTCCTGCCTCATTGAGCCGCCACCAATCCCTGGCTTTCCAGCACGGCCTGGCCCGGCGGGCTCAGAACGTACTCGATAAGCGTCTTCGCTTGGGGCGTGAGCCCCGCAGCCGCCGCCAGCGGCGAGTTCGCCCGCGTCGAGGCCGCCGCGCCCTGGCTCGTGGCCTCGCCCACGCGACGACGCACCACGAACAGGAACGGCCGCACCAGCGTATACGTGCCGCGGCGCACGTTTTCGCTGGTGGCCTCGACCCCCTTGATCTTGACGGCCTTGACCTCCGTGCCGACCAGGCCCAGGGACATGTATCCCACGCCGGCCGGGTCGGTGCGGACGAGTTCTTTGACCGCCCCGTTAGACTCCTGCACCAGCGCCCGCAGGGCGGTCTCCCTGCCGCGCATCACCAGGTTCATGAAGGCCTCGCGCGTTCCCGAGCCTTCCTCGCGCATGATCAAGTTGACGGGACTATCGGACCCGCCCAGCTGCTTCCAGTTGGTCACGTCCCCGGCAAAGAGGCTCCGAATCTGCTCTTCGGTCAGCGTGTCGATGGGATTGGACTCGTTCACGATCACCGCCAGACCGTCGCGGGCGATGACGATGGGCGTCATCGTCTGCTGTTCCTCTTTGCTGAGGCTTCGCGAGCACATGCCGATATCGGCCAGGCCGCTGGTCAAGGCCTGGATGCCGGCCGTCGACCCGCCGCCCTGGACCTCGACGCTGATATCGCTATGGCCCTGGTCGAAGTTCTCGGCTAATAGTTCGGCGAAGGGTTCGACCGAGGTCGATCCGATGAGCGTGACGGTTTTGCCTCGCGTCTTTCGGAACCCTCCAGCCCCCCAGATCAACCCCAAAACCAGCAGCAGCACGAGAACTACCGTCAGCGCAGCGGCCACCGGCACCTTGGGACGTGGGCGTTTGTGTTGTGGCGCCGGCGGCGCCTGCGTCATCCTGAGGGCCATCGTGGCTTCCTGTTTCGGCGTCCTCGCCGCGGGCATTATGCGGCGTATCGTAGCGGCCTACCGGCCAGCGGGCAAGTTTTTGTGCGGACCGCGGAACCCGACCGCAGGCAAATGGTTATATATCAGGGCACTAAAACTGATCACAGGAGATACCCATGAGCGTACGTGCGATGTCGTGGATAATGGTGGCTGCAGTGGCTTTGGCGGCTGCGCCAGGCTTAGCTCAGACAAAGAAGGTCAAGATCGTCGTCATGGGCGACAGCCTCTGCTCGCAGCCCCAGCCTTCGTGGCCGGAAGTGATGGTCAAGCACCTCGGCGAGGGTTACTCGCAGCAGACGTTCGCGGCCGGCGGATTGAGCACCTTCACCAACACGTACAAGAGCATCTGGACGCGCTACGAGCACGTCAATGCCGCCAAGGCCCGCGGTGACATCACACTGGTAGCGTTGGGCGCCAACGACGCCAAGACCGGCAACTGGCCGCGCAAACGTGAGTGGCCTGGGCTCTATAAGAAGGTTCTGGGCATGTACAAAGGCGAAGGTCGCAAGGTCTACGTCGTCCTGCCCCCGCCCTGCCGAGCCGACGAGGTCTATGGCATCAGCCGCGACTTCATGCAGAACGGGCTAATCCCCGCGATGCGCGAAGCCGCCAAGGAAACCGGCTGTGAGGTCATTGATATCAACACTCCGCTGCTGGAGCGTCCCGATGCTACGTGCAGCGACGGCCTGTATCTCTCCGAAACCGGGTGTGAGATCGTCGGCGCGCTGGTCGCCAAGGCCCTGACCGGCAAGGATTATCCCATGCCGGCGGCCCCCAAGAAGCTCAGCGCCGAAGAGAAGGCCAAGGAAGCCGCCGCTCAGGACGCCGCCAAAGCGGTCAAGACTCCGGCGGTCAAGCAGATGAATGTCGGCGACGTGGCAGAACTGACACCTCAGATCGTCCAAAATGAAAAGGGCGATGGACCCGACGGCAAGGGCAATACCTCCGATGACACTTGGCAGTTCTGGCTTGAACTTCAGGTCCCTCGCAACACGTACCATCACTTAGTCCTCAATACCAAGACGATGTCTGCACAGGACCGCGAGAAGGGCGTGACTGATCCCACCCGCCGCCGCGGCGCAGGCCGGATTCGCGGCCCAGTCGCCGCCGCCTTGCCCAATCCCAAGGACACTGAAGGCTGGATCTTCGTGCAGGACTGGGATGCCAGATTTGAAGGCGTATGGGGCGACCTCAAGGCCAACCGCATCCTCATGCACCCCTACGTCGAGAAGAATATCCCAGGCGGACTGGCGATCTCCTTCCGCGTGCCCGCCGACGGCACTTACGAAGTCAGCGGCAAGTTGACGGACTTGCAGGTGATGGGTGAACCCGGGGATGGTATTGAATGGCGCATTGAGCTGGCTCACGAGTGGACCGGCGACACAAGCCCCGAGGCCTACGCCAGAGTAGCCAAGGGCGGTCCTTTCGGTGACAAGGTAGGCCCGGCCAGCGGGGACATTACCGGGTCGTTCGAAGCCAAGAAGGCCGACCTGATCCGCCTGGTCCTCGACCCCCGCAAGAACTGGGGCGCCGAACTGACAGCCCTGGAAGGCTTCAAGATCAAACGCGTGAAGTAGACATCGAAGGGTGCCATGGCGGGCGTTTCTCACCCGCCATGCCCTCCAGATGCAAAGCCATATCAAATGCCCCGGCATTGCAATGCCGGGGCATTTGCTGTACAGAGGCGTCAGCACGCGATATTGAAAGGATTGAACCATGATGCGATATTCGCTCTGTGCATCCATTTTTATGTTGGCAGCAGTCGCCTCCGCCGCTGACACCCCCAAAGGTCCGCAGCTCGAGCCCTTTACCGCGACCTTCAAGTACAGCGCCGACGAGGGCAAGACCTACACACTCGACGCTCTGCCGGATGTGCCCACCAACAGCCGCGCACCGGTCTTCGGCCGCGCCGAGTTCAGCGTCGGCGACCCGGCAAAGCTGGGCATGCTCTGGCTGACGACCGTGCGCGACGGGGGCGGCCTGTGCCCCGTCAACGACCGCGCTATTGGGCCCAAGTACGTCTGCAACTCGCCGGTGCTGATCAACGCCAAGGTGCAGCTCAACGGCAAGGACGTGCCTCCCCAACTGCCCGACATGCTCGTGATCCGCTGGGCCATCGACCCGGCGATGCTGGTCAAGGGCCCCAACGTCATCACCTTCCGTGGCCAGGGATGGAACGCCCTGATCAACTGCAATTCAAGCGAGAAAGTCCCGCTGGCCTTTCGGCTCCAGTCCACCGCGCCCGACGCCCCAGCTCTGCGATCCGGTCCGGCGTTGGGACCGCTGGGCGATGACTACTTCACCCTGGCGGCCCGAACGTGGATCCCCTGCGAAATGAAAGTCACCGTCACGCCGACCGAACCGGCCGGAGCAGCGGCGACGCATACTGGCCCGCGGGAGATTCTGCACAAGCTGCGAATCCCCCTGCCCAAGGGCACCAGGAAGTTCACCTACGTCATCGAGGCCGGCGCCTCCAAAGCGGGGCCATGGACCGTGCGAGTCCCCGACGAGAAGACCCTGCGATTCGTGGTGCTCGGTCAGACTGCCACCGGCTCGGGCGTGGCCGGTCTGCTCAAGGCCAAGGCCGCCCTGGAAAAAGTCGATCCGGATTTCATCATCCATACCGGATCACTGGTGCTGATGTCGTATTGGGACTTCGCCTGGGATGACTGCCTCTTCGCCCCTTGGGAGGACCTGCTCGCCCACGTGCCGCTGATGGCCGTGCCGGCGTACAAAGACCTGTACTCCAGTGCCTTCCTGAACTACCTCTACCACCCCACGCCCGACGGCAACTGGGCGCACTGGACCTGGACCACCGGGCCGGTTCGGTTTATCGGCATCGACGGCTGGTCCGCTGCCGCCAACGCCCAGGCGACCGCCAAGTGGGTCGAGGACGTGCTCAAGGAAGCCAAGGAGCCGTTCGTCTTCGACATCACGTCGTACCCGGCGTATACAACCAACGCCTTCGGCCGCGGGATCGCCGGGCACAACTACGACAAGGCGACCATTCAGCCGCTGCTGGCCAAGTACAAAGCCACCGCCTCTCTGGGCTGCACCGGCAAATACGAGTACATCCCCGCGCCCAACGCCAACAGCGTAGACACGCTGATCACCGGGGGCGTCGGCGCCCCGATGGCCCCGGGCTGGAACAAGTACAACTACGTCATCTTCGAGATCATAGACGGCAAGTGCAAAGCGACCGCGACGGCGTATGAGACCGGCGAAGTGCTCGACCGCCGGACGTTCGAACCGAGAAAGTGAATTGCGGATTTTTAGTTTCGGATTGCGGATTAGCAGGCATTTGATCTTTCAGAGCGCTCGCTCTTGCCCGATAATATATAACATGATTGATCGGGTGGTCACAAAGCACGATCTGCATGATAAGTCCCAGGCGGTCAAGGATCTGGCGTATTGGCTATCGCGCCCGCCGGAAGAGCGTATCTCGGCCGTCGAAATACTGAGACGTCAACTCTATGGAAATACAGGCGGACTTCAAAGAGTTGCTCGCGTTGTTCAACGCACACGGCGTTGAGTACGTGATTGTCGGCGGCTACGCCATGGCGGCGCTGGAACGACAAGAGCCGTAGTTCCACATCATCATCGCAATAAAAGACATGGCGACCCGCGAGAAACAACAACGCGTGTCGCCATGCCACCCGGAAACGCCCGGGCAAGTAATCCGCAATCCGAAATCCACAAATCCGAAATCGGA
>JAJFVE010000004.1 GCA_021371965.1 Planctomycetaceae bacterium
GTTGGCTCCGGCCTCCGCCGCGACGACCGACGGGGCCTGCAGGGCGTTCTTGGCGTTGGAGATGACGGAGTGGATGGCGCCCGGCGTATAGCGTTCGACGTCGCAGGAGGCCTTTTCCATCGCCTGCTTGACGATGCGGAGTTGGTCGTCTCGGTCGTAGATGGTGTAGTTATTGCTGACGCCGGCGTAGGCGGCGAACTCGCGCAGCAGCCGCGCGCAGAGGGCGTGGAACGTCGAGACCGTCGCCCCGTAAGGCACGCCCAGTGCGGCCACGCGGTCGCGCATCTCGCCGGCGGCCTTGTTGGTGAAGGTGATGGCCAGGACGCTGCGGGGATCGACGCCTTGTTCGATGATATACGCCACGCGGTGCGTGATGACTCGCGTCTTGCCTGAGCCGGCGCCGGCCAGCACCAGCAGCGGCCCGTCCACGTGAGTGACGGCCTGGTACTGGGCGTCGTTGAGATTGCTTAAGAGGTCCACAACAACACTCTACACGTATTTTGAAGAAGGCACTAGCCACTAGGCATTAGGGACTAGGGACTGGAGAACACGCCAGACGTATTTTGCTTGGTGCTTGGCCCGTTAGAGTTATAAATAAATCATGTTGAAACAGAAAGGCCTCTACAATACACGCAGTACAGAGGGGTACGAGTTCAAACGCATGACCCTCTTTAGGTGCCAATACCGCGAGGGTGACAAAACGTTGAATGTGGGGACCGATTTCCTCAATTTCGGAGATGGCACCGGTGGGGTGATGTTTTACATTAAGAAATTGGCGTGGCTTTCTCCTCACGATACATCGCCGTTGGAAGGGAACGAACTTCACCGCATTCAAGAGAACATCAAGAAGGTGGTCGAGTCATGGAACGTAACCAACGCTAAATTCGACACCGATTGACGAGTAGACAACCCAGCTCCTCTCGGTATTGTTCACCTAGTGCCTAGTCCCCAGCCCCTCGTGCCTCCGGCTAATCAAGCTGCCCCTCTGGCGTGACGATACATCCCATGGAGGTCAACATGCCGGATTTGAGGGAAAAGCACCTGTTAACGACAGGCGACGTGGCGCGGATCTGCCACGTGGCGCCGCGGACGGTCAGCAAGTGGTTCGACACGGGAAAGCTGCGCGGGTTTCGCATTCCGCTCAGCCGCGAACGCCGCATCCCGATGGAAAACCTTATTTGCTTCATGCACGAGTATGGTCTGCCGCTGACGGAACTGCGCCGCGGTCCCTGTCGCGTGCTGGCCGTCGGCGCCGATGGGCTGGCGCAGATGAAAGATCGCCTGGCCGGCGACGAGGCCTTCGATGTGCACCTCACGTGCGGGGCCTTTGAGGCCGGTCTGCTCACGCACCGCCTGCGTCCGGACGTGCTGGTGGTGGACCTGGACAGCGTAGCCGCCCAGGCCCCGGCGCTCTGCCGCGACGCGCGGCGAAGCTCCGGGCTGCAGGCCCGCATCATTATCGTGGGCTCCCCCAGCCGCCGCGGCGACCTTGCCGAGCTGGGCCTGAACGACAACGACCAGTGGCTGGTGCGGCCTTACACGATCGAGCAGTTGATCGAGTCGGTTAAGGCCGCCGCTCCAACATTGCAGTAAACACGCGCCTGCCGGTGCGCGAAAAAAGCACGGGTCGCGGAGGGTGCGGGGATCGGTGCCCCACATCGGCGGCCCGTCGCTTTTCTTTTTTCGCCTGCACATCTTTCTGGCATCGCTGGCCACGATCTACGCCATGCAGGCGGCCCAGGAGACGTTGAAGAAATAATTGCCCTGGCGCGGCGAGACGCGCCGGTTCTTTGTGATCTTTGTGGCAAAGTTGTTCCCGCTATCGGCGGCTTGGCAAAAAATCCCTCGCCTGTTGTTCTTGACCGGCCCCCGTGCGGGCCGATAATATAACTGCCGAGATAACGATGGTCCGTCGCACCAACAACCTGGCCGCTCTGCTGCTCCTGGGTTTGTTGCTGCGCTGACGGACCGCGGGCTAAGGCCTTTTCAAAGCTCCGCGATCCTGAGGATTGCGGAGCTTTTTGTTTAGGTGCAGGAGCAGGAACATGAATACGCCAAAGTACACGTATCCCAAGAGCATTGATCTTCCCGACCGCCAATGGCCGTCGCGCACGCTGTCGGTCGCGCCCATCTGGTGCTCGGTGGACCTTCGCGACGGCAACCAAGCTTTGCCCAATCCGCTCAACCCGGCGCAGAAGCTCGAGTACTTCAAGCTGCTGACGGCCATCGGGTTCAGGCACATCGAGGTGTCGTTCCCCTCGGCCAGCAAGGACGACTTCGACTTCACGCGCGTGCTGATCGAGCAGGGGCACCTGCCGCCTGACGTGTTCATGATGGTGCTCTGCCAGTGCCGCAGCCACCTGATCGAGCGCTCGTTCGAGTCGCTGGCCGGCGCGCCGCGGGCCATCATGCACCTGTACTGCCCCTGCAGCGAGCTGCACATGCAGCAGGTCTTCGGCCTCGACCATCCCAAGACGATGGACATGGTCGTCAAGGCCATCGCCCAGTCGCGAGACCGTGCGGCGGCGATGAAAGGCTCCGACATCCGCCTGGAGTTCTCGCCCGAGGAGTTCACCGACGCCGACTTCGAGTTCGTGCTGGAACTGTGCGAAGCGGTTGTGGCCACGTGGGGGCAGGCGTCCCCCGAGCGGCCGCTGATCCTGAACCTGCCGGCCACCGTCGAACGCCGCCCGCCCAACCAGTACGCCGACATGATCGAGCTATTCTGCCGGCGCTTCTCGCGCCCCCAGGACGTACAGATCTCGCTGCACGCGCACAATGACCAGGGCATGGCCGTTGCGGCCACCGAGCTGGCGCTTCTGGCCGGCGGGCAGCGCGTCGAGGGCACGTTGTTTGGCCACGGCGAACGCACGGGCAATGTCGACATCGTCACCGTCGCCAACAATCTCTTTTCGCGCGGGATCCCGACCGGGCTGGACTTCTCCAAGCTGCCCGAGATCGCCCAGAGCGTCCACCGCCTGACGGGCATGGAGGTGTACTACCGCCAGCCGTACGCCGGGCAGTACGTCTTCACGGCGTTTTCCGGCAGCCACCAGGACGCCATCCGCAAGGGCATGAAGAAGCTGGCCGAAGCTCCCGCCAAGTTCGGCGCCAGGTGGAAGGTGCCGTACCTGCACGTGGATCCTGTTGACCTGGGCCGCCAGTACGAAGACCTGATCCGCATCAACTCGCAGTCCGGCAAGGGCGGCGTGGTGTGGGTGCTGGAGCAGGAGTACGGCCTCCAGCCGCCCAAGAGCATGCACCCGCAGATCGGCGCCGCCGTGCAGCAACTCTCCGACCGCGCCGGACGCGAGGTCTCCGGCGCCGAGGTCTACCAGGCGTTCGTCGACGAGTTCGTCAACCCGGCCGGACCCTATGAGCTGATCGGCTATTGGCCGCGGCCTGACGAGAACAACCCCACGCATATCCACGGCGAGGTTCGCCTTCGCGTGGATGGGCAGGAGAAGTCGGTGGTGGCTGAAGGCAACGGGCCGATCTCGGCTTTCTGCCACGCAATGCACGAGCTTGGCGCCGAGCCTTTCGCGGTGGACGACTACCAGGAACAGGCCGTCGGTAAAGGCGAAGACGCCCGGGCCATGGCGTACGTGCCGCTGCGATTCGCCAACAGCGAGGTCGTCTTCGGCGTCGGCAGCGACACGAATATCGACCAGGCCGCCGTGCGCGCCATCGTCGCTGGACTCAACCGAAGAGCCAAGCTGGATAACTCGGAAGGTCGTTAGCCGCCTTCCCCAACGATGACCCGCTACCGGCTACTGTTTCTACTCCAGCGGCTTGATCACCATGCCGGTGGCGAGTTTGGGGTAGAAGTACGTGCTCTTGTGGGGCATGGATTGTCCGGCCAGGGCGACGGCTTTGACTTGGTCCAGCCGTGTGCCTTGCAGCAGCAGCGAAAGCTGGGCCTCGCCGGCGGTGCAGGCGGCCAGGGCCTTGTTGCCGTCGGGGGTGTAGCGCACTTCGGTCTTGTCAGTGCGGAAGGCCTTGAGGGCGCCATCCACGATCAGGGTCTGCAGCACGGCCACGTCCAGCTCTCGCCAGGCGGGGCACTGGGTGGGGGCGGCCTGCTCCATCGCGGCGGGGTCTTTCAGCACAGCGACCCACAGCTCGCGGCCGTCGGTCGCGCCGATGGCGCCGCGGCCATACCCCTTCAGGAAGGCGTCCGCGTCGGCCAGGTCGGCGGGGATCTTGGCGACCTTCTGCCAGTTGAACGCCGCGGCCGCGGCGCGCAGTGCGGCCAGCGAGAAATTGCCGGCCAGGCCGCTGACCATCCGGTGCGTGGGCAAAATCAGCAGGCCGGGGTCGTCCGAGGCCACCAGGGCAAAGAGCACGAAGTTGGTCTCGTGCTGGTCGTCGATCTTTCCCTGGGCCAGCAGCGCGTCGCGATAGTTCATCGCGGTGGTGTAACGGTGGTGCCCGTCGGCGATGAAGACCGGCACGGGCCTCAGGGCGGCGGTCACAGCGTCGACGGTGGCCGCGTCGGTGATCGTCCAGATTTTTTCGCCCACGCCGTTGAGCGTGCCGGCAGCAGTGGGGCGGGCGGGATTGACCGCGGCCCAGAGCGTCTCGGCGATGACGCCGGCGGGGTCGTCGTAGAAGCCGAAGATCGGCGAGAGCTGCTTGTGCGTGTGCTGCGTGAGCTTGAGCCGGTCGGCCTTTGGCCCGGCGAAGGTGTGCTCGTGCGGGATGACATCCTGCCCCAGCGGCGTGGCCCGCACGCCGCAGAGCAGGGCACGGCGGTGATACGTGCGCCCGGCCCAGTCGTACGTCTGCTCGTAGGCGTACAACGCGGCCCGGATGTCGCGCGTGAGCGTGCCGTCGGTAATCCACTTTTCCAGCGTGGCGGCGGCCTGGGCGTAAACCTCGTCGGGCCCGGCGGAGCCTGGAGGGAAGTGGGGCATGTCGACGCCGACGATGTTGCGGTCGGACTTGGCCAGCAGCGCCTGCTTGTCGGCGGCCGACAACACGTCATATGGCGGAGCGATCAGCGAACTGAGGTCGGCGGCGCTATATCGCCAGCCGCGAAACGGGCGGATTTCCATAATCAATCTCCATTGGCGTTTATTCGATGTGGAAGAGATTATCGGAGGGTGGGGGGATTTCCAATTTCCAATTTCCAATTTCCGATTTCCGATTGAAGAAACATTCCCTCAATTGGAAATTCCAAATTGGACATTGGAAATTGTTTCTATTTTTGCAGCGTTTCCTGCAGCGCCAACACGCAGTAGGTGGTGGGGAGGATGTCGTTGCCTTCCATCCAGCGGTCGGCTTCGTTCTTCCAGGTGCCGTTGGGGCGGACGCGCTTGGCCAGAGCATCGACGAGTTCCTGCCGCCAGTTGTGCTTGGCCCCCTCGGGGTCGGTAATGACCGGCTCGTGCCAGGCGCGCAGCGCCTTGGCGAAGACCATGTAGTAATAATACAGTCCCTGCTGCGACTGGGCCTGGGGCATGTTGGGGTTGGAGTCCAGCCTCCAGTAGGTGCGGATCCAGTCGAAGGCCGCCCGCACGCGCGGGTCGTCCTTGGTCACGCCGGCATAGAGCATGCTTTTGAAGCCTGCGTAAGTCATCGAGCCGTAGCTGCGCAGCCCCTTGTCGTCAGGCCCGGCGCCGGCTTTGCTTTCCTTGGGATCGTATGGGAAACCGCCGTCGTTGACGGCAGGGGCGACCGGCCGCGAGCTGGACTCGCTGCGATTCTGCAGGTTCGTCAGAAAGAGCAAGGCCTCCTTCATGGCCGGGTCCTCAGGCGGCACGCCGGCGTCCTTCATGGCTTCCATCCAGAAGTTCAGCACGCTGAGGTTGGGCTCGCCGCTGGTGCCATAGCCCACGCCGCCGCGGCGGACGTCGGAGTCCTCGATCTTTGTTCCGTCGGGCGCCACGTCGCCGCTCTTGATCTGGATCGAGCGAAGGAACTTGACGCCCGCGGCCATCGCCGAGTTGTACTGGGGGTCCTTCGTCGCCGCCAGGGCCGTCACTGCCGTGGCGGTGGTGTAGCTCTGGAATCCCTGCTTGGGATCGTAGATGCCGCCGTCGGGCTGCTGGTACTTGAGCACCACTGCAAGAGCCTTCTGCACCTCGGGGGAACTGCTGGTGAAGTCGGCGTGGCCCAGCAGCGCCTTGAGGACCAGCGCCGTGATGGCCGGGTCGGCCGAGGGTCCGCCGATGCCCCATCCGCCGTCGGCTGTTCGTGCCGCCAGCAGAAACGACACGCCGCCGTTGATGAGTTTGCCGGCCTGTTCGACGTGCGGGGCGTCCATGGCATCGGTGGCAGGCTTGGGCATGCTCAGGACGCCAGCTGCGGGCCGGGGCGTTGCCGCCTTGTCATCTTTATTCTTGCATCCGCCCGTCAAGGCCATCGCCGTCATGGAAACGCTAACGAGAAGGTATCGCCACATTGCAAAGTTCCTCATCCCCCGCGCCAATCATTCTAGTTTGCTTGGAGCCGCAGCGTCTACTTAAGGCGCCGCATGATAAAGAATGTCAGGGACATCATCTGCAGCGCCGCGGCCACGGTTGCCCAGAGTTGGGCCACCGCCAGGCTTTCGGCTTTGTTCTGCAGGGCCATGATCGGCACCAGCAGCAGCGCCAAAACGGCCATCGCCTGAACAAAGCCCGCCATGAGCTTGCTGAGGCTGAAGTCTTCACGTTCGGTCAAGGCGGTCTGCGCCATCTGCCGCACATGGCGCAGGATTTCCATTCTGACGTTCTGGTCGCTGCTCGGCGTGTCGGACTTGGCGCTCGATGCCTCGTCGGCCGCGTCATCGTCTGGGGCCGCGGCAAAGGTTGGCAGGGCCGCCGCGGCGGCAGGGATGGGCGGGGTGGAGGGCATGGTGCGTGCAACGGCCGTTCGCTGGCTCATGGAGGTCAGGCCTGCCGAGCGGGGGGTGGGCGCCGCGGCTGCGGCGGGCGCAGATGCGGCGTCGGTGACGGGCGGCGCCACGCTGGGGGCGCGCAGGATGACGCGGGCGGCCTCGACGAGATTTCGCACGGTGTAGTCGGCCTGGACGCCCTCGTCGTCGCCTCCGGCGGCAGTGCCTTCACCGCCGGGGGTGCGGATGCGGACGGTGCGGCAGCCGGCGCGCTGGCCGGCTTCGATATCGCGGGCGCTGTCGCCGACCATCCAGCTCTGTCCCAGGTCGATGTCATGTTCCTCGGCGGCCTTGAGCAGCATGCCCGGATTGGGCTTGCGCTGGTCGGACTCGCAGGTGTATTTCTCGACCGTGCCTTCGGGATGGAAGGGGCAGTAGTAGATGGCGTCGACGCGGGCGTTCTTGTCGGCCAGTTGGCGGCGCAACTCGGCGTGAATGCCCTCCAGGGCCTCTTCGCTCAGCAGTCCCCGGGCGATTCCAGACTGGTTGGTCACCACGACCATGAGGTAGCCCGCCTGGCGGAGCGACTTGATGGCCAGTTCCACTCCGGGCAGGAGCTTGACGGCCGCGGCGTCGGCCAGATAGCCCGGGTCGGCGATGAGCGTTTTGTCCCGATCGAGGAAGATCGCTTTCTTACTCATAGAATCCATTCTCCAAGAACGATTTCGGATTGCAGATTGGCAGTCAATCGTTGCCAACCGTTTGGGACTGATCCGAAATCTGAAATCTCAAATCTCAAATCTGGAATCTCAAGTCTCTCATACTTGCCCGTTGGACTGTTCGACGATCCGCCCGATGATGGCCGTGGTACTCAGGCCCTCCACCTGCTGGAGGGTGAGCACGCGGCCGCCGTAGCCCTCGACGATGTCCTGCCCGACAATGACGCTGGTCGTGCCGCCCTTGACCAGGATGTCGGGCTTGATCAGTTCCAGCAGGGTCTCGGGCGTGTCTTCGTCGAAGATCGTCACATAGTCGACGCACTCCAGCGAGCCGAGCATCTCGGCTCGCTCGGCGGCGGGGATGATCGGGCGCGTGGGGCCTTTGAGGCGCTGCACGCTCTCGTCGGAATTAATCGCCACCACGAGGCAGGTGCCCATGGTGCGGGCCTGCGAGAGATACCGCACGTGTCCCATGTGCAGCAGGTCGAAGCAGCCGTTGGTGAAGACGATGGCGTGGCCGCCCTGACGCAGGCGGGCCAGTTCGTGCAGGAGGCTGCGCCGGGCCAGCACCTTGCTGCCGCGCAGGCCGATCATCCTGTGCAGCTCGGACAGCACCTCGTCGCGCGTGATGGGCACCACGCCGAAACGTTCGACTTCCAGGCCGCCGGCGACGTTGGCCAGCTCGACGGCGTCTTCGAGATTGCAGCGGTTGGCGATGGCCACCGAGAGCATGGCCAGCACTTCATCGCCGGCGCCGGTGACGTCGTAGACGCTGCGGGGTTTGGTGGCGATTCGCCGGGCGACGCCCTCGCGGGTGTAGAGGAAGGCGCCTTCGCGATCGAGGGTGATGACGACGGCCTGGGCCTCGGCCTCGCGGACGATCTCGCGCGCGGCCCGGGCCATCGATTCTTCGTCGGTGATCGTCACGCCGCTGGCCAGTTCCGCCTCGTAGCGGTTGGGCGTCAGCAGCGTGGCGCCGAGGTAGCGGCGGTAGCTTCGGATGCGGGCGGGGTCGACGATGATGTCCGCCCCGGCCTTGCGGGCGACGTTGATGAACTCCGGGGCCGTCGTGTCGGTGAGCACGCCCTTGTCGTAGTCCTGGAGGGCGACGATCTTGCAGCCCTGCACCACGCCGCGCAGCGCCGCCACCAGGCGGCTGCCGACCTCGGCGGGCAGTTCGCCGGTCTGCTCCTCGTCGACGCGCAGCATCTGCTGGGCGTGGCGGTGCTGGGCCAGCCCGACGAAGCGGCACTTGACGGTGGTGCAGCGGTCGTAGAGCCGCATGAGCGACATGGTGTCGGCTTCGCCCAGCAGGCCGACGAGTTCCTCGCCCTGGGCGTCTTTGCCGATGACGCCGACGCAACAGACCTTGGCGTCGAGGGCGAGCATGGCCGCGGCGACGCTGGCGGCCCCGCCGGGATGCACCTCGCGCCGCCCGACGTTGAGGACGGGCACCGGGGCTTCGGGGCTGAGGCGGTCGACGTTGCCGTAGATGTAGCGGTCGAGCATGAAGTCGCCGACGAGGGCGACGCGCGGTCCGCCAAAGCGCTCGAGAATCGACACGAGTCTGTCCATGGACGTGATTCTAATACCGCCGTGACGCCTTGGCAACATCGAGTCGCGGAACGTGGAAACCCGTCAGTAAACGGGAGAGTGAAAAGACGCGGCGGAGACACGAAGCATTCTTCAAACCCGTTTCGCCGGCTTTGACGAATACTTGCCCGGAGTGTCGTGCCGGCACGACTTTTTCCATGCGCGGTTCAATCGCAGCGATTGAGCTTCTTCATCACGACGCGGCGGCCGCGGCTGGCGTAGCGCACTTCGTCCATGTACGCCTGCATGAGCATGATGCCGCGTCCGGTGGGTTTTTCGAGATTTTCATCGGCGGTGGGGTCGGGCACGCGGGCGGGGTCGAAGCCCTGGCCCTGGTCGGTGATGGTGATCTGGATTTGCCTGGAGTCGCCGACAAAATCAACTTCAACATGCTTGGACGGGTCGTGGCGGTTGCCGTGATGGATCGCGTTGACCAGCCCCTCCTCCAGCGCCAGTCGGATGGCGAAACTCAGGCGCTCGCTGTAGCCCAGTTGGGCGACGGCCTGCATGATGTTGCGCCCGATGTCTCTGGCGGCCTTAACGTCTGACGATATCGTCCAATGGTCCTTCAACACCCATGCCTCGTCGCACAGGCTTGGGGCCTGTGTATGGGCTGAACCGGAACACCCTGCGCCGCCGATCGAGGCGGCGCCCGCTCATGATGCCAGCGAGTCGACGGCCTCCTGTCGCGAGGAGCAAATCTGGAATATCTCATTGAGCCGCGTGATGACGAAGATTTCGTAGATCGCAGGCTGAATATTGCACAGCCGCAGGTCGCCCTTGCGTTCGCGAATCCGCTTGTTGAGGGTGATCAGCACCCCCAGGGCGCTGCTGGACATGTGCGCCACGTTGGCGAAGTCCAGCACCATGTGAGGCGTTCCTTGTCCCACCGCTAGGGCGCTGAGTTGCTCGCCGATCTGCATGATGTTGACCTCGTCAAGAATCTTGCGGTCTGTCAACACCACGACCGTGACGTTGCCTTCCTTCGTTACGCTTAGCCGGGGGCTCACTTCCCGCATGACCTACTCCTTCGGGGCTGCATCGAATCGTATGCTTGGCCGTCCGTCATGTCAACGCGCCGCCGACAGCGCCAGGATGATATTCACGATCAGGCTCACCGCCAGCGCCGCCAGGGCGATCACCAGGTACGCCAGCAGGTTGTTGGGGGCCTTGACCTCGATGGTGTTGGCCGCCTCGGCGTCGTCGCGCTGGTCCAGCGCGGTCAGCAGGTCGGCGTCGATCTGCTTTCGCGCCTGCAGCGGGGCCTCGCCGGCCGCGATGGCCTCGAGGTCCAGCAGCAGATCCGTCGTCGAGGCGTAGCGTCGCTTGCGGTCCTTGGCCATCATGACTTCCACGACCTCGCCAATGCCGGCCGAGAGGCCTGCATTGATGTGGTCGGGTGGAATCAGGTCCTCTTTGAGGTGCTTTTGCATGACGGCCAGGGGCGTGGCGGCCTCAAAGGGCACCTGCCCGGTCAGCAGATGATAGAGGGTGGCGCCGAGGGAATAGATGTCGGCGCGGAAGTCGATGTTGGTCTCGCCGCGAATCTGTTCGGGGCTGATGTAGTAAGGGGTTCCGAAGGCGCGGCCGGCCTCTTCGACGGCGATTTTCTCATCGGCGGCCTGGCGGGCCAGCCCCATGTCGGCCAGTTTGCACGTGCCGTCGGGGGTGACCATGATGTTCTTGGGCTTGACGTCGCGGTGGATGAGCCCCTGCTTGTGCGCGTGTTCGAGGGCGCGGGCGATCTGGATGATGACCTTAAGGGCCTCGGCCTCGGAGAAGACCTTGCCCGAGGCCAGTTCGTCCCAGAGCGTGTGCCCCTCGACGTACTCCATGACGAAGTAGTGAAATCCGGCGTTCTCGCCGACGTCGAAGGCCTGAACGATGTTGGGGTGATTGAGTTTGGCGGCGGCTTTGCCCTCGCGGTAGAACCGCTCGACGTACTCGGCGTTTTCGGAAAGCTTGCGGGGCAGCACCTTGACGGCGACCATGCGGTCGAGGCTGAGCTGTTTGGCCCGGAAGACCGTAGCCATCGCGCCCGAGCCAAGCTTGTCGAGCAACTGGTAGCCGGGGATCTGCTGGTGGCGGCGATCTTCGATGCTCTGCTTGAGCCGGTCGATCTGTCGGCGCGTAACGATGCCCTGGTCGATGAGCACGTCGGCCAATGTCATGTTCTTATCGGTCGATCGCCGGCCCAGGCATTCCTGCAACTCCTCGGCCGTCGCCAGATTCCGCTCGACCACCAGCCGGCTCAGTTCGGTGTCCATCGAACCGTTCGACCGGCCCTTGTCGCCCTGCTGCGCCATAGTCACACTTTCCCGGACATGCTCAGGCCGGTCCTGCCATCCTGGCAACAACCGCCGGAGACTCTGACTCTAAAAGAAGTACTTGGTATACGTGCTGCCCTGCCCCTCGTCAAGGCCGCTACCGTAATTCTTGCGCTGCTGTGCATTATATCACTTCGTACATCCACCGCGGTCCCAGATCGCCGGCGCCGCGCGCCGCGAGGAAGCGGCGCACGTCCCAGCACAGGTGGCACTTGCCGGCGTATCCGTGCCGCGGTTGGAAGCCCATCTCCATCGCATGCTGCGCCAGGCCCGCCGGGCCGCTGCGGCACAGCGTCCAGAGCACCGCTCGCTGGGGCAGGTCCTTCGCCAAAGCGTTCCAGATGTCGCCGACGCTGCTTTGGCGGGTGATGACGCCCAGTTCGATCCCGGCGCACGTTCCAGGCATGATGCAGCCGCGGCCGTCCACGTGGACGCCCCGGCCTCGAAGCAGAACGTCGCCACAAACTTTATCGGCAAATTCCGAAAAATGCCTGAGCGGCAGATAATCGCCAATCTCGCGGGCCGCCCGGCCGTTGAAGCGGTCGCGCCCGCCGGCGGCGTAGCGGGCGAAGAGCTCGCCCCGCGCCGCGTCGCTCATGGCGTCGGTATCGAAGCCTTCATCGAGCCAGTCGCGCCATCGCACCTGCACGCGGGCGGGGCCCAGCACCGTCTCGGCCACGCGCGCCGCCAGGCGGCATCGCTCGATGGGCACAAATTGCTGATGATACGGATCGGCCGAGATCGCCAGCTTGCCCATGCCCGCCTCGTCCAGATCTCGCACGCGGGCGGCGACGAGCGATTCGTCGTCGGCCCAGAAGGCGTTGGTCTCGACCTTCTCCAGCGGGCCCAACCCCTCCTGCCGCGCGCGGCGGCACAGATCGATCAGCGCCGGCCAATCGGTGAACGGCTCGCCGCCGGTGAGGTGAATGCGGCAGCCGTGCGGCGAGGCGGCTATCAACTGCCGCCAGTATTCCAGCGCCGTTTCGACGCTCATTGCCTCGCCACGGCCTGGCGAGCAGCCCAGGTAGCACGACGCGCAGGCGGCGGTGCAGCGATAGGTCAATATCAGTCCTGCCGAGGACCAGTATTTGACGGGCATGGGTTGGCTGCGATCGCCGCGGGACATGGTTCCATTGTAACGCTTTGCCGCGGCGTCTGTGAGCGGATACAATGCCGCTGTGGCGAAGGCTACTTCATTCAATCTGTTCATTTACGGCACGCTGACCAACCCGTGGGTGTTTCGCGCCGTGCTGGGCAAGCATCTGACGACCGATGCGCAGGCCCTCCCTGCGGCCGACCGCGTGCTGGCCCGCGAAGCCGTCCTGACCGGGTATAAGAAGGTAAGCCCCGACCACACGTATCTCTACGCCGTGCCCGACCCGCATGGGCGCATCCAGGGCTACATCGTCGGCCCGCTGCCCCTGAGCGACCTCAAGGCCCTGCGCCGCTACGAGGGACGCAACTATCGCCGCAGGACCATGCCCGTCCAGACCGAGGCGGGCCGCGAGAAGGCCCTGGTCTTTATCGCCGACACAGAGAAGATCAAGCTGGCTTTTGGATACGCCTTTGACGACCCGCTCAAACAGGAGGTCCTGCTGAGCCAGAAGATCGAAACCGCGCTGGCCGAAACGCAGCGCCGATGGCTCAACACCGGCGAGACCATCACCGGCCGGGCGATCGCCGAGCTTCACGGCGCCACCATCCGCGACCTGGTGCGCCAGCACTTCGACGCCGGCGGCATCAGCGACTACGCCATCCGCCACTCGCTGCAGGACCAGCCCCCGCGCGACTTTTCCGCCAACGTCCGCAAGAGCGAGGCTGCACAGGTCGCCCCGCATTACCTCGCGATGGTCGTGCGGCAGGTCATCTTCAACGAGTTCGAGGATCTTATCCGCCGCGACTTCCGCTACGAGCTCGAACAGATTCATCCCGGCAGCGAGTTCTACGGTCGCACCGTGAGCATCCTGGCGGCCATGCGGATACTCAACCGCACCGGCAATACCATCAAGCTGCTCGTGCACGACTGCCTGGCCGGACACGACATGGCGCGCAGCCGCCTGATCGACTACGTCAGTTGGGCGGTCTCGGCCGTCGACGCCGTGTTCGACCCTGGCGCCGTCGCGCCGCACATCAAGTTCATCGCCGACCACATGGGCGGCGGGTTCATTCCGCTGGGGTGCGAGCTGGAGTTTTCCAACACCGGCAACCGCGTTATCACCGACCCGCTGGGGCAGCACGCCGCCGACTCGCAGTACGACGGCTTCTTCTACTTCAGCGACTTCGCCCTGGACACGCTGACCTGGAAACTCGGCGGGCACGTCGACGACCATCGCGAGAAAGTGCCCGGCCGCCAACGCCGCGGATTCTTCGAAACCGCACTGGGCAACGTCTCGATCACTGAGAACCTCTCCCAGCCGCTGACGCACGACCCGTGGCTGCTCAACCAGCTGATCCAGGAGACGATGGATTTCTTCGCCGTCAAGCCCCACAGCCTGCACATCTCGCTGCAGCTTCGCCGCCAGCACCGCCCGGTGCGCGACCGCCTGCTGCCGCTGGAGGTCTTCAAATGCCTCTTCGCGCTGGTGGGCGACCTGGCCGCATCGCCCGACGGGCGCCTCCGCATCAGCCGCCTGGCCGACGGCGAGATCGTCGGCAAGGACCTCCCTCACGGCGCCGACAAGAGCACCACGCCGCACATGCTGTTTTCCGATATCTCGCGCCGCCGCAGCAGCCCCGGCGGCACCGGCCGACACGATGGCGTCGCCACACCCGACGCCGGCGGACGCTACGTTCAGCAGTTCAAGTTCATGCGGCTGGCCCCGCGGTTCAACTACGAGACCATCGCCCTGGCCCTCAAGGGCATCCAGATCACCTACTGCCCCGGCACGTTCCTGACGGCCGAGCAATACACCACCAGCCGCCGCCACCGCCGCATTCATGACGAGCTGACGCAGTGGGCCCGCCAGCCCACGCCGCTGGCGGCCAGCGAGATAAACTTGTTCATCCAGGCCGTGCAGGAAGGCCTCATGACCGAAAAACGCGGCAAGCCCGCCCATACGACGGCGTACATCGCCTGGGCCTGCACGCGCCTGCGCGAGACGCTCAAGGAATTCAACGCCGCCGTGCAGCGCGCGGCCGTGCCGGTGCAAACCCTATGAACGATTCCGCCAAACCGCTTCCCGCGCCGCAGATCGTGCCCTGCCAAGGGGCCGCTCTTGACCACCTGCTCTCGCTGGAGTGGCTGATCACCAACGGCACCGGCTCGTATGCATCAGGCACGGCTGTCGGGTGCAACACGCGGCGATACCACGGCCTGCTCGTGGCGGCGACGCAGCCGCCCGTGGGCCGCGTGGTCGCGCTGGCCAACGTGACTGAAGAACTGTTCGTCGCCGGCGCCGGGCACGAACTGGGCAACCATGAGTTCGTGGGCACGATGTCGGCTCGCGGCTTGCCGATGCTGGTGGAGTTCCGCAACGATCTGGCCGCCACGTTCGTCTTCCGTCTGGGCAGCGTAGAGCTGACGAAGGAAATCCTTCTGGCGCGGCCGGACAACACGGTGGCGGTGCGATACACGCTGCGCGGCGGGCCCGCGCGGCTGCACATCCGCCCGCTGACGGCCATGCGCGACTTTCATTACCTGCGGCGTATGGAAGGCTCCGAGGGCCTGACCAGCCGCAGCGACGCCGGCGTGGTGACCGTCGCCGACGCGGTCAGCGGCCACATGCTGCAGCTCAGCGTCCCCGGCGCGACGTTTGAGGCCGCGCCCGACTGGTGGTACAGCTTTCACTACCGCATCGAAGCCCAACGCGGCCAGGACGCCAACGAAGACCTCTACACGCCGGGCCTGTTCGTGTGCGATCTCGTCGACGGGCAGTCCTGCCAACTCACCGCGGCCCTGTTTTGTGGCATGGGCGTCTCGCCCATGCTCCCCGACCGTGGCACGGGTGTCTCGCCCGTGCAAAGCCAAGAGCATGGCCGAGACGGCCATGCCACCCAAGAGCATGGGCGGAACGCCCATGCCACTCCAGACTTCGAACTGCTGCGCCAACAGCGGCGCGAGTGCATCCGGAACTTCGTCGCCGGCGTGGGCGATACCGCCGACGAATCCACGCGCCGCCTGGCGGCCGCCGCCGAAGCATACATCGTGCGCCGCGACCTGCCCGATGGCACGCCATCCAGCACGATCGTGGCCGGGTATCACTGGTTCGCCGACTGGGGGCGCGACACCTTCATCTCGCTGCCGGGCCTGCTGCTGACCACGCGGCAGTTCGAAAAAGCCCGCGAGGTCTTCCGCACGTTTGCGGCCGCGATCTCGCAGGGCATGGTCCCCAACTGCTTCGACGACCGAACGCGCGACGCGCATTACAACAGCATGGATGCCTCGCTGTGGTTTATCATTGCGGCAGAGCAGTACCGCCAGGCCAGCGGCGACGAAGACTTCTGGCGCGACACGCTGATGCTGGCCGCCCAGGCCATCGTCGCGGCGTACCGCACCGGCACGCGATTCGGGATCAAGGCCGACGGCGACGGCCTGCTGACCGGCGGCTCGCCGGGCACGCAGTTGACGTGGATGGACGCGGCCATGGGCGGCGAGGTGATGACCAGCCGCCACGGCAAGGCCGTCGAGATCAACGCCCTGTGGTACTGCATTCACCGCATCCTGGCCGACCGCGCCGAAGAGGGCGGCCAGTACGCCGCGCAGGCCCAGCAGATTGCCGCGTCGTTCGTCAACGCGTTCTGGAACGGCGAGGCCCACTGCTGCTACGACTGCGTCTACCCCGACCACAAGGACGCGTCGATCCGGCCCAACCAGATCTTCGCCGTCTCGCTGCCGCACAGCCCGCTCTCGCCAGAGCAGCAGACTGCCCTGGTGAACGTTGTCACGCAAAAGCTGCTGACGCCGTACGGGCTGCGGACGCTCTCGCCCGACGACGCCAACTACCGCGGCCAGTGCACCGGCCCGCAGTGGCAGCGTGACCGCGCGTACCACCAGGGCACGGTCTGGACGTTCCTTATCGGCCCGTTCCTCGACGCGTACCTCAAGGTCAATCACAACAGCCCGCTGGCCCGCGCGCAGGCCAAGCACTGGCTGCTGGCCATCGAAGACCACCTCAGCGAAGCCGGCATGGGCTACATCAGCGAGATCTTCGACGGCGACGCCCCGCACGAACCACGGGCCTGCATCGCCCAGGCCTGGAGCGTGGCCGAGGTGCTGCGCATCCGCCATCTGCTCCAGTCGCGACCGCCCGCGCAGCCGCGC
This sequence comes from Planctomycetaceae bacterium, assembly GCA_021371965.1. The sequence goes on from JAJFVE010000004.1 coordinate 16,720, forward strand.
CCGCAAGCATGAAAACCTTCGCCGCCATCGCGATGCTGCTGTGCGTCACATGCTCTGCCGGGGCCGAAGGGCTCACCGCGCGGCTGGCGCCGGCCGATCCGCAGCCTCAAGGCCTGCGCCGTGCCGCCGTGCTCACCATCAAGAATGACACCGACGCCCTTGCCCGCGCCGTAGAACTCCGCTGGCAGCAGGGCGGGCCGGCGCTGGTGTATCCGCTCTCGGTCGCCCCGCATCAGGAGGCGGCGACAACGGTGCTGCTCCCGGCCGCCGCTCTGGTGCAGAGTTACGACGTGACGCTGCTGGGCGATACCGCCGCGCTGGCAACGACGAAAGCCGACATCGAGTGGAAGCTCGACCAGGTCAGCAACGACCTGCTGCTGGATGCCTCGCTCTACGCGCCGTGGTGGGACGCGATTCCCTCCTGGCCGCCGGAATTGCTGCGTCTGGCCTTCTGGGCGGCGGCGATAGTTCTCGTGGCCGCCGGAGCCTGCCTGTTCTTACGCCGCCCGCTGCTGCGCATCGCGGTGGTGGCGGCGATCTCAACGGCCGCGGCCGTCGGGGCCTGGGCGTATCTCTCCGGCCGCCCGAACGTCATCGAACGCTCCTCGCTCCGCGGCCCGCCGCTGTTGATCGTGACGACCTTGCGCACGACGAGTTGGCACAACAGCGCAGAACTCTTGCCCGTGTATTACAGCAAAGCCCAGATGGCCGCCGACACAACCATCATCCAGTCGGGGAAAGGCACCACGACGACGCTGCGTCCGCAGCAAGTGCGAATCTTTCGCAAGTGACTTCCCGTTAGCGGTCGAGCGTGCTCGACATGGTTTCTTCCCTGACCCGGGCAACGCGCGGGGCGAGCCCCGCCGCTAACAACACTTTAAGGCGACTCTTCGCGCGGGTCGATCGGTTTGGCGCGCCGCCCGGCGAGGCTCCATGCGTCGATGTAGTCGCTGCCGGCAGGTTTGCTCTTGCGACGCCAGCGCGGGGCCATGTGGCGGATGAACATCCACGCCAGCAGCAGCAGCGTCATCCCCAGCAGCGCCGTGGCGATCCACGCCATGTAGTAACGATACTCCTGGTGCGCGGCGATCTGCTGGGGCGTGCCCGTCGGCGGATTGGCCGGATGGGCCGAGAGCCAGATGATGGCCAGCAATCCCCCGCAGAGGCTGGCCATCACCACCGTCACGATGGCGACGTTGACCGTCTGGAACACCTTGGAATGCGTCACGCCCATGGGACATCCTTGCGTGGGTTCTGCGTGTCGAGCTTGGCGAACTCCTCCAGCAATTCACGCTGGCGGTCCGTCAGGCCCGTCGGAGCGACGGTCTTCAACTGCACGTACTCATCGCCGGCCTCGCCGCCGGCAGGGGCGGGAACGCCCTTGCCACGCAGACGCAGGCGCCTCCCGCTGCTGGAACCGGCCGGCACGCGGACGCGCGTCATGCCGTCGATGGTCGGCACGTCGATGGCCGCGCCCAGTGCCGCCTCGGTGATGCTGATGGGGACTTCGACGTAGATGTCGTTGCCTTCGCGGTGGAAGTACGGGTGCTGGCCGACGTGCGCGACAATGTACAGGTCGCCCGATCCGCCCGGACCGCTCTGACCCTGCCCGCGCAGGCGGATCTGCTGGCCGTCCCGCACGCCAGGTGGAATCTTCACCTCGATAGTCTCGGCGTGGCTCTTGCCGCCACCGTCCTGTCGCTGCAGGCGAATGCTCGTCGTCACGCCGCGGATGGCCTGGAGAAACTCCAGCGTCAGGTCATATTGCAGATCGGCGCCTTGCCAGGCGGCGCCGCGCCGGCCCGCGCCGCCACCGGCACGCCCGCCGCGAAGGGCGTCGAGGATCTCATCGAGCCCCATGCCCGCATACGTGCTGCCGCCGGGGCGGCCGAAGATCTCTTCAAAATCGAACCCGCCGCCGAAGCCCTGCCCCGGCGCGCCGCGAGGCGGGGCCTGTCCCGTCCGCCCACCGCCGCCCATGCCCGGACCGGCATGACCGAAGCGGTCGTACATCCGCCGCTTGTCGTCGTCGGAGAGAACCTCGTACGCCTCGGTGGCCTCGCGAAACTTCTCCGGCGCGTCGGGACTCTTGTTGACGTCCGGGTGGAACTTGCGCGCCAGCTTGCGATAGGCCGTTTTGATCTGGTCCTTCGTGGCGTCCCTGGCGACGCCCATAACATCGTAATAATCTCGTTTGGGCATTGGCGTATTCTAAAGCACCCTGAGGCGGTTGGGCACTAATTTGCCTGCTGCGCAATGGCGGTCACTTCGTCGACCATCGCCTGGGCGGCCGCGGCCTGGGAGGCTTCGGCGATGATCCGCAGGATCGGCTCGGTGTTGCTGGCCCGTACGCAGACCCAGCCTTCGGGCAGGTCGATGCGCAGACCGTCGGCATCGTTGAAGACCGCGCCCTGGCGGGCGGCGAAGGCCTTGCGAACCGCCGCGGTCACGAGTTGGTCGGCCCCGAGACCGCAGGGGATCTTCGTCTTGAGCATCGTGTACCGTGGCAGGGCGGCTACCAGCTCGCTGAGCGGGCGGCGCTGCGTGGCGAGGTATTGCAGGACGTACGCCATGGCCACGAGGCTGTTTCGCACGGGGACGACGGCCGGCTCGATTACGCCGCCGCCGCCTTCGCCGGCCAGCATGCATTTGGTGCGCATCATGCCCTCGACGACATTGGCCTCGCCGGTGGGCGTTCGGACGACGGAGCAGCCCGCGGCCGCGGCGATGTCGTCGACCATACGCGAGGTCACGAGGTTGGTGGCGATGCGGCCTTTTCGCTGCGTGAGCACAAACGCCGCCGCCAGGGCCAGGGTGTACTCTTCGCCGATGAACGTGCCCTTCTCGTCTACGATAGCCAGGCGGTCGGCGTCGGCGTCCTGGGCAAAGCCGACGGCGGCCTTGTTGCGGACGACCACGTCGCACAATTCGGTGACGTTCTCGGCGATGGGCTCGGGCGGGTGGGCAAAGTTGCCCGTCGGCTCGGCGTTGATGTGCGTCAGGCGGCATGAGAGGCGCTGAAGGAGCATGGCGGCCTCGTGCCCGCCGGCCCCGTTGACGCTGTCGACGGCGGCGCTGAGCTTGCCCGCGGCGATGGCCCGCGCGTCGCAGTGAGCCAGCACGGTCTGCACGTGCGTTTCGGCGGCCGAGGTGTCCTGCCCCAGCGCGCCGTGCTGGTGCGGCGGAAGAATGTCAAAGCCGCGCTGCTGCCAGATGCGCTTGAGCCTGTCGGCGTCGAGGGCGGCCAGGCCCGTGCCGATGGGCTGAAGGAACTTGATGCCGTTGTACTGGGCGGGGTTGTGCGAGGCGGTGATGATGACCCCGCCATCGGCTTTGAGGCGGCTGGTCATCAACGCCACCGCCGGGGTGCTGGCCAGGCCGACGTCCGTGACGGAGATGCCGCTGACGAGCAGTCCCTGCACGATGGCGTCGCGGAACATCGGGCCCGAGGGGCGGCTGTCGCGCCCGATGACGACGCGCCGGCCGGCGCCGAGCATCGCGCCGAACGCCAGGCCGAAATCTTTGGCCACCTCGGCAGTGAGGGTCTGGCCCACCGTGCCTCGAACGCCGGAAACAGTCACCATCAAACGATCCATGAAGCAATCTCCATGTCTGAAGAGCAAGGGTGCCGTGGCGCGCAGGGCCGCAGGCCCGGAGAGCCACGATCCCCGATGCATCCGTTCACCAGTCGTGGCTGTCGGCCTGAAGGCCTCCCGCCACGGCACCCTGGGCTACCACTCAAGCAAACACTACAGAAGCATATCCTACGGTTGTCTCGTCTTCATAATCGGGATACTTGCGGTGCACCACTTCATAGCTGTTGGTGTACTCCAGGCAAAATCCTTTCGATGCGCCCAGCGCGGAGCAGGCGGCGATGGCGGCGGCGACGGCGCCGCTGCCGCAGGCATTGGCGTGCTCGTCGGCCTCTGCCAGCGCGCCCTCGGCATCCATCGCTTCGATGCGTTGCAGCATGCGTTGGTCATTCTGCCTTGCCCATCGCTCGCCGACGGCGCCGCGGCCGTGCGGGCTGCCGAAGTGCCCGCCGTAGTGCGTCAGGTCGGTGCTGCCCACGATGCAGGAGTTTGGAAACGCAGCCATGACGCCGCCGATGAGCCTCCCGATGTCGACGGCCTGCGGCGAGGGCGGCACGGCGATGGGCACGATTCTCGCCCGCGGGCAGAGCACCTGGATAAAGGGGACTTGCACCTCCAGCGAGTGCTCCTGGTCGTGCGCATGGGGGTTGGCTCGCAGCAGGGCAGGGGCGCCGGGCGCCTCCAGCAGCGCCGCGGACAGTTCGTCGTCGATGCCGATCTGGCCCAGCGGGCTGATCCAGACGCCGGAGTGGAAGACTTCGCCCGCGGCGGCGCGGCCGCGATGGTCGGCTCCGAGCAGGATGAAGGTTCCGCCGCCGTCGCCCCCGGCCATCGGCTGGGCGCCGGCGAGGGTCTTGAAGGTCAGTGCCGCCAGGGCGCCGCTGTAGACCCAGCCGGCGTGGGGCGTCAGCCCGCCGCGTGCCTCGGCTGGGGCGCTGGGGGGCACGGTGGCGGCCTCCAGCAGCCGCGTCGCGTGATGGCGGCACGATGAGGCGGATTCTTCGTAGAATGCCCCGGCGTGAAACGGGTGTCGAATGTTGGTCACCGATGCCATCGCCAGGCTTTTCCCTTTTACAGGTTGAGACGGCATTGTATCATGCTTGTATATTATTAGGCTAGGACCTGTATGAGCCAGCAGAAGCCACAATGGGATCGCCAGAGCGATCAAGCCGACGCCTTGGCCGCCCTGGCCGGCGGGCAACCCACGGCCGCCGGAGGGCAGTCGAAATCCCCCGCGGCGGTGAATCTCTCGTCCGGTTCGCGCGTGCCGGCGTCGGCCAAGCGACGTCGCGAGTCGGCCTTCCAGGCCAATGCCGCGCGCGCCCAAGCTCACCAGTTCAAGAACTTCATGATCCCGATGCTGCTGGGGGCGGCCGTGCTGCTGTTGCTGCTGGGGGCGCTGGCGGCATGCAATCTGCCCAGCGACGATTACAAAGCTGTTCACGCCGAAGAGGTCATCTGCAAAGCCTGGTTCAAGCCTCTGGTGATCGCGACGTTTCCGCTGGCGCTGATCCTGCTGGCCGGGGCCGTCGTCTTCTGGCTGGACGTTCGGGCGCACCGGAAAGCATCCGCCGGCGGTTGACGGCCGCACCGCGCGGAGCAAGTCCCCGGGGGGGATGGAGAACATTGTCTTGAATACTGCCGCAAGGCCCTGGGGATCGCTAAGCTGGCCTAACCGTATCAGCCTGCTGCGGCTGTTGCTGGTAGCGCCATTCATCGTCCTGCTGCTCAATCAAGGCCAGAGCGGATGGCCGTGGGCTCGTCACGTCGCGACGGCGATCTTCGTCGTCATGGCCTTGAGCGACGTCGTTGACGGTTTTCTTGCCCGACGCCTCCAGCAGAAGACGCGGCTGGGCGCCATCCTCGACCCGCTAGCCGACAAGATCCTCATCATCTCCTCCGTGCTGGTGCTCTCGCAACCGGCCAAGGCCGCCTCCGATGCCGTGCTGCCCAACTGGGTGGTCGTGGCCGTCGTGGGAAAGGATTTGTGGGTCGTCATCGGATTCGTCGTGGTATACTTGGTGACCGACAAGCTGCGGGCCGAGCCCAGCCTCAGCGGCAAGCTGTGCACGCTGGGACAACTGCTGATGGTCGGATTCGTGCTGGTGGCGCCGGAACTGGACGCCCTGGTCCCCGGATGGACCCTGGGCGGATGGATCGTCCGCTGCCTGACCTACGCGGTGACGGCGCTGGCGGCGCTGGCCGTCATCAGCTACACCCGCAAGGGACTGCGGACCATCGCCCAGCACCAGAAACCACTGGAAAATCATCGCCCCGCCAATGACCACACCCATGCACCCGATTGAAGATATCCTCGACGAACTGCGGGCCGGACGGATGATCGTCCTGGTCGACGACGAATCTCGCGAAAACGAAGGCGACCTGGTCTGCGCGGCAGAGAAGGTCACGCCCGAGATCATCAATTTCATGGTGCGCGAAGGCTGCGGCGTCGTCTGCATGCCCGTCAACTCCGCGCATGCCGACCGCCTTGGCCTGCACCCGCAGACGGCTGTCAACACCTCGGCGCATGGGACGGCGTTCACCGTCACCATCGACGCGGCCACGGGCATCACCACCGGCGTTTCCGCGGCCGACCGCGCGCGGACCATCCAGATCGCCGCTGCCGACACCAGCACCGCGGCCGACCTGGTGCGCCCGGGCCACATTAACCCGCTGCGGGCGCAGGACGGCGGCGTGCTGGTGCGCGCGGGGCAGACCGAAGGCTCCGTAGACCTGGCGCGCCTGGCCGGGCTCAAGCCCGCCGGCGTCATCTGCGAGATCATGAACCCCGACGGGACGATGGCCCGCCGCGACGACCTGGAGAAATTCTGCGAGCGTCACAGCCTCAAGATGTGCAGCGTGGCCGACATCATCCGCTACCGCCTGCGCCAGGAAAAACTCATCAGCCGCGCCGTCGAGGTCGACATCGAGCTCGAGGCCGGCAAGTTCCACTTGATCGCCTACACCTCGGTGGTGGACATCGAGCCGCACGTGGCGATCTGCATGGGGGGCGTAGGCAGCCTCGACGCCGAGGGCCTGCCCGTCATACACAAGGACCCGGTGCTCGTGCGCGTCCACAGCGAGTGCCTCACCGGCGACGTCCTGGGCAGCCTGCGATGCGACTGCGGCGGGCAGCTCCAGATGGCGCTCAAGGCCGTGGCCGACGCCGGCAAGGGCGCGGTGGTGTACGTGCGCCAGGAAGGGCGCGGCATCGGCCTGGTCAACAAGCTGCGGGCGTACAAGCTGCAGGTCGAGCAGGGCATGGATACCGTCGAGGCCAACCTGCACCTGGGTTTCGAGGCCGACCGGCGCGACTACGGCATCGGCAATCAGATCCTCCGCGACCTGGGCCTGACGCGCCTGCGCGTGATGACGAACAATCCACGCAAGATTTACGGTCTGGAAGGCTTCGGCCTCAAGATCGTCGAGCGGGTGGCGATCGAACTGCCCCCGCAAGCGCACAACCGCGACTATCTGCAAACCAAAAAAGACAAGATGGGTCACATCCTCGAAAACCTTTGAGTTGTGAGTTGTGAGTTTTTAGCCTCTCACTCACCACTCACCACTCACAACTCACAACTCACAACTGCCCCTAAGGCACACTATCCAGCGCCCAGAACCAGGTGCGGGACTGGCCGTCGTAGTAGCGTCCGGTTCCGCTGGCGCCGCCGACGAAGTTGGTCTTGGTCGCCGGCAGGATATCCGCCGCCGTGGCGGCAACGCCGGCGGCAGAGGGAATCCACTTCACGTTGCCGCCGACATAGAGGGTGTTGCTCCCGGCAAAGACGCCGCCATCGCTATGATTGTAGCGAGCCGGGCTGGTGCCGGTGTCGGCCGTGCCGGTGTTCTCGGCCAGGTCGGCCGCCAGGACGTAGTTCGTGTTGTTCCGCATGGGGCTGCGAGTCAGCGTCGTGGGCGTTCCGACGGACGAGGGAACGGGATTCAGACCGTACGTCCAGATGTACGACGTCAGGACCATGTTGCCCCAGTTGGCCGGCACGGCTTCACCGCGGGAGGGGTCGGTCGTCGGGTTGATGTAGCACACCGGGCGGCTGGGGCATTGGACGATCCTGCTCAGCTCGCCCATGCCCGTGCCCATCAGGGCCTTGTAGACGGCCGGCGATGTCGCTCCCGCGGACATTCCATGCTGGCCGGCGGCGCCGACGTCATACTGCATCGCGTAAAGAATCGCCCCGAAGGGGGTGGTCCTGGGGATGTAAGGCCGCGGATAGACGCCGCCGGTGCTGATGGTGTAGGCGTTGAGGCGCATACCGATTTCGTTGAGGTTGGACGAGCATTCGGTTCGCTGCGATTTGCTGAGGATGCTCTTGATCACCGGCACCAACAGCGTGACCAGCAGCATGATGATCCCGATCACGATCATCAACTCGACCATGGTGAAGGCTCTGCGCCGGGCCATCTGGCAGCTCCCTTTCTTCTGCCGCAGGGGCAGATCAGGCGGGTCCTAGCCTCCCAAAATTAAGTATAACGCGTGGGATAGAGCAGGTCAATAAAGGCATCGCGCCATCCGTATCCCCCCCCGATTGAGGCATTACCGCCACTGTCCTCTATCCCGCCTGCAACGCCGTGATTGCCGTGATCAGGACGATGTCTTCCACGCTGCAGCCGCGCGAGAGGTCGTTGATCGGCTTGGCCAGGCCCAGCAGCAACGGGCCCAAGGCCTCGGCCTTGCCGAAACGCTCGACGAGCTTGTAGGCGATGTTGCCGCAGGACAGGTCGGGGAAGACCAGCGTGTTGGCGCGCCCGGCGACGGACGAGCCTTTGGCCTTGCGGGCGGCGATATCCGGGATCATGGCCGCATCGACCTGCAACTCGCCGTCGATGTTCAACTCCGGGCGGCGCTTCTTGGCGATGGCGGTGGCGTCGATGACTTTCTGCACGGCCGGGCTGTACGCCGAGCCCTTGGTCGAGAAGCTCATCATGGCGACGAAGGGTTCGGCGTCGAGAAGTTGCTGGCAGGCCTCGGCCGCGGCGATGGCGATGTCGGCAAGCTGCTCGGTGGTGGGCTCGGGCACGACGCCGGTGTCGGCGAAGATCACCGAACCGTCCACGCCGAACTCCGGGACGATCGAGTTCATCACGCTGCACGAGGAGACGGTCTTGTTGCCTGGCTTGCATCCGACGCTGTAGAGAGCGCTGCGGACGGTGTCGGCAGTGGGGGAGACGCTGCCGGCAACCATGCCGTCAGCCAGGCCGACGCCGACCATTGCTCCGCCGAAGTAGATGGGGCTCTTGAGCAGGTCGGCCGCCTGGTCGGGCGTCATTCCCTTGGACTTGCGGCGCTGGTAGACGTGCTGGACGCACTGGTCGCGCAGCGGGTCTTTGAAGGGGTCGATCACTTCGACGAGCGAGAGGTCCAGGCCGAGGGTCTTGGCGCGGGCGGCGATTTCGGCCGGCGAGCCTACGACCTGCACTTTGGCGTATTTCAGGCGGGCGGCATCCTGGGCGGCCCGGAGGACGCGGTCGTCCTGGGCCTCGGGAATTACGATGGTTTTCTGGGCGGCGATGGCGCGCTGTTTAATCTGCTCGACGACGACGTTACTCATAGGATTCCTTTGCATGACAGCCGGGGGCGGGCTATTATCCGGAGCCCACTGACGCAGAATACTACACTGTGCCTTGGGCCTTGTCGAGGCAGCGATGAAATACAAGCGCCTGCATTTGATCGAGAAGCTCCGCGTGCAAGTGGCCGCCGCCGCGGCGCTGCTGGCGGTGTACTTCTGGGCATACCATCTGGTCGCCGGCGCCGACCCCAAGGCCCCGACCGTCTTTTTCGGCGCCGGCGCGGGGCATCTGCTGCAGTTCATCGCCGTCATCATGACTACTGCAGTTCTGGCCGGGGCGGCGAGCGTCGGGATGAGGCCTTCGGCAGGCCTGCTGGTCACGCTGGTGGGGGCGGCGGGGCTGAGCCTTCACATGCCCTCGGTGCTGCCGTTGTTGTGGAACAACGAAAGCGCCCTGGGCTTCTTGCTGGTTCAAATGATCCTCGACACGCTGCTGCTGGCGGTGGTGGTGTTCGGCGCGGCGCTGCTGACCGGATGGGTGCGCAACAAGATCACGGCCTTGAGCCCATCATGGGCTTGGCAGGATCCGCTGGCAAGCCTCACGGAAGAACAGCGACGAAAAGTCAAAGCCAGAAAAGTTTATTATATGGGAGATCCGATATCGGCCCTGGTGGCCACCGCCGCACATGGGGTATTCAGCAAGTATGCCGAGCAGGGTAGCCGCGAGATCGGCACAAGCAAGGACCTGCGCAAGCAGCTTGTGCTGGGTGGATACTGCCTGGCGCTGGCGATATTGACGGGGTTTGTCCTGCTGCTGCTTCTGATGCGGTCGTACGATCGCTCGCAGACGATGTTCGCCGTCGCCGGGAGCCTGTTCGCGGCGACCCTGCTGGCGTACCAGGTGTTTCCTTTTCGGTCGGCCGCCGTCGCCATGGTGACCCCGGTCGTGCTGGCGGTGGTGATGTATGCGCTGGGGGCGATGAAGACCGTCAGCGGGATGCACCTGTCGTGGGAGACGGTGGCGCCCTATGCCTGCGCCGTGCCGCTGGACTGGGTCACCGCCGGCGCCGCCGGGGCCGTGGCAGGCTACTGGGTCAGCAGCCGCATCCATGAAGCGCGATACGGCGAGCTTGACGAAAGCGACGAAGAATAAGACCATGCCACAGAGATCCAATGAACACAAAGAGAGTCTTCTTGTCTCTTTCTCCGTGTTCTCTGTGATCTCTGTGGCAAAGTTCAGGAGAGCAAGATGATCACTGGCAAGGCAGGCGTTCAGTTGTTCACCCTTCGGGAGTTCACGCAGAACATCAAGGACTTCACCGCCACGATGGAGAAGGTCCGCAAGATCGGATATACCGCGGTGCAGATTTCCGCCATCGGGCCTATCGATCCCAAAGAGGTCGCCAAGGCCGTCGAAGGCTCGGGGCTCAAGGTGGCCGCCACGCACATGGGCTGGGGGCAGTTCCAGACGGATCTGCCGCACGTGATCGAGATTCACAAGATGTGGAAGTGCCCGCACCCGGCCATCGGCTCGCTACCGCATGAGTACGTCACGGCCGAGGGCGTCAAGAAGTTCATCGCCGAGCTCCGGCCCATCGCGGCCGAACTGGCGAAGAACGGCATGGACTTTTCGTATCACAACCACAGCCACGAACTGGTCCGCTGCGGCAAGAGCACCTGGCTGCAAGAACTGTACGACCAGGCCCCCGGCGATATCCTCAAGGCCGAGATCGACACGTACTGGATCCAGCACGGCGGCGGCGACCCGACATGGTGGATCAACCACTGCGCCGGCCGTGAGCCCGTCATCCATCTCAAAGACATGGCCCGCGGACCGGAAGGCCAGCTCATGGCGGCAGTGGGCGAGGGCAACCTGAACTGGCCTGCGATCCTGGCCGCAGGCGAGGCCGGCGGCGTGGAGTACTACCTCGTCGAACAAGACAACTGCAACGGCCTGAACCCCTTCGACTGCGTCGCCACCAGCTACCGCAACCTGCAGAAGCTCGGCGTGAGTTGACGTGGGGCAATATGGAGTGCGGTAGCTAAGGCTGCCGCACTCCATAGTCTGCTAGTTCCGGTCGTACTTCAGTTCCGGCCGGCCCGCTCTCTTGCGCAGGTCCGTTTGCATCGCGATCATCTGCTGTCGCATGGTGGCGATGAGTTCGTCGGATGAGAGCTTCTTGGCCTGCTCCTGGGGCATCGGCGTGCCGTACTGCACCATCATGCTGCCGGCGCCGGGGAACTTTCGCGTCCGCGGCCAGGCTTCGTAGGCGCCGTCGATCACCACCGGCACGACCCACTTGGCCGCTCGCTGGGCCAGCAGCGCCACGCCGGGCAGCATCGGCCCGATGCGCCCGTCTTCGGTGCGCGTGCCCTCGGCGAAAATCACCAGGCACCCGCCGGCCTTGAGGCGGCGCATCGCCTCCTTGATCGCCCCGGTGTCGGCCGTGCCGCGCTTGACCGGGAAGGCGTTGAACGTGCTGATGACCTTGGCGAAGAACGCGTTGCGGAAGAGGCTGTCGCGGGCCATGTAATTGCAGGGCCGCTGGAGCATGCAACTGGCGATGATCGGGTCGAGGAAGCTCTGGTGATTGCAGATGTAAAGCACGCCGCCGCTAGCTGGTTCGAGATGGCGATTGAATGTCCGCAGCTTGTAGATGACGGAGAACAGCGCCTGCAGGATCGCCCGCATGATGAGGTACGCCGTGCTGGCGTGCGGGATGTCGGCCGGCAGGTTGAGCTTGGGCAGGGCGGGGTTGGTGTGGCTGCGAATGGCGCTCATCGGGACTGCTCCACGCGAGCCTTCATCGCCTCCACCACCTCGTCGATGGTCATGCCGGAGGTGTCAATCTCGACGGCCGCGGCGGGCTTGACAAGCGGCCCGACCGCGCGCGTCATGTCGCGATGGTCGCGTGCGACGACGCTGTCGAGCACCTGCTGATAGTCAGCCGCTTCGCCGGCGGCCACCAGTTCCGACCAGCGTCGTCGGGCCCGCACCTCGGCTGAGGCGTTGAGGAAGAACTTCACGTCGGCGTGCGGGAAGACGACCGAGCCCTGGTCGCGCCCCTCGGTGACGAAGCTGCCCAGTCCGCCGCCGATGCGGCGCTGCAACTCGACCAGCACGTGGCGCACCCGCGGTTCATCGGCCAGAAAGTGAATGTTGTCCGTCACGTCGCTGGTGCGGATGGCGGCGCTGACGTCTCGGCCGTCGAGCAGCACGCGCAGCTTGCCGTTGTCGTCAGCGAGCTGAATATCGGCCTCGCGGGCGATGGCCGCCAGGGCGAGGGGGTCTTTGAGGTCGGCCTGCGACTGCATTGCCTTAAGCGTGGCCGCGCGATACGTCGCGCCGGTGTCGAAATGGGCCACGCCGATCGCCGCGGCCAACCGCCGCGCGACGGTGCTCTTGCCCGACCCCGCCGGTCCGTCAATGGTGATGATCATAGAAGGGGCATAATACCACGAAGCAGTTCGAAGATCGAAGTGCGAAGTTCGAAGTTCGGGAGACCTCAGTGCAAGCCGTTTCCCTCGGTCAAAAAAACAACCGCGTGGCTTTTGAAGGCCACGCGGTTGAATGCTTCTACTTCGAACTTCGAACAGTTCTTACTCATTGGGCGCCGGCGCCGGGGCGGGCTGGTCGGTCTTGGGCTGGGCGCCTCTGCGGCCTGGGCCGTGGCGGGCGGGACGGAGCTTCTCCATCTGGGCCTTCTGGTCTTCGGTCATCGTTGAGCGGACCTTTTCCATGGCCGCGCGCATGATGTCGCGCTTCTTCTGAGCGTCTTCGGTCTTGGCGGCTTCATCGCGGGCGGTCTTCATGACGGCCTTCTGGTCGTCATTGAGGATATTGTCCATCGCCTCGCGGCTCTTGGCCTCGCGCTCGCTGCGCGCCTTGGCGATCTGGTCTTTCTGCTCCTGGGTCAGGGAGGCCTGGACCTTGTCCATGGCGGCCTTCATGATCTCGCGTTTCTTCTGGGGGGTGTCGGCCTTGGCGGCTTCATCGCCGGCGGTCTTGAGGGTGGCCTTCTGGTCGTCGGTGAGGACCTTTTCCATGTCGCCCATGCCGCGCATTCCGGGGCCTCGCTGGCCGCGCTGGGCCTCGGCGGCCTTGATCTTGGCCTTCTGGTCGTCGGTGAGGGAGGCTTTGACCTTTTCCATGGCGGCCTTGTTGATCTCGGCCTTCTTTTCGGGGGTGTCGGCCTTGGCGGCCTCTTCGCGAGCGGCCTTGAGGATGGCTTTCTGCTCGTCATTGAGGACGCGCATCATGGGCATGCGCTCGCCGCGCTGGCGGACGGCGGGCTTGTTGTCGCCTTGGTCCTGAGCGAGGGCGGGCATGGAGACGGCCACAACGGCCAGCAGCACCAACACCGCAGTCAACGTACGATTCATGGTCAGGCTCCTGATAATTGGCGCTTCAGCGCCGTGTCGTGTTCCCTCAGCCCAACGCCTGGGCCGACGGGCATATTGTATTTCTACGAGGATAGTGAGCGGCCGCGCGGCGCCGTTACATGCCTCGCGACGCGTCACAAAAAGCACGAAGGGCACAAAGGGAAATCATATCTGCCGGCTCCGTTGTGGTCTTCGTGGTCTTTGTGCGGACGCTGCCGCTGGGGGAAAAATAACACCGGCCGGGGCCGAAGCTGAATCGCACAGGCGTGTCAATCTGGTGCATGTGCGTCAGCCTCGGTCCGGCCGGAGTAACTACCATGGCGTCTTCAGCGGCGATCGCCGTCGCGGCGGCCAAACCGGTGCATCATCTGGCCGCGCGAGCCAGAAGAGCGGCCGCGGAACATCTGTTCGCGCCCTTGGCCGAAGCGACCCTCGGCCATCTGGTGACGGCCGTGGCCGAAACGACCCTTGGCCATCTGGTGACGGCCGTGGCCGAAGCGACCCTTGGCCATCTGGTGACGCCCTTGGCCGAAGCGGCCGTTGGCCATCTGGTGACGCCCCTTGCCGAATCGCCCCTGGGCCATCTGACCGCGCCCCTTGTCAAACCGGGCCTGTGCCATCTCGCGACCCTGGCCGAAGCGGCCCTGGGCCATCATGCCACGGACGTCTTTGGCGCCGTGTTCGCGGGCAGCCATTTTGCGTCCGTTTGTGCCATCTTTGGCGCCGCGATCGCTCATCCTGGCGGTACGGTCGGTCTTGGGAGCGGCCTTAACGCGAGCGGTTTGAGACGCCTCGAGCTTGGCGATCCGGGCCTTGAGGCTCCGGATCTCGCTGAGCAACTGCTCGTTGGTCAGCCTGGAGGTATCGGCCGGTTTTGCTTCCGGGCCGCGCTGTCGGCGACCCTGTCGTTGGGCGGCGTCCTGGGCGAAGGCGGCCGATGCCATCGCCAGAACCAGCGCGCCTGCAAATGCTGCGGTTCGCGTCATATCCTGAACTCCTTTCGTGGGCGGTCGGGCAAGTCCCAACCGTGCTGCGGCAGGACGGGTCAACAGAACTCCGTCTTCTGCTATAACTGTTGCCGGGAAGGGCGTATTTCTTCCGCCGAAAATTCATTTTTCGCCAGTGGATTGTCCGCGGCGGATAGTGGAATATGGAGAGGAGAGGCCTCAGGCCTCAGGCTTCAGGAAATGAATTCCCCCCCCCCCCCCCAAGCCTGAAGCCTGAAGTCTGGAGCCCAAAGCAGAGCGAAAGGATCTTTGGTTATGGATGTGGAACTTTCTGATCGTCTGAAGAAGCTGCCGCCGTACCTTTTTGCCGACCTGAGGCGAAAGATCGCCGCGGCCCGGGCGAAAGGCGTCAAGGTCATCACGCTGGGCATCGGCGATCCGGACATGCCCGCCCCTGAGCCCATCGTGCGCGAGATGCAGCGCGCCGTCGACGACGCGGGCGATCCCAATCGCCACCGCTACGGCTGCGACGTGCCCGTGCCGCAGTTCGCACAGTCGATCCGCGACTTCTACAAGCGCCGCTGGAATGTGGACCTCGCGGCCGATCAGGTCGTGACCACCACTGGCAGCAAGGACGCCATCGCGCAGCTCCCGGCCGCCATCATGAACCCTGGCGACATGGGCATTGCCCCCGAGCCGGGCTACCCGA
Organism: Planctomycetaceae bacterium; assembly: GCA_021371965.1. Next base: position 31,877 of record JAJFVE010000004.1, read on the forward strand.
CATACAACATCGGCCACGTCTTTGCCGGCGCGAGCACCTACTACATGCCGCTCCAGGCCAAGAACGGCTTCCTGATGGACTTTGACGCCATCCCCAAGGACGTCGCCGAGCGGGCCAAGCTTCTGTGGATCAATTACCCCAACAATCCCACCACGGCCGTGGCCGATCTGGCGTTCTTCCAGCGGGCGGTGGATTTCGGTCGCAAGCACAACATCCTGATCGCCCACGACAGCGCCTACAGCGAGAACACGTACGATGGCTATCGCTCGCCGAGCATCATGCAGGTTCCCGGTGCAACTGAGGTGGCGGTTGAGTTCTTCTCGCTGAGCAAGGCCTTCTGCATGACCGGCTGGCGCGCCGGGTGCATGGTCGGCAACGCTTCGGCCGTCAAGGCCCTCTCGACCGTCAAGGACAATATCGACAACGGCGTGCTGCGGGCGATCCAGTTCTCGGCCGCCAAGGCGCTGGACATGGCCGAGCAGATCATCCCGCCGATCAACGCGGTGTACCAGCGACGGCGCGACCTGGTGGTCGACGCCCTCAACGCCAACGGCTGGAACATCGCCAAGCCCAAGGCCACGATCTACATCTGGGCCCCGGTGCCCGAGAAGTACAAGGGCCTCAGCGGCGAGTTCGCCACCGACCTGCTGGAGAAAGCGGGCGTGGTGGTGACGCCCGGCCGCGGCTACGGCCCCGCCGGCGAAGGCTTCTTCCGCATCTCGCTGACGTACCCGGACGCGGTGCTGACCGAAGCGCTGGGGCGAATCTTTGAGAAACGGTAGCCCGTAGCCGGTAGCCAGTAGCCAGGAACAACCCGTTCGTATTACCACTGGCTACAGGCTACTGGCTACTGATCACTAAATCATGATTGCATACATCGGCATGGGCAGTAACGTGGGGGATCGGGCGCAGACGCTGTTGCGGGCGGCCGCGATTCTGGCGCGCGCTTCGGGGGTGCACGTGCGGCGGATATCCCGATTCATCGAAACAAAGGCTGAAGGAGGCCCGCCCGGTCAGCCGCCGTACCTCAACGCGGCGATGGAGATCGAGACCGACCTGGAACCGCTGGAACTGCTCGAGGCGCTGCACGAAGTTGAGGCCGACCTCGGGCGCGACCGCGATTTTGAAGAGCGGTGGGGGCCGCGGACGTGCGACCTGGACATCCTGATGATGGAAGACCTCGTGATGGACACCCCGCGGCTGACGATTCCGCACCCGCGGATGCATGAGCGGCCGTTCGTGCTGCGCCCGCTGGCGGAGATTGCGCCGGGGGCGCTGCACCCGGTGCTGCGGTTGACGGTGCTGGACATGCTGGCCGACGCCGAGGTGGGGCAGTGAGCGCGACGCTGATCAGTCTGATCGGACCGCCGGCGGCGGGCAAGACAACGCTGGCTGCTCTGCTGGCGGCGGATCTGTCGGCAGGGCAGATTCACGAAGACTTTGCGGGCAATCCGTTCCTGGCCGATTCGTTCCAAGGCCGCGACGAAGCCCGCCTGCCGGCGCAACTATATTATCTGTTGTCGCGCGTGCGGCAACTCTCGGCCGAGTCCTGGCCGGCGTCGGGGCTGTTTATCAGCGACTACGGATTCTGCCAGGACGGCCTGTTCGCCCGCGTGCGACTGGCGGATGCTGAACTGGCGACATACCGGAAGATCGCCGCGCCGCTGGGGGCGCTGGTTCGCCGGCCGGACGTGCTGGTGGTGCTGGACGCGCCGGTCGAGGTGCTGCTGGAGCGCCTGGCCGGACGCGGCAGGGCGTTTGAAGCGTTCATGACGGCGGAGTTCCTGGAGTCGATGCGGCAGGAGTACCGCAAGCTCGTCGCCGAAGCGCCGTGTCCGGTAGTGGAGATCGATACGTCGCTGGTGGATATTCGCGATTCGCACGATAGACAAACGATCAAGAGAGCTATCAGCTCTCAGCTTTCAGCTATCAGCTAAAGCGAGAGTGCGGTGTCTTCAACGGATAGCTGAGAGCTAAGAACCATGAACACAGTGAAGTCCATCCAGGAAGTTCGCTCGGCTGTTGCGGCGGCGCGCGGGCAGGGCATGCGCATTGGCTTTGTGCCGACGATGGGCGCTTTGCATGAAGGCCACCGTTCGCTGGTCCGCGCGGCCGGCAAGGAATGCGGGTTTGTGGTCGTGAGCATTTTCGTCAATCCGACCCAGTTCGGGCCTAAGGAAGATCTCAGCCGCTATCCGCGCACACCCGAGACCGACCTGGCCGCATGCCGCGAGGAGGGGGCGGCGCTGGTGTTCATGCCCGAGGTCGAGACGATGTATCCGCCGGGGGCGGCGACGACCATCAGCGTGTCAGGCCTGACGCGCAGCCTCTGCGGGGCCAGCCGCCCGACGCACTTTGCCGGCGTGTGCACCATCGTCGCCAAGCTGTTCAACATCGTCGAGCCCGACTGCGCGTATTTCGGCAACAAGGACTTCCAGCAGGCCTGCGTCATCGAGCGGATGGTCGCCGACCTGGACATGCCCGTTCGGGTCGTGCGATGCCCCATCGTTCGCGAGGCCGACGGCCTGGCGATGTCCAGCCGCAACGCGAACCTGTCGAGCGAGCATCGCCGCCAGGCGGCGGGTCTGCACGAGGCGCTGACGCTGGCGGCCGCGACGATACGCGATTCGGCCCCGCCGGCGGCGGAGGTGATCGAGCTGATGCGGCGGCGACTGGACGAGTCGGCGCCGGCAGGGCGGGTGGATTATATTCAGATTGTGGACCCCCAGACCCTGGCTGGCGTAGAAGAGACGGACGGCCCGGTGCTGGTGGCGCTGGCGGTGAAGTTCGGCCCCACGCGTTTGATCGACAACGTTCTGGTAGGCCCCGAGGATTAACGGTACAATCGCCCGTAGCATGGGCATCTTGCCCATGAGTACCACGGCGTCCCGGCCGTGGAGTGTGTGCCGTTCGAGCATGCAGGAGCACGGGCAAGATGCCCATGCCACTCACGAGCGGGACGCCCGTGCTACTGAGGAACGGAAAGACCATGCTGCTGAAGCTGTTGCGAGCGAAGATTCATCACGCCACGATCACCCAGGCCCAGGTGGAATACGTCGGGTCGATCACCATCGACCAGGAAATCCTCGATGCCTCGGGCATTCTTCCCGGCGAGTGCGTGCTGGTGGCCGACCTGACCGACGGGCAGCGGTTCGAGACGTACGTGATGGCCGGCCATCGCGGCAGCGGCGTGATCTGCGTCAATGGCGCGGCGGCAAGGCTGGTGACCGTGGGCGATAAGATCATCATCATGGCCTTTGGCTATGTGGAACATGAGCAGGCCGTGGGCGTCAAACCGTCCATCGTTCTGGTGGATGACGAGACCAACAAGGTTTTCCGTCGAATCTAGTCGAGCGTATGCTTCCGATCATCGTGGACTTTGGAACGCCGGAGTGGCTGGGGCTCCCGCTGCGCGTGTACGGATATGGATTGATGATGGTGCTGGGGTTCGTGTGCGGGATCGCCCTGGCGCGATGGCGTGCCCGGCGGTGCGGCGAAGATCCGGACGTCTTCACGCAATGCGGCATCTTCGCGCTGATCGGCGGGGTGGTCGGGGCGCGGCTGGCGTTTGTCATTCAGGAAGTCGTCAAGAACCATCACGACCCATCCTACTCGCTCTCGCTGGGCGAGATGCTCAACATCACCTCCGGCGGGCTGATCTACTACGGCGGCGTGATCCTCGCGGCGATCATGGTGCTGGCGTACCTGGTGGCCAAGCGCCTGCCCGTGCGGCGGCACCTCGACATCCTGGCCGTCAGCCTGATGGTCGGCCTGGCGTTCGGACGCGCCGGCTGCCTGCTCAACGGATGCTGCTATGGCGGGCGGTGCAGCGAAGAGTGGCCGCTGGGAATGCACTTTCCGATGTACGCCCAGCCGCTGGTGAATCTGGACACCGGGGCCGGACCGTTCTCCGCCCATACCGGCGGGCCCAGCCCCGTCTACTCGCAGCAGCTCAAAGACCGGGCGTTGGCACTGCTGCGTCAGGGGACGCCCGACGGTCCGGCCGTGCTGGCGGCGGGACCGACGACGGGGGTGCTCAACCCCGACTGGCGGCTGATGGAGCACTTTGCCAGCGCGTACGCACCGCTTGAATCGAGCAGGAGCGGGGGGGTGTATCCGATCCTCCAGCCGCGCGCGACGCGGGTTCTTCACGGGCGCCTGACCAACGACCAACTGGCCACCGTCCACATGGACCGCGAGGCCGCGCGGAGGCTGTTCGCGGCCGTTTCCGATCATGGCCAGCTCGACCAGCGGCAGTGGAACAAGGCCCTGGCCGAGGGCACGGGCTTCTTGCGCGGCAGCGAGCAGTGGGACGACGCGCGGATGTTCGACGCCGGCGGCGACGGGCGGCTGGACTTCGACGAAGCGTGGAACTATCTCACCACGCGATATCGATTGCTGAGCCAGTTGGCCCCGTCGCTGGGCGCCGCCTCGCCGGCGACGCGGACGGCGGCTCGCGATGCGGCGATCAACGCTTACCTCCAGGCCGACCAGTTCGACCTGGCACTGCACAGCCACACGCTGGCGGTCAAGCCGGCCCAGGCGCTGGGGATCATCAACGCGCTGCTGCTGGCGGCCCTGCTGACGGTGCTGTATCGCCATCGCCTGCGCGAGGGCATGATCTTCGCGATGCTGATGGTCGTGTACCCGATGACGCGGTTTGTCCAGGAGAGCATCCGCAGCGACAACGCCCACGATCTGGCGAGGGGGATCCTCACGCATAATCAATACACGTCGATCGCCCTGATGGCGATGGGCACGATCATGGTGTTGGTGATACGATTCGCTCTTGCGCCCAGCAACGGGCCGACTCTCGCCCAGCGCCGGGCCGGCTGATATGAGAATGGGTGCCATGGCGGCCGTTCGCCCGTGGGCATCCCTGGAACATGGCCCTATTCCGCTGGTGGCGTGGGCGTTTATGGCCGATGAATTCTTGAGCGACCAATATCACCGCCTGCCGGCGAGTGGATCGAGAGAAAGGCATGTTATGAAAAAAGCACTGCTGACGGCCGCAATTGCGGCGTGGACATTAAGCGCATCGGTTAGCCAGGCCGTCGACGCCAAGCTGCTGGCCAAGGCCTACGAGCAGGGCAGCGGCGCCCTGGCGCAGGTGCAGGGCAAGTTCGTGCAGGGCGGCATCGAGAATCCTTTTGAAGGCCTGGCGACGTGCGTCTCCGTCCAGGACGGCGTGGGGCTGTTCATCACGCTGGCGCTGGAAAGCAATGCCGTCCCGGAGAACGTCAAGGACATGACGCTGATGGTGCCGGGCGGCGAGGGCAAGCCGATCAAGGCCGAACTGATGGGCGTCGACGCGCTGACGGGCATCGGCTTTGTCCGGGCGGCGGAAAAGGGACCGTGGAAGGCCATTACCTTCGTTCGCCGCGCCAACCTCAAGATCGGCCAGGAGGTCGCATCGGTCGGGCTGTTCGCCTCCAATGCCGGCAACGTCGCCTATGTCACCGGCGGCAACGTCGGCGCGATGACGCGCGTGCCTGAGCAGATCGCTTTGGTGACCAGTGGAACGCTCAGCAATATCGGCTCGCCTGTGTTCGCCGAGAGCGGCGACGCGATCGGGATCGTCGGACGCCAGCAGTTTTCAGACCTGTACACCATGACCACCAACCGCGGCAGCGGCACGGTCTCGCTCAAGGCCGTACGCGACTCGTCGTGTTTCATGCCCGTCGAGGAGTTCGCCGACGTGTTCTCGCGAATCCCCAGCGGAGGCCGCGGGCAGCGACTGGCCTGGATGGGCGTCATGAAACTCCAGGGCGTCTCCAGGCAACTGGCCGAGTTGGCCAAGCTCGACAAGCCCGGCGTCATGATCGAGCAGATCGTCTCCGGCGGACCGGCCGATAAGGCTGGGCTCAAAGATCGAGACATCATCGTGTCCGTCAACGGAAAGGACCTGGAGGACTATGCCTCGCCGCTGCTGACGGCACGGGGGCTGATGAATCAACTGGCGCGCATCGGCGCCGGCAAAGAGGTCGCCCTGGGCGTCGTGCGAGACGGCAAGCGGGTCGATGCGACGCTCACGCTCGAACCCACGCCCTTGATGCCCAACGAGGCTCCGAGCTGGTTCGCCGCCCCGCTGGGCGCCCTGGTGCGGCAGAGAATCCCCCTCGACGCGCATCTGCTGACGGGACCGGCCGCGACGACCGAAGGCGTTATCGTCGCCGGCGTGCAGCGCGACAGCCCGGCCTCCAAGGCGGGCCTGGCCGACGGCGATCTCGTCACGGCTGTCGGCTCGCAGACCGTGACGAGCATCGATGCGTTCAAGCAGGCGGTCGAGAAGGTGCTGGCCGATCCCAAGCAACCCAGCGTTGCCCTGCAGGTGCGCCGAGGCGACAAAGTTCAATCGATATCCATTCAGCCGTTGCAGCGGCCGTGATGAACTGGCGGCCTGCGCCAACCGAGAGGCGACCATGCGCACATACGTTTTGATGGGGATGGCGATGCTGGCGGGGCTATGCCCGGCCGGCGCGCAGACCATCGCGCCGGCGACAGCCACTGCCCCCAAAGGCGATGCGGCCTTGGCGGTCTTGGCCGGCCAGAGCCTCTTGGCCTCGGCGATGGAAGGCGAATATAACGTCCGCACCCTGGCGCTGGCAAAGATGGCTCAGCAATATGCCCCCGACGACGCGGCGACGCAGCGCCTGCTGGGCAACCTGTATGAATTGGTCGGCAAGGGCAGCCAGGCCGACCGCTCGGTCCAAAGCCAACTCGCCGCGCAGGCGTGGGCGGGATATCTCAAGAGCCATGGTGATGACTACGTCGCCTGGATGCGATGGGTGGCGGCCGGATTGGCCGCCCAGCAATCGGTCGAGACCCGCGGCGCCCTTCTCCAGCGGGTGATCAACGACGCGGCAATTCCCGCGGCGGTGCGGTCCGAGGCCGCCCTGCAGGAGGCGGCGCTTCTGGCGGGGCAGGGATACCCCGACGACGCCGAGCGAGCGACCCTGACATCCATTCGCATCGACGGCAACAACGTTACGGCCCTGGAGCAGTGGCTCAAGCGCCGCACCAAGGCGTCGGTGCTGGACCGGGTCGACGTGCGCCTGCGGCAGTTCCGGGGCAACCCATTCTCGGCGACGACGGCGGCCCAACTGGCGGGGATCCTCGGCGAGCAGGGGCTCTACGAGCAGTCGCTCCGCTTTTACTGGGTCAGTTGGAACGACGTTGCGGGGCTCTGCCGCCGCAAGGCGCCGCCCCTGCCGCTGGCGATGCTGTATTGCAATGCGCTGCTCGATGCCGGGCAGTACAAGACCGCTATCGAGACATTCGTGCCGCTGCTGGAGGCGTACCCCGGCAGCATCGACCTGCGCATGCTGATGATCGAGGCGCACACCCTCGCCGGACAGGCGCAGGAGGCCCAGGCCGAGGCGGCTGCGCTGCGTTCGCAATTGGGAACGCTCCTGGCGTCCTCGCCTTCGCCTGAGGTGCTGGAGAAAGTCGCCGTGTTCTATACCGTCGCCATCCCCGACGAGACCATGGCTGTGAGCCTCGCCCAGCGGGCACTGGCGAGAGATCCCAGAAACGTCAACTTGCAGCGGATCGTCATGGCGGCGGAGCTCAAGTCGAGCAATCCCGCCACGGTCAAGAGCGCGATGGAGTTTCTGACGGCCCTGGCAAAGCAGAACGTTTATGCCGCCGTCGTGCTGGCCGAGCACTATTCCAGAATCGGCGCGGCCGAACCGCAGCGGCAGATGATCGCCAAGGGGCTCATGCTTGCCCGGACCGGTCCGGCGGCGCGAACGCTGCGCGCGATGGCCCAGAAGATATCGATGCCCGTGCCGCCGGTATCCGGCAGCGGCGAAATCGCAAAGCTCATGGAAACCTTCGACGGCCGCTATATCGAGATGGCGACCGCGCCGCAGAAGTTCCTGGCCGTCCGCCTGGCATCGCCCACACAGAGCGTGCGCCCCGGCGAACCCATTTATATCGGTGCGACGCTGACCAACATTTCCAGCATCCCCGTGCCACTGGGCGGATGGGGAGCGCCGAGCCCCGTCGGGACGATGATTCCCGCGATGGGCCTGACCGTCACGCTCGCCGGCGGCACGCGCGGGTCCGTGCTCTTCAGTGCGGCGCAAATGCCGACGCTCAAGTGGCCGTGTCCGCACCAGCTTGAACCGCTCAAGAGCGTCGCGTGGCGCGTGCGTCTTGACGTGGGCGCCCTCGGACGAGAACTCTTCCAGAACTGCTTCGACAACCTCACGATCACCTGCTCGGGGATCGTCGACCCCCAATTGTGCGATGGGCAAATAGCCAGCGGTCTGGCCGCCATCGCCGTGGAACCCGTGACGATCACGCGGCAGCCCCTGGGCGTCCTCAAGGGCGACGGCGTGTTTTACGACATCGCACGGGTTCTCAAAGGCAACGCCCAGCCGACCGCTCCGGCCGCGACGCGTTTTCGCGCGGCCGATCAGGTTGCCTCGATGATGGCTTCCTTGGGCGGGCAGGGGCAACCGCCCGCCGCGGCCGCGGCTGCTGACATGATGGCCGTGGTCAAGATGCTTCTGGCCGATCCCGAACCGGTGGTGCGGGCCGAGATGCTCGTTCAACTGGCCCGCCTGCCCCGGCGCGACGATGTCGTCCAGATGGCCCGACAACTCAAGGACGATCCCAGCCCCCTGGTGCGACTGCGCGTGGCGGAGTTGGCCGGCCCGGCCGACCCGAAACTGGCCCTGGCGATGTCCCGTGACGCCGACGTGCAGGTGTCGCTGATGGCCCAGGCCGCATTGCCCCCGGCCGCGACGCAACTGGCCACACAACCCCTCCCCGCAACCGCCCCGACTACGGCCGCCCCCGTCGCCCCTGCGCCAACGAGCGAGGCCCCGCCCCAGCTACCCGCCGCACCGCAGACCGTCCCGGCCAAGCCGCTGACCGCCCCGATCATCGAACTGCGAGATTACTAGAGATCCGCACCGGGCAGCTACCCCGGCCGCTCACGCGTCGTCAGGGTGAGTGTCTCGGGAGCCTTTCCAGATGTCCACTGGGGCATCGTTGTCTTGCGGCTTGCCGGGGGTCGAGCGGCCTTGGTCGACCAGCTTCTGCAGCAGGGTTGAGAGGGAGTCGACGACGTCGCGCCGATTGGCCTGGAGGTTGGTGCGCTCGCCGGGGTCGGCCTCCATGTCATAGAGCTGGATGGGCGGGAGCTTCTGCTTCCTGGCCTGCTCGTCGTTGGGCGAGGCCCAGCCGCCCGAGCCGCCGCAGAGCACGAGCTTCCACTTGCCGCTGCGGATGGCGAACTTGCCGTTGATGGAATGATGCACCACGTGCTCGCGGACGGGGCCGGCGCCGCCCTGCAGCAGAGGCAGAATGCTTACGCTGTCCTCGCCGGCGCTGTCGGGCAGGGGCTTGTCGATGATCTGTGCGCACGTGGCCATCAGGTCTGACAGGCAGACGGTCTGCTCGCACGTGGCGCCGGGCTTGACCACGCCGGGCCAGCGGGCGATGAACGGAATGCGGTGCCCGCCGTCCCAGGCGTCGGCCTTGTACCCGCGATAGCGCTCGGAAGGGAAGTGGCCTTTGGCTTCCATCTCCGCCGCGCCGACGTACGGGGCACAGCCGTTATCGCTGGCGAACATCACCAGCGTGTTGTCGGGGGCGCCGCTGTCGGCCAGCGACTTGAGGACCCGCCCGACGATGGCGTCGGTCTCCATGACGAAGTCGGCGTAGAGGTTCAGCCCGCTCTTGCCTTTCCATTCCTTGTTGACGGCCAGCGGCGTGTGCGGCGATGTCAGCGGCATGTAGAGGAAGAACGGCTTGTCCTGCTGGGCGCGGATGTACTCGTCGGCCTTGGCGGCGTACGTGGGCAGAAGTTGCTCGAAGTTCCAGCCCTCCAGGGCCGGGCCGGGCTGGCTGGCCTGGTTGTTGCCCAGCAGCCGCGCCGGCAGGAACTCGGTTGGGATCCCGACGGTGCGGTCGTTCTCGATGTAGCAGTACGGCGGCCAGTTGGGCACGTCGGTGCCGAAGTAGTAATCGAACCCGCGCGTGGTGGGCCCGCCGGTGGTGGGTTTGGAGAACGCTTCCCGCCAGAGGGCCTTCTGCTTTGGCGTGGCGGGCTTGCCGTCGCAGCCGTGGAAATCGGCCGTGGCCTTGAAACTCCAGCCCATCCCCAGGTGCCACTTGCCGATGCAGCCTGTGCCATACCCGGCCTGCTTGAGCAGGCCGGCCACGGTCAGGCGGTCGCACGCGATCAGCGGGTCGCCGTAGACGCCGACGATCCCGCTCTGCATCCGCGTCCGCCAGTTATAGCGGCCCGTGAGGATGCCGTAGCGCGAGGGGCTGCAGACGGCTGACGTCGCATGGGCGTCGGTGAATCGCATCCCCTGCGCCGCCAGGCGGTCGAGGTTCGGCGTGGGGATCTTGCCCTGGGGATTGAAGCACGATACGTCGCCATAGCCCAGATCGTCTGCCAGGATATAAATGATGTTCGGCCGTCGTTTCATGGCATTACCCTCTGCGGCCCCGGCGGCGCTGAGCCGCGCGAGGCAGGATGAAGAAGCCAGCGCCCCCGCGCCAACGGCCGCAGCCTTGAGCGCCTCGCGCCGGGTCATCAAAGCTCTTTTGCTCATCGGATCTGCTCCACGTTCGTTAGCGACAACTTTGCCACACAGACCCCGTCAAATCAAAGATGTTAAGCCGCGAGCGGCTTCGCTTTGCGGCGGAAGGGGCGCCATCGCGGCTGGCCAAGCGTGCGCGGTCGCCAGAGGCGGTCGATCTTGGGGGTGAAGGTGTTCATGATCAGGATGGCGGTGTAGCATGGGACCGGCAGGTCGACGTACAGGCGCAGGAGCATGGCGGCCGCCCCGCAGCCGATGCCGAAGAGCACCTGTCCGCCGGTGGTGACGGGGCGCGAGGTCATCTCCGTGGCCAGGAACATGGCCGCCAGCAGCAGCTCGCCGCTGAGGAGCTGATAGATCACGTAAGTGAATCCGGCGTCGGCGCCCTCGATGCCCAGCGGCAGCCACTTCCAGAGGGTCTGGCCGTCCGGGCCGGCCAGGCGGATCGGGGCGACGGCCACGACGACGGCCGCCGAGGCGATGATCGCCATCGGCAGTTGCCACTTGACGTATCCTCGATAGACGAGATAGAGGCCGGCGACGAGAATGACCACGGCGCAGGTTTCGCCGATGCCGCCGCCGCGGACGCCCAGGAGCATTTCGTTCAGCGGCGGCAGCTTGGACATGACCGCTCCTCGCAGGCGCGGGACGTGCTGCTCGGGCGGGGTCTTCAGCCCCGCCAGCATCAGCTCGCGGGGGATTTGAACCAGGCCGCTGTACTGCACCTCGTCGGTGCTGGTCAAACCGGCAAGAATGTCAGCCGGCGGGCGGACGCTGAAGGCGTCGCTGTCGGGCAGGGCCGCTCGGCCGGACCAGCGGTCGAAGGGGTCGACCTGCTGGGCGCTGCGGATGTCGCCGTCGAGCAGTTTGTCCCGGGCGAGGATGGGCCAGTACGCCGGCGTCAGCGGCGTCAGGAAGATGACCGCCACGGCCACGCGACCGACCAGCGCCGGTTGCCAGATGAAGTGTCCCACGCCGCCAAAGACGGCCTTGCCGATGATGATGGCGAAGGCGGCCGCCACGACGGGGATGTACCAGGGCACGAAGGGCGGCATGGTCAGGGCCAGCAGCACGCCGGTGAGGTAGGCGTGCGTGCGCCCCAACAGGGCGGGGGTGTGCGTGACGCGGTAGTAGATGCGCTCGATAACGACGCACGAGCCGACGCACAACGCCGCCACCGCCGCAGCGTACCAGCCGAACAGCACCATCCCGGCGATCAGCGGGGCGCAGGCGGCGGCGAGGGTGACCAGAAAGATGGTGCGGGCGGCCTCGGGGGCGCGAAGGAACGGCGCGGTCGTCACGCCCTGGCGGGCGGGTTCCAGCGGATCGGTAAGTCGGACGGTTTCGGTCATGTCAGTCGCCCACCACGGCCGCCACGGCCGGTCCGGGATGGATCGCGCGTTTGAGCTGCCGCACGCGTTCGGTCAGCGGCAGCCGCGCCGGGCAGATGAAGGAGCAGACGCCGCATTCGACGCAGGCGGTGACGTGGGCGCGCCGGGCCTGGTCGAGCAGGCCCAGCTCGTACGCGTCGTTAAGGGCCGACACGTTCAGTCGCGCCGGGCAGTGGTCGGTGCACCATCCGCAGCGGATGCACGGGCTGGCGGGCTGCGCCTCGGCGGGGTGTATCGCCAGGACCGCCTCGGTGGCCCAGGTGACGACGGCGCGGGCGGGGCAGAGGCAGCCGTTCATCGGCCCGCCGTGCAGCGGGGCGTGGCGAACGAAGTTGCCCAGGTCGCCGCAGCGCGTGCCCACCGGAAGCAGGAAGTTGCCGTGCGTGGCCGACAGTTCGCCGCTGACGGTGACGACGCGGTGGGTGGGGCAGGCCCCGCAGGCGACCCAGCGGTATGCCGCCACGCACGCCCAGGCCCCGACGACCGCGGCGCCGGTGGCCATCAGCGACGACCCGTGCGGCGCCTCGCGCCGCGTGAGCACTTTGACCAGGATCGCATCGGCCCCGATGGGGTACTTGTGCGGCAGGGCGATGCACGTCACGCCCAGGGCGGCCTCGGCGCGGGCCAACTCGCCGTAGTCATCGATGTAGCGCCGGTCGGCCGCCAGGATCGTCTGGCCGGCCTCGATGGCGCGGGCGATGATCGCCAGGCCGGCCAGCACCTCGTGGCCGCGCTCGACCATGAGGCGGTGGTCGCCGGTGAGGTAGGGTTGGTTCTCCATCAGGTTGGCGACGACGGTGCGGCAGCGGTACATCTTTGCGCGGTCGATAAACAGGTGCAGCGGTTCGAGCGGGTTGCGGCAGGTGGTCAGGCCGCCCTCGGCCAATCGCCGGCGAAGCGCCTCGGGCGAACTGGTGCGCCAGGAATTATTGGCCGGGCTGTCGGCGTTCATGGGCGGCTCGGCCAGGTCCACCAACTCGATCGCCGGCGAGGGCACGAACCGGTCGCCCATGCAGACGTCGACGGTGGTGATTCCCGTCACCAGGGCGGCGGCGGGGGAGAAGATGTCCAGCGACGTGTTGTCCAGCGCCCGCGCGATGCGCTGACCTGCCGCGACGCGCTGACCGCTCTCGATAATGCACTCGGCCGCCCCGCGCCCGCATGGCGCCAGGGGAACCTGCAGCCGCTCCAGATGCGGCCACGGCGCGATCGGCGAGTCCTCCGTCGCGTATTTCTCGTGAGGCAAGTCGATGCCGCCGGTGAAGGTACCGAATCTCATGAGGACATGTTACCGGATAGGCGGGTGCGACTCCAGCGGGATGAAGCAGGGCGGGGATTGTGGATTGCGGATTAAGTGTGACCTCCCGTTTCGTCAGCGGTTGAGAAAGGTCGCGCACTAACGTGCGAAGATCACGCTTTCCGTTTGCCGATCTTGCTGGCCGAGGGGGCCTTGATGCCTTTGTTCAGGGCGCGGTCCATCTGGCGGATGGCCTGGCGGAGACGCTGTTCGTTTTCGACCAGCGCGACGCGAACGTAGTTCTCGCCGTTTTCGCCGAAGGCGCGGCCGGGCGAGACGGAGACCTCGGCTTCGTCCATCAGGCGCAGGGCGAAGTCAATGGTGCCCTGGCCTTGCAGGTGCTTGTCGGCCACGCGGGCCCAGACGAACATGCTTGCCCGAGGCGAGTCGACCTGCCAGCCGATTCGCCGCAGGCCGCCGACGACGATGTCGCGGCGCTTCTGGTATACGGCGGCCTGTTCGCCGACGGCGTCTTCGCACTCGCGCAGGGCGACGATGCTGGCCACCTGCACCGGCGTGAAGATGCCGTAGTCGTAATAGCCCTTGATGGTCGCCAGGGCGCGGATCATCTCGGCGTTGCCCACGCAGAACCCGATGCGCCATCCGGCCATGTTGTACGGCTTGGACATGGTCAGGAACTCGACCCCCACGTCCTTGGACCCGTGGGCCTGCATGAACGACGGGGCCTTGTAGCCGTCGAAGCACGAGCGCCCGTAGGCGAAGTCGTGAATCACCATCATCCCCGTCCGCCGCGCCAGGGCGACCACCGAGTCGAAGAACTCGACGTTGTCGACGGTCATGGCCGTGGGGTTGTGCGGATAGTTCAGGATCATGCACTTGGACTTGGGATACAGGTGGTCGGCCACGTAGCCGATGCGGGCCAGAAAGGCCTCGTCGTTGCCCAGCGGCACGTTGATGACGTTGGCCCCGGCCAGGGCGACGGAGTAGACGTGGATCGGGAAGAACGGGTCGCCCACGACGGCCGTGTCGCCGGGGCCCATCAGCGCCAGGCACATGTGGCTGAAGCCTTCCTTCGAGCCCAGCAGGGCGATGACCTCGCTTTCGGGGTCGAGCTTGACGCCGTAGACGCTCTTGTACATCTTGGCCACTTCGCGCCGCAGGTTCGGGATCCCGATCGACTGGCTGTAACGGTGGGCACGCGGGTCCTGGGCGCACTGGCAGAGCTTCTTGACGATCTTCTCCGGCGTCGGGTCGACCGGGTTGCCCATGCCCAGGTCGATGATGTCGACCCCGGCCGTGCGCTTCTCGTGCTTGAGCTTGTTGATGCGCCCGAACAGATAGGGCGGCAGGCGGCGGATGCGGTCAGCGACGTTGATGGTCCAGTCGTGGCTCACTGCCCGCTCTCCTCGATGGTGCGAGCCTTGAGGATCGGGTTGACGAACTCGATCTTGTGCCCGACGTTGGCGCGGCGGATGATCTCGGCCAACAGCGCCTGCTGCATCGCCCGGATTTTCTCCTGGCGCAGATCCAGCGTCAGGGCGTTCTTGACGTTCTCGAATTTGGCGGCCGGCGGCTCGATGATCTCTTCCAGCCGGATAATGTGGAACGCCGCGCCGACCTGAATGGGGTTGGAGATTTCGCCGGGCTTCTTCAGCGACAGCGCCACGTCGCGCATCGCCGCCGGAACGTCGCTGCTGTCTTTGCCGAAGGCCGGCAGCAGCCCGCCGTTGGTGCGCGAATCGTTGGTGGAGAAGCGTGCGGCCGTCTTGGCGAAGTCCTGCCCGCCGGTGACCATCGTCAGCACCTTCTGGGCGTCTTCGAGCGTGGGGACCTGGATGTGGCGGACGACGATCTGGCGCGTGTACTTGCGGTCGTACGCCGTCCGCAGGTCGGCGTCGCTGATCGTGATGTCCTGCGGCGTCATCTTGCGGAGCATGGCGTTGCGCTGCATGGCCATGTCCCACTGCTGGCGGGGCAGTTGACGCTTGACGAGCATCTCGTCGAGCAGGCGGATGCGCTGCTGGGCGTCGGCGACGCTGGGGAACGCCTCTTGCGTGGCGCGCTCGGTCTCGTCGGCCACGTCCTGCTCGGTGATCGCCACGTTCTTCTCGGCCGCCGCCTGGCGCACCAGCTCGTTGATCACCAGTTGCTGGGCGAAACGCATCCCGTAGACCTGCACCAGCAGGTCGTTGAGCTGCCGCATGTAGATCGGCCTGCCGTTGACGTACGCCATGATCGGCGTCTCGGCGGGCTTGACCGCAACCGCCGGGGCGGGCGCGGCCGCCGGCGCCACCGGCGGCGAAGGCTCGCGCGTCATGCTCGGCATGCGCATGGTATCGCACCCGGCGGCCAACAGCACCATCACGCAGAACGTCATCCGATTGGTCATGGTTTTGTACCTCGTGGCATGAGGGTACCGCCGCGCGCCGCGCAGGTCAACCGGAGGCGACGATTGTAGATTGGGGATTTCGGATTGCGGATTAGCGCCGGGTGCCATGGCGGTCGTTTTTCAACCGCCATGTCCCTGAGCGTTCTGCGCGAGCATGGCGGCTGAGAAACGGCCGCCATGGCACCCGGGCGGGATCATTCCACCGCCAGCACCGTCAACGACGGTCCGGGCAGGGGCAATGTCTTGACCTGATTCCCAACCACCGCTGCGCTGCCCAGTTCTTCCCACAGGGGCTGCATGTCGTCGGGGCCCTGGCCGTGGAAGCACCATCGCCGCGCGGCCGCGTAGTGGTGGGGGCCTTCGATCTTCAGCGAGACGCTGGCCGGTGCGAGGTCCTTGTTGATCAGCCACACGCTGAGCTTGCCGGTCTCTTCGCAATGGCTGGCGAAGGTCACGACCGTATCGGTGCGGGTGCACGCGACGAACGTGTCGTGCAGGAACCGCCCCCACGCCGCCACCGCGCGTCCTGCGGGGAGCAACTCGTTGCTCTTGCCCAGGGCGTACCAGATCGTCTCGGGCTCGGGTTCGACCCAGCGAGTGTTCCACAGCAGCGCCGCCCGCACGCGAGGCGTCTGCAGCAGTTGGCCGAAGATCTCGGCCGTCACAAGCGCGTGGCCGAGGTTGTTGCGGTTGGGCCAGCCGCCGGTGGCGTAGTCCATCGAGTTGAGCTCGACGGCCGCCACGAACAGCCGCGCCTGGTCGGCAGGCGGGGCGTGCTTCTCGATCGCCTCGGCCGCGATTCGCGCCTGCTCGCACAGCACCACCTCGGCGTGGCTGCGGTAGTAGTCGTAACCCATCCAGGTGCTGCAGGGGTAATTGCTGATCGACAGGAAGTCCAGGTCCCCGGCGGTGACGGGCAGGAACTTCTCCCACCAGGACATGCCAAAGCCGTTTGAACCGACAAGGATGGTCGGGTCGACGGCCTTCATCGCCCGCGAGAACTTCACCACCAGAGGGGCCATCTCTTCGGGCTTGTTGATGTCGTTGAGCCAGTTCTCGTTGCCGATCTCCCAGTACCGCACGCCGTAGCCCTTGGTGACGTTGGCGTACCGCACCCACTCGACGGCGTTCTCGAAATACTGCTCGACGGAGATGGGCGTCTGAGCCGCCCGCTTGCACCCGACAACGACATATGGCTCGGCTCCCACCTGCCGCGACAAGGCGATGAAGGCGTCGAAGTCCATCACCTCATGCCCGACCGCCCAGTCGGCATAGGCCCGGTAAATCTGAGGCCGCGGCTTATCCCAAGGCGGCGTGGACCACAGATGCGAGTCCGACTTGCCCCCGCCCGGGTACCGCAGCCAGGCGGCCCCCATCTCTCGCAGCGCTTCGGCGATCGGCCTCGCGGCAGGGCGGTTGGAATCCATGTCGCGCAGATAGTCGACACTAATCCCGACAGGCTTGCCCGCGACTTGAGCCACCACGCTGGACGTATTGACGTTGATCTCTTGCATCGGCAGTTTGACCTCATCGCGAAAACCACAAAGCTACCAGCATCCCGTCACGGGCGCAACGCTCAACTCCGTTGAGCGTGTTCCCGCGAATCGCCCACGTTGGCGGTCGAGCTTGCTCGACGCGGTTGTTTCTCCGACCCCGCGTCAGCCACGCATCGCCGCGTTAGATTACATAACTTAGTTATGTGCGTCTATCTTTGCAGATAGCTCCCAGGACGCGCATATGACAGGTACCGGAGCACTGTTGCAGGCCGCCGCTCTGGCGGCGGTTGCGCCCCCGGGAGAAGATCACAGCACTCGATAATGACCCGGCATTGCAACGCCGGTGTTTTTTCGTATCATGCGGCGATTGTACAGGAGCCAATGATGACACCGCGGATCGTGAAACTCGGCACGGTGGACTGCGATATGGTGGAAGTGCGCCCGGTGGTTTGGAAGGACGCCCTCTACCGCTTTGAATACGTGCGGCCGAACTATTGGGACAACCACACCGGCGACTCGTATTTCCGCTTCGTCGAGCACGACAGCGGCCGCCCCAGCGAGCCCTTCGCTCGCGGGTACCACCTGGGCAACGTCTGGGTCGAGGGCGATCTGCTGATCGTCACCGGCACGAACATCTGGGACGGCGAAATCGTCGACATTTTCACCTCGCGCGACATGAAGAGCTGTCAGTCGTGGAACGCTCTGAACCTGTCGGGCTACGGCATCTTCAACACCTCGCTGTGCCGCGGCCCGGGCTATTACGTGCTGATGTTCGAGATCAACAAGCCCAAGGACATCTGCGGCGTGCCCTTCACCGCCCGCTTCGCGACGTCGACGGACCTGAAGCGCTGGGACCTGACCAGCAACGAGTGCCGCTACGAGCCCGACCGCTACACCGCGCCGCATTGCCTGCGGTATCTCGACGGGTGGTACTACAACTTTTATCTCGAATCGATCAACGGCGGGTACGAGCAGTACGTCGTGCGCTCGCGCGACCTGGCGCATTGGGAAAAGAGCCCGCACAATCCGGTGCTGGTGGCCTCGGACGAGGATCGCAAGATCATCAACCCGCGCCTGCCCAAGAGCCTGCACGAGCGCATTGCGACGGCGAAGAACCTCAATAATTCGGACATCGACTTCGTCGAGTTCCGCGGCCGCACGATCATCAATTATTCCTGGGGCAACCAGGAAGGCATCGAGCACCTGGCCGAGGCGGTCTACGAAGGCACTGAAGCGGACTTCCTGCGTGGGTGGTTCTAGTGGTTAGCCGCTGAGGTCGCTGAGGAATAGAGAATAAGAAATGAACCGGACCAGCGACGACAATTGGACCTTCGGTCGCGGTTGTGCAATTCTTGCCGCTCACCTGGCCGGAGGCGGGGTGGTTCTGGCTGCGGTGTCGTTGGCCGCCATGTGGTTCGCATTCTCCTACATCGGCAGCCGCGTGCCTCCCGGTTTTCGGTATCCGGACATCTTGCTATTTGGCGGCGGTGTATTGGTGGGATATTCCGCCTGCTGGCTGATCTTCAGGCGAATATGTGATTGGTCGGGGCTCTACGAATATTGGATGCTGGTTCCCGTGTACCTGGTGGCGGTGGCTGCGCAGGTCGTGGCGTACAAGCTGACCGTAAGCTGGTGGGCTACCGAAGGCGGCGCGATCATGCTCCTTGCGGCGGGGATGGGCTTCGGAAGCCTTATCCCGCCTGGCAAGAAGGTATTGTTCGGATAGCCCATGGCGCTCCGCCAGAAACAGAAACGCGTATCGCCTGCCACCCATCACACATACTTGCATTCGATTAATCGTGCACCGTGTGGCGGAATGGCCTCTGATCGATAGCTGCCGCCGTGCCGGCCAAGGTCCTCGCCCGTCCAGAAGTCGCGGAGCTTGGCCGCGCGGGGCAGGGGCACGTCGATGGTGATCGGCTCGTCGGTCCAGTTGAACAGGCAGGCCATGCGGCGGTCGGGCAGGTCGATGATGCCCAGGCGGAAGCTTGCGTCTTCGAACGTGGCCGCCTTGGGCGGCGGGGGCAGCAGCTTCTTGAGAATCGCGATGCTCTGATCGCAAAGCGCCGACAGCTTGTCGCCCGAGAGCACCATGCCCGCGCAGGCGTAGATCATCGTCATGTGGAAGCGGTATTCGTCGGCCGTGGCGGTCGCGCCGGGCGTGTTCTCCAGCACCACGCAGTCCGGGTCGTTGATCCACAGCCGCCCGTGCTGCCAGTTGCGGTGGAACAACTCGGTGGCGATAGCCTTGAAACTGCCCCACGAACGGCCGATGTCGTTGGTGACGCGCATGCCGTGCACCAGGCCCAGCGAGCCCCACATCGGGGCGTTGCAGCCGAGCACGAACGCGTCCTCGGCCCCGCGCAGGACGGCGGCCATCCCGCGGCGGTACGCCTCGATGCTGGTGGCCTTGCGGTCGTGGTGGACGCCACCGGGGATCGCCCCCCAGGAGTTGGCGTCGAGCTTGAAGTACGTGCAGCCCCACTCGCGACGCATCGTGCGGAAGACGCGCTCGAGGTACGCCTGCGCGCCGGGGTGCGTCCCGTCGAGCATGTACCACGGCCCGTCGCGCCAGCCGCCGAACGAGATCGTGTCCGACCGCAGCGGCTTGCCCGAGGCGTCCTGCACGAAGTACTCCCCGTGCGTGCGGAAGAGCTCGGAGGCCTCTGAGGCGATGAACGGGCCGACCCAGATGGCAGGCTCGAGCCCGCGCCGGCGGATCTCGCCCAGCAACGGCAGCAGCGCGTCGCCGAAGCCCGGCGCCGGCGTCAGCCAGTCGCCCATGTGCGTCTGATAGCCGTCGTCGATCTGCACGTACTTGAGCTGAGGGATGCGGGCGGTCATCGCGTCGAGGTTTTCGCGGATGTCGGCCTCGGTGATGTTGGGCCCGTAGTAGTACCACGAGCACCAGCCGGTCGGCACCGGCGCGAAGGGCAGCGGGGGGTGGTTGCGGGCGATCTGCTCGCCCGCGGCCGCCAGCAGCGCCTCGCGATCAGGACCTTCCTGCACGAAGAACTCTTCCAGTTCCCACGCCTCGCCGGGCTCGAGGACAATCCCCTCTGCGGACAGCACGACCGCGGCGCGCCCCTCGGGCCACAGGCGGAACTCCCCGCTGAATCGCCGGCAGGAAGTAAACGCCGCCAGGATGTATCGCCCATGCGACGGACCAAGCAGCAGCAGGCTGTAGACGGTGAAGGCGCCGGGAGTCTGCGCGAGCTTGTAGTGGTCCTTGTCAGTGTACCCGCCGATGCATCTGGGCGCGGCGATCGTGCCGCCGTACTGGCTGAGCTTCTGATATCCTTCGGCGTAGAGCGGCGTCGGCAGCGGAAGGGGCAACTGTCCGCCGAACAGCACGATCTCTTTGACCGCTTGCGGCTTGGCGCCGGCGTTAAGCAATCGCCCGCGCCACAGATTATCCTGCCAACCGCCTTCGAGGCGCAATCCCTCGCCGGCGCCGTCGCGTCCGTCAGCCAGCACGATCTTGGGTGAGGATACCAGAAACTCCGATGGGGTCATGTTTGATCTCCTTCCAGGGTGCCATGGCGGTCGTCTTCCAACCGCCATGTCCCTGATGCTTCCACGCTGAAAGGTCGGGGACATGGCGGCTGAGCAACGGCCGCCGTGGCACCCACTATGCCCGCAGTATGAGTAGTTGTCCAGTCGATTGAAGTCGTCTAAAATGCCCCGCATGGATCGACTCTTCAAATCGCGACGCGCCCTGGGGCGCACGGGCTTCATCGCTTCGCAACTGGGCATCGGCGACTTGGCCGACCGCTCTCTCGGGCTGCGGCAGTGCGCCGACACCCTGCGGCGGGCGATGGACGCCGGGCTCAACGTGATCGACACCGCGCCGGCGTACGAAGACGGCTTCAGCGAGCAGGTGGTGGGGGCTGCTCTGGCCGGACGGCGCGAGGGCATGTTCGTCATCACCAAGATCGACCACCTCGACCAGCCAGTCGTGCCGCAGGTCGAGGGCAGCCTCGAGCGGCTGGGCCTGGACAGCGTGGACCTGCTGCTCTTCCACGGCGTTTCCCGTGTGCAGGACTGGCAGCGATTGGCCGCGCCCGGCAGCGGGCTCGACCAGCTCGCCCAGATCATCCGCCAGGGCAAATGCCGCTTCGCCGGGCTCTCCAGCCACCATCCCGATGTGCTGCGGCTTGCGATCGAGTCCGGCCGCTG
Organism: Planctomycetaceae bacterium; assembly: GCA_021371965.1. The sequence goes on from JAJFVE010000004.1 coordinate 53,155, forward strand.
CGACGCGCTGATGTTCGCGCTGGGTCCATTCTCGGATGCACGCTACAGCGAGGAGATTCTCCCCCAAGCCCGCGCCGCCGGTGTGGCGACGCTGGGTTTCAAGGTCTTCGGCGCGGGCATGCTGCTGGGCGACACGAGCGGCTACGGCAGACCGCTGGCGGCCGACAGGTCCGGCGGATTGCCGCGACTGAGCGTGCCGCAGTGCCTGCACTACACCCTGACGCTCGATCCGGACGTCGCGCTGCTGGGGATGAGCACGCCGGCCGAGCAGGACGCCGCCTTCGAAGCGGCGAAGACCTTCGCGCCGCTGTCGGCTGATCAGATGGCCGAGATCCGCGCGCAGGCGGCCGCCGCCGTGGCGGGCAAAGGCACATGCTGGTGGAACCCAGAGAAACAGTTGTGAGTTGTGAGTGGTGTGTTTTGAGTGGCGAGATTCCGGCCGCGGGTCTTTCCGCTGTTTCTCACCACTCACCACTCACAACTCACAACTGGCTTATCGGAGCAGCACCGCCCGCACGGGCGAGGCCTCGGCGCCTCGGATCTTCAGCGGCAGGGCGATCAGCGTGTATCGTCCGGCCGGCACGTCGTTGAGCACCAGCCCCTCCAGCAGAATCATGCCCGCCCCCAGCATCGCCATGTGGGCGGGGTAGCCCGGGGCCTGGAACATGTCCGTGCTGAGGTAGTCCACGCCGACGAGTGAAAAGCCGCGCGCCACGCACGCCTGGGCGGCATCGGCGTTGACGTACGCGTAGTCCTTGGTGAACTCCTGCTTGTCCAGCAGGCGGCGGGGGGTGTTGGCGGTCTTGAAGATGACGGCCTCGCCGGCGGCAGCGTCGGCGGCCGCGACGTGCTCGGGCGTGATGACCTGCACATCGCCGCACTCGACCAGGCAGGCCTCGAGCACGAACCGCTCGGGTCCGAAGGCGTCGAGGTTATCGCCCTTGGCGATGAAGTGGTTGGGGGCATCCAGATGCGTGCCGGTATGCACGCCCATCGTCACGCGGGAGCTGTTGGTGATTGCCCCCTGGTCGATCCGCCCGCACCACTGGAAGACGAAGCCCTTGTCGCCCGGCCAGACGGGCATGCCCGGTCGCATGGCGGCGGTAATGTCATAGATTTCCTGATATCGCATGGACCTGATCCTCGTTTCTAATCCGGTAATCCGCTCTCCCCGATCCCCGCGGTTTGGGAAAACTATTCCCTCGGCGGGCGGGTGTCCTTATAATCCCACATTCCCCGCCCCGCGGCGGACGGTGAAGTCACCACCCTAGAGAACTATTGGAGAGAGGTCAACATGCTGGTACCGATGAGAGTCCTGCTCGATCACGCGGCCGCCAACGGCTACGGCGTCGCCGCCCTGAACGTCAACAACATGGAACAGATCCAGGCGATTATGTCGGCCGCCAAGGCGACCGATTCGCCGGTGATCATCCAGGCCTCGCGCGGCGCCCGCAGCTACACCAACGACGCGTACCTGCGGCACCTGATGCTGGCGGCCGTCGAGCTCAACCCGACGCTGCCGATCTGCCTGCACCTCGACCACGGCGACAAGCCCGAGACGTGCTTCTCGGCCATCGAGAACGGTTTCACGTCGGTGATGATGGACGGGTCGCTGCAGGCCGACGGCAAAGCCCCCAGCACCTATGAGTACAACGTGAAGGTCACCCGCCAGGTGGTCGAGGCCGCCCACAAGGTCGGCGTGTCGGTCGAAGGCGAGATTGGCGCCTTGGGCGGCATCGAAGACGGACACGGCGCCGGCCTGAGCGAGGAAGAAGCCCAGCAGCACCTGACCGACCCGGCGCAGGCCGAGAAGTTCGTGGCCGACACGTGCGTGGACGCCCTGGCGGTGGCCATCGGCACCAGCCACGGGGCGTACAAGTTCAAGAAGAAACCCACCGGCGAAGTGCTCAAGATGTCGCTGATCGAAGAGATTCACCGCCGCCTGCCCAACACGCACCTGGTGATGCACGGCTCGTCGTCGGTCCCGCAGTCGCTGCAGGACATCATCAACAAGTACGGCGGGCAGCTCAAGCCGACCTTCGGCGTGCCGCTGGAAGAAATCCAGAAGGGCATCCGCCACGGCGTGCGCAAGATCAACGTCGACACCGACAGCCGCCTGGCTATCACCGGCGCCATCCGCAAGATCTTCGCCGAGACGCCCGGCGAGTTCGACCCGCGCAAGTACATGGCCCCGGCGCGCGACGCGATGGAAGTTGTCTGCCGCGAGCGCATGATCGCCTTCGGCCAGGCCGGACAGGCCGGCAAGATCCCCGCCAAGACGACCAAGGAAATGGTCGACTTCTACACCAGGAAGTGCGGCTGCAGCTGCGGTTGTAAGAAATAGTTGTGTGTTGTGAGTGGTGGGTGGTGAGTGGTGAGTTCTCACAACTCACAACCCACCACTCACAACTTTCTTCGTGAGGTTTCAGGCGTGGCTTCTACGGCGTCGGCCACGACAGGGCAGAGTGAGGACCCCAACTCAGGCCCGCGCGACGGGCGCGTTGTTGTGCGCCTTCTCCAACTCACGTGGCGATATCGCTCCGGGTGCATCAAGGTCCTGGGCCTGCAGCTTGTGCTGCTGGTGATGGCGTTATCGGGCTTGAGCCTGGGCGGGCTGGGCATCGACGTGGTGCGCCACGCCGTGACGCCCTCGACGGCGACGGCGCCGCACTGGCCGCTGGGCATCGCCCCTCCGCAGCACTGGTCGCCCATGCTGCAGATCACGCTGATCGCCGGCGGCGTTCTCGCCCTGGCGCTGCTGCGGAGCTTCCTGACCGGCTGGTATAGCATTGCCATGGCGCAGCTTCTCCAGGGTGGCGTCGTGCCCGATCTGCGGGCGGCCGTCTACGACAAGCTCCAGCGCCTGGGTCTGCGGTTTTTCCAGGCCAACAGCACCGGCTCGCTCATCAATCGCGTCACTGGCGACGTGCAGAACGTGCGCCTGTTCATCGACGGGGTCGTGATGCAGGTGCTCATCCTGGCCATCTCGCTGGCGGTATGCCTGGTGTACATGGTGCAACTGGAGCCACTGCTGACGGCCGCCTGCCTGGCCACCACCCCGCTGATCTACCTGCTGGCGCGGCGGTTCTCGATGCTCGTCCAGCCGGCGTATCAGCGCGAGCGGGAACTTTTCGATGATCTGATTTTAGACGTGGCCGAGAACGTCCAAGGCGCCCACGTCATCAAAGGCTTTGCCCTGCAGGAGCAGGAGAAGGCCACTTTCGCCCGCAAGCAAAAGCACGTGCTGCTGCAGAAGAAGTGGATCTTCTGGCGTGTCACGACGTATCCGCCGGCGATCGGGCTGCTGTCGATGCTGAACCTGGCGGTGCTGCTGGGCTTTGGCGGATACCTCGTCATCGAGGGCCGCCTCGCGCTGGGCACGGGTATGGTGGTTTTCGCCGGTCTGCTACAGCAGGTCAGCGGGCAGGTGCAGGCGCTGGCCACGGTCACCAACAGCCTCCAGCAGAGCCTCATCAGCGCCAAGCGCGTGTTCGAAGTGCTCGACGTGCCGCTGGAGATCGCCAACCCAGCCAATCCGCTGCCGCTGCCCAAAGCCGCCGGTCGCGTCGAGTTCCGCAACGTCACGTTCGGATACCAGAAGGACCAGCCGGTGCTGGAGAACGTGACGTTCACCGTCGAGAGCGGGCAGGAAATCGCCGTTCTGGGCGCCACCGGCGCCGGCAAGACCACGCTGCTGGGGCTGATCCCGCGATTCTTCGACCCGCAAAACGGCTCGGTGCTCATCGACGGCGTCGACGTGCGGCAGGTGAACCTCGACGACCTGCGACGGAATATCGGCATCGTCTTTCAGGAAAGCTTTCTGTTCAGCGCGACGCCGGCTGAGAATATTGCTTTCGGCCGACCGCAGGCTAAGCCAGAGATGATCGAGCGCGCCGCGAAGATCGCGGCCGCACACGACTTCATCACCGCACTGCCCGAAGGCTACGACACGCTGTTGCAGGAAGCCGGTGCCGATCTCTCGGGCGGGCAGCGCCAGCGTCTGGCCATCGCCCGCGCGCTGCTGCTGGAACCTTCGATCCTGCTGCTGGACGATCCCACCGCCGCCATCGACTCGCGCACGGAGGAGGAAATCCTCTCGGCGATGACGGCCGCCCGGAAAGGCCGCACCACGTTCGTGATCGCGCATCGGCTCAGCACGCTCAAGCGGGCCGACCTGGTGCTGGTGCTCGAACGTGGGCGCATCGTCCAGATGGGAACGCACGAGCAACTGATGAGCCAGGACGGCCTGTACCGCCAGGCCGCCATCCACCAGGTGGCCGACGACACCAGCCGGCGAATCCTGGGCATGACATAAGGACGAGATGTTTAAGTTCAAGCCAGTCAAGATCGACGCACAGTCCGCCAGCGACGCCCTCAAGCCGCTGAGCATGGGGATTGTGCGCCGCCTGGCGAAGTACACCGAGCCTTACCGCAGCAAGCGGAACTGGCTGGTGGTGCTGGTGATCTCGCGGTCGATCCAGTTGCCGATCCTGGCGTGGATGGTCGGCTGGGCCATCGAAGGGCCCATCCGCGGCGGCCACATGGGCGACACGCTGTGGGCGGCGGGGGCCTTCGCCCTGATGGCCGCCTTTACGCAAGTGACGCTGCATTTCCGTCACCGCCTGGCGCTGGAGCTGGGCGAGCTGGTCATCCGCGACATCCGCCAGAACCTCTTCGACCACCTGCAGCGGATGACGATGAGCTTCTTCCACCGCATCAAGGGCGGGTGGATCATCAGCCGCCTGACCAGCGACGTCGAGGCCATGCGCACCGGCGTGCAGGAGGCGCTGTTCGTCAGCATGGTGCTGTGCGGGCAGATGATCGTCAGCGCGGCGCTGATGCTCTGGACGAACTGGCGGCTGTTCCTGGTGGTGCTGGCCCTGGCGCCGGTGCTGGCGATTCTCAACCGCATCTTCACCCGACGCCTGAGCTACCAGCACCGCATCATCCAGGAGAGCTTCAGCCGCGTCACCAGCAGCCTGGCCGAGTCGATCGGCGGCATCCGCATCACGCAGGGCTTCGTGCGGCAGGACCTCAACGCCGAGCTGTTCCAGGAGCTGGTGGTGGACCACTCGCGCCACGGCGTGAACATGGCCCGCGTCAGCGGAATCTTCCTGCCGCTGCTGGAGTTCAACGGGCAGTTCTTCATCGCCATGCTCCTGCTGCTGGGCAGCTATCTGGCGATGACGCCGCTGCACACCGTCGAACTGGGCGACATGGTGCGTTTCTTCTTCCTGGCGGGCATATTCTTTCAGCCTATCGGGCCGCTGGGCGGGCAGTACAACAACGCCCTGTCGGCCATGGCCGGGGCGGAGCGCGTATTTCGCCTGCTCGACACACCGCCGGACTGGGTCGACGCGCCCGACGCCGTCGCGCTGGAAAAGGTCCAAGGCCGCATCGAGTTCCGCAACGTCTCCTTTGGGTATGAACCTGATCGTACCGTGCTTCACGATGTGAGCTTTACCGCCGAGCCGGGGCGGACCATCGCGCTGGTCGGGCACACCGGCTGCGGCAAGACCACGATCATCCGCCTGATCGCCAAGTTCTATCAGCCCGCACCCGGCCAGGTGCTGCTGGACGGCCGCCCGCTGTCGCAGGTGCAGTCCGACAGCCTGCACCGCCACATGGGCATCGTGCAGCAGGAGAACTTCCTCTTCACCGGCAGCGTGGCCGACAACATCCGCCTGGCCCGCCCGGGCGCTTCAGAGGCCCAGATCATCGCGGCCGCAAATCGCCTGGACTGCCTGGACCTGCTGGAGTGCATGCCCGATGGCCTGCAGACTCGCGTGGGCGAGCGGGGCGCGGGCATCAGCCTGGGCCAGCGGCAGCTCATCTGCTTCTGCCGCGCGATGCTCGCCGACCCGAGCATCCTCCTGCTGGACGAAGCCACCAGCAGCGTAGACGCCGTGACCGAGGCTCGAATCCAGGCCTCCCTGGGCAAGCTCTTCGAAGGCCGCACGTGCTTCGTCGTCGCCCACCGCCTGAGCACCGTCCGCAAGGCAAACCTGGTGCTGGTGCTCGACGCCGGCCGCATCGTCGAAAGCGGCACGCACGAAGAACTCCTGACCCTCGGCGGGCAGTACGCGATGCTCTACCGCCAGTTCATCAAGAGCGGTCAGGCCTGAGGGCGATTCCGCCGGTAAGTTTCTTCCCCGATGCCTACGTGAAATCGTCCGCGATCTCACGCACGAGGCGCACCCATTGGGGATAGCGATCTGGCTCGTGCTCGACGGTCTGGACGTCCTTGAGGGTGATATCGACGTGGAGGCCGCGGCAGATTTCCATCGCTTCGCGGATGATCTTGCGGACCTTGGGCGGCTCGAAGCCCACGCATACCATCTGCGCGGGGTTGGGACGGTAGGAGATCACGTAGTCGGTGCCGATCTGCTCGGCGCAGCGCTTCACGTCGGCTACCGGGGCCACCGCAATGCGGCGAAGATTGGGAATCTTCCGCAGCATGTCGATTTTGTTGGTGAGGTTCTCGCAGCAGCCGTAGGCAGTCAGGCCGAAGGCCTTCATGATCGGCAACTGGTACTGCAGGATGAACTCCTCGTGCATTGCCGGGCTGATAAGCGTCATCTCCTGCGCGGCCATGTAGCCCCACAGGTCGCGGCGCTTGACGCCGTTGACGTTGGCGGCCGGGGCGGGCAGTTCGCGGGCGTAGGGGATGGCCTGGTTCTCGTGGTCGCACAGGCCCCAGTCGCCGGCGGCCTCGGCCTGCTCGTGCGTTCGCAGAATGCCGTCGCCCATGAACGCGCAGAGTTCGTGGAGCCAGCGCGGGTTGTCCATCATGTCGAGCATGACGTTCTCGATCCCGCGCAGGTAGCCCAGGTCCGTCGAGATGTCGGCCGACCACATGCGGAACGCCGGCCCGCGGTCGATGTTGATGGTCAGAATATCGCCGATGGCCTCGCCGAGCCTTGCCGCGGCAGCGGCGGTCGCGGCCTCGTCGATCTCGTGGCGGGGAGGCTGGAGCTTCTCGATGTCGCTCAGGGCCTTGATGGGGTAGTCCACCTTCCACGAGCCGCCGCTTTCGCCGGTCACGTGCCGCTGGCCCGACAGGCCCCAGCCCCAGCATTTGTGTACGGCCTGGACCGTGATCCACGGCTCGTGCGGCCAGTCGTCTCCCAGTGACGCCCAGTACAGGCGGTGGCGCAGATAGTGCTCATAGCCGCGGTAGAAGGGGTCTTCGCAGTACAGCGTGTCGACCTGCGGCACCTCGACGATCGCCCGCACGTAAATCAGCGGCCGCGTCTTTATGAGGCTGTTGTGGTCCGCCCAGAGCTTGCGGCGCTTGTCCTGGATGGGATCGGCGCAGACGGCAACGTATTGCCTCGCGAGCTCGCGAAGAATCGTTACGTCTTTAGAAGCTGATGCCGCCATACTCACTCCGTCAGGCCTTTGCTGCCGGGCGCGCCGCCAAAGCAAAGGCCGCGAACGCTACAACGTAGCATACCACGCCCGCCCAGAACGACGCGGAGATTCCATACGCCAGGGCGACGGCCATCGCCACCACCGAGGCGCAGATGCTCGTGGCGCCGTTGATCCCGAACAACCAGGCGGTCAAATCCGCCCGCGCCCGCGACGCCAGCTTCATCCCCAGCGGAAATGCCATCCCCATGAACACGCCCAAAGGCGCCAGGATCGCCACCGCCACCGCGATGCGCAGCGGCGTGGGCGACGAGCGAAACCATGCGACCGCCGCCGGAGTCAGCAATCCGAACACGACCAGCACCGCCAGGAGGACCCCCAATCGCCGCAGCGCGCCGCTTGCGGCGTCGCAATTGCGCGTCAAGAAGCTCCCGGCGCCGGCGGATAGCAGCAGCGCGAACAGTACCACGGACAACCCGTACGTCGGATGTCCCAGGAACACGATCAACCGCTGCATCTGCGAGATCTCGACGAGCATGAATCCCATCCCGATGCACGCAAAGAACACCAGCAGCGAGCCCGAGCCCACCAGAGGCACGCGGCGCATCGTCGCCAGCAGCGGCACGATCACGCACAGCAGCGTCAGGCCGATCACGGCCGCCAGCAGCGTTCCCAGCACCGACACGGCGCGGATGTTGATCCGCTCGGCGCCCATGGCGGCCGCTTCGGAGCGCCCCCAGATGTCGCGAAGCCGCAACTGGTGAAAGAAGAACGGGCAGTCGTCGCCGGGGGCGGCCACGTTGAGCCCCAGGCGGTCGCTGATAGCCGCCGCGTCACGCCCGGCGGCAAGGTCCGTAAGCACCGGGTCCGCCGCCGCGGCCAGCGGGTTAAGCACGATCTCGAACTTCATCTTGCCGCACGCAGCCGAAAGGGCGGCGATGTCCTGCTCGTTGAACGGACTTGGGCTGACGAGGATCGTCCCCACGCCGTCAGGCTGGGCGTCGCTGCCGGAGGGCGTCATGTTGCGGGCCAGGGCGATGTGCCGCGCGGGGTCCTTCACGCCGATGGCCCGTAGCGACTCGGCCGCGAGGCTCACGATGCGGTAGACCTCGCCGGGCTTGTCCTTCCAGTACCATCGCGAGACGGTCAGCACGCCCCGCGGCGTCAGGCGCTGCAGGAACGTCGTCCACGCCTCTTGCGTGTAGAGCGTATTCTCGGTCAGCACGAACGCCCCAGCCGCCGTGGCGGCCCAGGTGTCGATCAGCGAGATCTGGATGATGTCGTACGACCCGCCGCTGCGGGCGACGAAGCTGCGGGCCTCGTCGTTGACGAACGTGATGCGTTTGTCCTGCCCCAATCGCCCCGTCCAGTCGGCGTACACGTCATTGACGGCGTGGAGGATGGTGCCGTTGATCTCGACGGCCGTCACGTGCTTCTGCTCGAACGCCAGCGCCGACAGCACGTCGCGACCGCCGCCGGCGCCGATGACCAGCACCGACGACTGCGGACGCATCCAGTGCGCCAGGTTCACCACGTCGTACTTGAGATGATCGAGCTGCTCGCTCTTGTGGTCGTACTTGGTGATGACCGTGCCCGCGCCGGCGTCGATCGTCAGCCACAGGAACTTCACGCTGGCGTCCTGCGGGCAGAGGGGGCTGAGCCCCCAGCCAAAGGGCGGGCGGGCGTTCTTCATGTCGCCGCTGACGGTGACGCGCGAGAAGGAGTTCCACTTCTCATACAGCCACTTCGTCTCGGCCTGGCCCTTGGCCCATTTCAAAGCCAGCGGCGCGTCCTGCACGGCCGCCTTTTGCGTATTGTGAACGGCCGCAAACACCATCAGCGCGCAGCAGGCGGCGATTGCCCACGCCGGCCAGCGCCATTGGAGGCTGCCGGCAAAGCATGCGGCGCCGCCCGCGCCCAGGGCTGCCGCCACCAGCACGGCCGAGGGGCCGTCGCAGATCGCCATCACGCCCACCAGCCCTGCGCAGCCAACGGCGGCGCCGATCAGATCGACGGCGTACAATCGCCCGACTTGCTGGGTGAACCGCGTCAGGGCCAGGCACACGCAGATGCCGCCGAAGAAGAACGGCACGGCGATTACGAGGTAGAACAGCGCCACCGACGCGACGGCTGGCAACGTCATCGAATATTCCGGCCGCAGGTGCAGGTGCAAGGCGAAGCTGCCCACGACCGTCAACGAGAACAGCAGCGCCGTCAGCGTCAGCCGCCGGTGCAGGTGTTCTGTGCTGAACCATCGCGGGGCGAGGTACACCGCCAGCGCCCCGGCCGTCATACCGAACATGGCAACCGAAATGGCCACGAACGAGAAGTGATACCACATGGTCACGCTGAAGATTCGCGTCAGCAGGATCTCGTACATCAGCGTGGCCATCGTCACGGCGAAAAGGCCAAGATACGTGCGTCGCGTCGCGATGGGGGGTTCGGTCATCTGAGTGTGCCTTAAATATCAGCGGCGGGCGATGCGGCCGAACCGCCGTTTGCCCACTTTGAGGACGGCGCCGTCCTTGGGGTCGACGACGGCATCGATCTGCGCGATCTTCGCCTCGTCGATGCTCACGGCGCCCTGAGTGATCAGTCGCCGCGCCTCGCTGGTGCCCGAGGCAAACCCGGCCTTGACGATCAGTTCGATGATGTTGATTGCCGCCGTCACTTCAACAGGCGGCATGTCGGCCGGAACGTCCTTCTGGGCGAACACGCGGTCGAACTCGTCGCTGGCGGCCTGGGCGGCGGCGCTGCCGTGATACTGCGCGACGATGCGCCTGCCGAGGTCGGCCTTGGCTTGGCGCGGATGCGTTTTGGCGGCGTCGGTGGCGGTCTTGATATCCTCAGCGGGCATGTCCGTCAGCAGCGTGAAGTAGTTGGCCATCAGCGTGTCGGGGATGCTCATAACCTTGCCGAACATGTCCTTGGGGCTGTCGGTGACGGCGATGTAATTGCCCTTGGACTTGCTCATCTTCTCAACGCCGTCGAGCCCGACCAGGATCGGCATGATCATGACAAGCTGCTGCGGCTGGCCGTACGCCTTCTGCAGGTCGCGCCCGACAAGGTTGTTGAAGGTCTGGTCGGTGCCGCCGAGTTCCACGTCGGCCTGAATGACGACTGAGTCGTACCCCTGCATCAGCGGGTAGAGGAACTCGTGGACGCCGATCGGCGTGTTGGCTTTGTACCGCTTGGCGAAAGTGTCCCGCTCCAGCATCTGGGCCACGGTCATCTGCCCTGCAAGTCGAAGCACGTCGGCGAAGCTCAGCTCGGCAAGCCACTCGCCGTTGTGCCGCACCTCAAGGCGATCAGGGCTGGTATCCAGGATCTTGCCGGCCTGGTCAAGGTACGTTCGCGCGTTGACCTCGATCTGCTCGGGCGTGAGCATGGGGCGGGTGGTGTTGACGCCGGTGGGGTCGCCGATGCGGGCGGTGTAGTCGCCGATGATCAGCACGGCCTTGTGCCCGAGGTCCTGGAACTGCCGCATCTTCCGCAGCACGACGGTGTGGCCGAGGTGGATGTCGGGGGCAGTCGGGTCCATGCCCAGCTTGACGCGCATCTGCCGTCCGGCCGCAGCGGCGGCGGCAAGGCGCTGAACCAGTTCAGGGCGGGTATAGACCGCCTCGCATCCGCGTACGAGCACGTTTACCTGATCCTGAAGTTGCGCGTCGGTTAGGGTGGTCATGGGGGCGAAGTCTAGCGTGAAAATGTATCGTTTGCAACGATCGCCCCGTCGAGGGTGCCGTGGCGGGAGGGCGATAGCCCGACAGCCACGAGTGGGCGGCTATCGTGGCTCTCCGGGCCTCCGGCCCTTCGCGCCACGGCACCCACGCCTAACGGTGGCTCCATCCATCCGCTCATCCTCCCTCTTCCCAATCGACTTGCAGAGCGTTAAAGTGATACGATGCGCATGAAGGTCGTACACGCAGGTTTCATTATCGCTCTGGCGGCCGCCGCCGGCTGCGACGAGCAGCTATCCGCTCCGCCGGCCAGCAGCGGCGAGTACGCCCTGCGCAGCCAGGATCCGCGAACGTCGTACCCGCGATTCGTCATCGTGCAGTACAACCTCCAGCGGGCGCTGGACAACTCGCTGGCGACCGACAAACGCATCGATTCGCTCAAGCTGGCCGACACCCTCGGCGGCGGCGAGCCCCAGGTTCGCGAGGCCATCGGCGAGCTGCTTGGCGACGCCAAGGCCCCCGACGCCCTGCGCGAAGGCGCCTTGACGTTCCTGCTCCGCCGCGACGCGCCGGGACTGGGCGAAACCCTCATGAAGCACTGGCCGGTCCTGGCCACCAACGACCGCCTGCGCGAAGCCGCCATGGGCTACCTTGAGCGCAACCCCAACACGCAGGTCTTTGAAGGCATCCTGAAGGTCTGGGCCGAGGTTCCGGGCATCTCCGGCGTCGACGAGAACCGCTACCGCCGCGTCGTCGAAAGCACCTCCAAGAAGCCCTGGGTGCAGGCGCTGCTGGATTCCATTAATACCCCCGGCTTCCGGGCCAAGGGCTCGGCCATCAAGCTCCTGACCCGCCGCGTGAATGTGACGGAACTGCGGACGCGCATCGAGCAGGTGCCCGCCCAGGACCCGGCGATGGCGGCCTTGCAGATCTTCCTGGACCGGTTCAATTACATTCCCTCGGGCGGGCCGGAGTTTATGGCCATCGTCCAGGCCAGCCAGATGCAGCGCAAGCGCCTGCCCGACACGGAGAAGCTGTTCCAGTTCTGGCAGCGCAGCGAGATGTACGCATTTAACATCCGCGACCTGCACCTGCTGACGCGCCTGGGCAGCGACCCGCTGCGCAACACGTCGATGGGGCGGCTGGAACTGATCGCCGCGCTGGGCAAGAACCTCATGACCCGCAAGCATGTCACCGGCGGGGTCATCAGCGGATCGAGCGGCTTTGCGATGGTCTCCGACCGCCTGAGCATCGCCGACGCGTGGAACCTGTACCTGCTGGACGAGATGCTCAGCCGTCCGGGAATGCAGAGGGCGATGGGCGCGCTGGCCATCGGCGACCGCACCGACAAGCGAAGCCAGTGGGGCGGCCTGGTGATGTACGACAGCGGCATGGCCACGGCCAAAATCTATGAGCCCGACCGCATGAGCGGCGAGAGCGACCAACTCTACGTCCCCACGCAGCGGATGCTTGATGACAGCACCGACTGCCTGTGCCGCTTCGTCTGCCATTTCGATCAGGCCCAGAACATCAAGCGGGCCGGCGTAACGGCGGCCGAACTCGCAGCCGCCCGCGACGGCAACTACTGCGGCCTCATCGTCACCAGCGTCAGTGCAGGCACGTTCGCGGCGCATTACTACAATCCGCGTGGCGTGGTCGTGTCGCTGGGGATATTTCCGCTGAAATAGGGGGCGTTGGCTGACTGGTTGACTGGTTAATTGGTCAACTGGTTAATTGGTGGATTGGCCTTGTTAACCAGTCAACGAGTTAACCAGTCAACGAACCAACCCGTTAGCGAGTCAACCAAGTTTCTTCAGCACCCGGTCGATCGCGTCGTGCTCGCGGCGCATTTCTTCCAGTTGCGTGTCGAGTTGGCTGATGACTTCAGCGGGGGCTTGCGAGATGAACTCGGTATCGTTGAGCCTCTCCGTCACCTCGCCGATGGCCTGTTCCAGCGCGGCCAGGCGGTGTCGCAGCAGTTCCAGGCGCTCGTTCTTGGTCGGTGGGCCGTTGGTGACGTTGTCCAGCACGTGCTGCGAGACGAAGATGGGCGTATCCTGCGCCGTCCCCAGCGCGATCGCGTCGGACGGCCGCGCGTCGATCTCGATCAGCTTCTCCCCCTGGGCGATGTAGATCGTGGCGATGAACGTGTGGTCGCGGATGTCGTTGATGACGATGCGCTCCAGGCGCCCGCCCATGGCGTCGATAACGGTGGCCATCAGGTCGTGCGTCATCGGGCGAGGCGTGAGCTGCCCCTTGAGCCGCCGGTCGATCGCCAGCGCCTCATTGGTGCCGATGAGGATGGGGAAACTCCGCTCGCCGCTCTTTTCGCGCAGGAAAATCACCTGCTGGTCGCCCAGCTCAGTGATCAGGATGCGCGACAGTTCAACGGGGATGTCCATGATGTACCACTTATTATAGTCGAGAGGGCGCAAACAGCATAGGTCCTATGGGACCTGTAGGGCTCATAGGACCTATGTACGAGCGGACGGTCGTGCTATTTCAGTGCCGCCAGCGAGGCCTGCACGTGGGCGAGATCGGCCTGGAGTTGCTCCAGCCGCTGGCGTTCTTTCGCGACGACGTCGGGGCGGGCATTGGCGACGAACTTCTCGTTGGCCAGTTTGCCCATGATGCCGGCGATGCCCTTCTCCAGAGTCTGGGCCTGCTTGGTCAGGCGGGCCGTCTCGGCGGCCGCGTCGACGACGTCCAGCACGTACAGTTTGGCCCCGCCGGCGACCACCGCGGCCGCGTTGGCCGGGGCGGGCTCGTCGCCGCTACGGAACGTCACCGTCTGGACCTGGGCGAGGAACCGCAGCAGGTCGGCGTTCTGCGTGAGCAGTTCCTTGACGTGACCATCGGCCTCGATGGCCACGTCTACGCGGCGCGAGGGCGGGACGTTGTGCTGCGTGCGGACGTTTCGCACCTGGCGGATGATCTCCTGCAGCAGATCGAAGTTCTGTTGGGCGTTTTCATTGATGGCCGCGCTGTCAGCCATCGGCCACTGCGCCCGCACCAGCAGCGGTTCGGCCTCGGCGGCGCCGGGCCCGCGCACGGGGCAGACGTCGTTGAGGTTCTGCCAGATCGCCTCGGTGATGAACGGGATGATCGGGTGCATCAGCCGCAGCAGCACGTCCAGGCAGTGAGCCACGACGGCCTTGGGGTCCTGCTGGCCGGCGTTGATGCGGTTCTTGGCGATCTCGAGGTACCAGTCGCAGAACTCATCCCACATGAAGTGGTAGAGCGTGTCGGCCACCTCGTTGAACCGGAAGGCTTCGATCGAGGCCGTCGCCTGCGCGATGGTGGCGTTGAGGCGGCTGAGGATCCACGCGTCGGAGAGGTCCGCGCCGGGGCGGATCTGGCTCCAGGCCGGGGCGCCGGCGATGTTCATCATCGCAAACCGCGCGGCGTTCCAGAGCTTGTTGCAGAAGTTGCGGCCGGCGTCGAACTTTGGCGAGGAGTTGACCTCGCGCCCGTCGGGAAGCTTCATCTTCTGCACGGGCATGCGGACGTCCTGCGTCTGCGTGGTCATGCTGACCAGCGTGAACCGCATGGCGTCGGCTCCGTGGCTGTCGATGATGTCCAGCGGGTCGATCCCGTTGCCCAGACTCTTGGACATCTTGCGGCCTTCGCCGTCCTGGATCATCGCGTGGATGAACACGTCGGAGAAGGGGATATCGCCCGCACAGTACTGGCCCATCATCACCATGCGGCTGACCCAGAGCGTGATGATCTCGCGCGCCGTGCAAAGCACGTCGCCAGGGTAATACTTCTTCAAAGCATCCGTCTGCTCCGGCCAGCCCAGCGTCGAGAATGGCCAGAGGGCCGAGGAGAACCAGGTGTCGAGCACATCGGCATCGCGAACCAAGCCATGCTCTTCCAATTGCTTCTCGATATGCTCACATCCGGGAGGCACAGTCAGATAGCCGATGGTGCCTTCGACCGTATTGCGAGCCTGTAGCGCCGCGTTGACACCCTCGTGCGCCGAGCGCCCTGGCACGCTAAC
Source organism: Planctomycetaceae bacterium (assembly GCA_021371965.1). The sequence goes on from JAJFVE010000004.1 coordinate 68,209, forward strand.
AATGACTGGTGCCGAATCATCGCTGGCATGCCGGCATTCTTCGATTAATTGGCTTGAGACAAACCAAGAGAACTTTTCTATCGCGCCAGACCATACTGGAATCTGGTGTCCCCACCAGAGCTGGCGGGAGATCGGCCAGTCGCGGAGGTTCTCAAGCCACGTGCGGTAGTTGGTCGCGTAGCGATCGGGGGTGAACTTCACGCGGCCGTCCATGAGCGGGGCCAGCGCCAACCCGGCCAGCGAGTTGACCGGCACGTCGGTGTCTTTAAGGTACGTGACCCTGTCGCGTTCTTCAGCGAGGCCGCGATCCGACAAATTGGAAATTGGAAATCGGAAATTGGAAATCGGTTTCTTCACCGCCACATACCACTGATCGCTCAGATACGGCTCGATGGGCACATGGCTGCGGTAGCTGTGGCCGACTTCATGCGTGTACGGCCGCACGTCTTCCAGCAGCTTTTCGCGGCGGAAGAACTCGACGACGGCCTCGCGGGCCTCAAAGCGGTCCATGCCGACGATGTTCTCCACGTCGGGATTCTTGACGGTGTCCCAGTCGGTCCAGCCGTGCTTGTCGCTGATCGTGCCGTCGGGGGCCAGCACGTTGATGATGTCGATGGGGGCCTCCGGGCAGGCCGCATTGCGTCGCTCGCGGATGGCGTAGTCGTCCGGGTCGTGTGCGGGCGTGACCTTCAGGAAGCCGGTGGAGAAACGGGCCTTCTCGTCTTCGCTTTCGGGGTTGGGCAGCACGACGTGTTCGTCGGCGATGATCGGGATCAGCCGCCCGACGATCGGCAGGCGCACCATCTGGCCCACCAGCGCCGCCGCCCGCGGATCGCGCGGATTCATGGCGATGGCCGTATCGCCCAGCATCGTCTCCGGCCGCGTGGTTGCGACGGTGATGGCCTCGAAACGCATTCCGTGCGCGACAACTTCATGCGCGAGCGGGTACTTCAGGTAGTAGAAGTTCCCCTGGACGGTCTCGTGCTCGACTTCGTCGTCGGCCAGGACGGTCTGAGTGGCCACGTCCCAGTTCACCAGTCGCTTGCCGCGATAGATGAGGCCGTCGGCGAAGAGGCGGAAGAACGTCTCTCGCACGGCGCGGGCGCAGACTTCGTCCATGGTGAAGCGGGTGCGGTCCCAGTCGCACGAGCAGCCCATCAGTTCGAGCTGGTTGATGATGCGTTTCTCGTACTCGTCTTTCCATGCCTGCACGCGGGCGATAAAGTCCTCGCGCGCGAAGTCGGTGCGGCGCTTGCCTTCCTCGGCCAAAATGCGCTTCTCAACGACCGTCTGCGTGGCGATGCCCGCGTGGTCGGTGCCGGGCATCCACAACGTGTTGTACTGCTGCATGCGGCGGAAGCGGATCAGCACGTCCTGTAGCGTGTTGTTCAAGGCGTGGCCCAGGTGCAGGGCGGCTGTCACGTTGGGCGGCGGAATCACGATGCAGTACGACTCGCCTGCGGCGGCGGGGTCGGCCGCGAAGGCGCGCTGCTTGATCCAGCGGCTGTACACGTCGGTCTCGACGGCTTTGGGCTCGAAGATCTTGGCAAGTTCAGCGGGCATACGACCTCTTTGACTCGTTAACTGGTTAATTGGGAAGAAGACCGTTAACTGGTTGACTCGTTAACTGGTTAATTGGGAAGAAGAGAGTCCCAGTCGACCAGTTAACCGACCAACGAGTTAACCAATCAACCAGTCAACCAGTTAACCAATCAACCAACTTCCATCTCATGCAGCAGTTTGTACTCGACGGCATCGACCAGGGCCAGCCAGGAGGCTTCGATGATATTCTCGCTGACGCCGACGGAGCCGAAGTAGCCTTTGCCGTGTTCGTCGTGCCAGTCGATGACGACTCGCACCTTGGCGGCCGTCTCGGCGGCGGTGTTCACCACTCGCACCTTGTAGTCGACCAGGTGCAGGTCGTCGACGCCCGGGTGGCGACGCCGCAGCGCGGCGCGCAGGGCGCCGTAGAGCGAGTCGACCGGTCCGCCGCCCTCGCACACCTCGTGGTGCTCCTGGCCGTCGACGGTGAGTTTGACCGTGGCCTCGGTGACGGCCTTGCCGCTGTCGTGCTTCTGGATGATGCAGCGAAAGTGGTCGAGTTCCCAGAACTTGCGGTACCACTTGCCGGCGAGGGTCTTTCGCACGAGCACGTCGTAGCTGGCCTCGGCGGCCTCGAACTGGTAGCCCTGGCTTTCCATCTGCATGAGGGCTTCGAGCACCTTGCGCTGGGCCTCGCGGTCGGTGGCGATGCCGAACCGCGCGTCGGTCAGGGCGGCGATGTTGCTGGTGCCCGAGAGTTCGCTGACAAGGACCCGGCGCGTGTTGCCGACGACGGCCGGGTCTACGTGCTCGTACGTCACAGGGTTGCGCCGCACGGCGTGCACGTGCATGCCCGCCTTGTGGGCGAAGGCCGCCGAGCCGACGAAGGGCTGGTCCGGGCGAAAGTTCAGGTTCGTCACTTCGTAGATATAGCGGCTGACCTCGGTCAGTCGCACCAGGCGATCTTCTCGCAGGCAGCGGCGGCCGTACTTGAGCGTCAGTGCGGCGATGACGGCGATCAGGTCGGCGTTGCCGCATCGCTCGCCGATGCCGTTGATGGTTCCCTGCACGTGAGTAGCCCCGCCCATGACGGCCGCCAGAGAGTTGGCCACGGCCAGACCGCAGTCGTTATGGCAATGGATTCCGATCTGCACCTTTGGCAGGGCGGCGCAGACTTCTGCCACGATCTGTTGCACGTGGTCGCTTCGCGATCCGCCGTTGGTGTCGCACAGGGCCAGGCAGGTTGCCCCGGCCTCGGCGGCCACCTGGAGGGCCCCCAGGGCGAAGGCGCGGTTGGCCCGCCATCCGTCGAAGAAGTGCTCGGCGTCGAAGATGACCTCTCGACCGGCCGCGACGCAGCAGGCGACCGAGTCGGCGATCATGGCGCGGTTCTCGCTCTCGGTGACGTCCAGCACATCTCGCGCGTGCAGGTCCCAGCACTTGCCGACGATCGTGATGACGGCGGCGCCGCTGGCCAGCAGGGCCTTCATGCCCACATCGTCTGCCGCAGCGGTGTTCTTGCGGCGGGTCATGCCAAAGGCCGTGATCTTGGCGGTGCTGATGCTGCGCTGGCGGATGGCTTCAAAGAACGCCTCGTCCTTGGGATTGCTCAGCGGATAGCCACCTTCGATATAGTCCACGCCCAGTTCGTCCAGGGCGCGGGCGATGAGCAGCTTGTCCTCCAGCGAGAGGCTGATGCCCTCGGCCTGCGAGCCGTCGCGGAGCGTGGTGTCGTATATCTGGATTCTGGGTTGTTCGTTGCTCATGGCGGTGTCCATGTATGTTCGCGGATGGTGCAAAAAAGCAAAAGGCCCCGAAGCCTCAGCCCCAGGGCCTGCACGCGCTGCCGGTGCCGGCGTGCCCTAGGGCCAGGCGCGTACGACGATAATATCCGCGCGGACGCCGGCCGCAGCTCTGGCAGGCGAAGCAACACCGGCCGGGTTGTGGACGAACATCCGCATCGGGACCTCGTTTCCGCCACGAAAAATCGGCGGTGGGGAGATTATCCTCCCAGACTCGCGCCCCGTCAATGAAGAAAGCGAAAGCCAAGTAACCTGTGAGCGACCGGATTTCCTGGCAGGGAATCCGGCCGCTCACAGATATGTGGGTACAGAAGACGAAGTCTTGCGATATTGCCGAAAACAGACAAGAAAAGACAATGAAAGGACAATCGCCTTGCTCGGGTCGGGGAGCATGGGCGGGACTGTCCTTTGGGGACGCCCATGCCACTCACGGGCGAGACGCCCGTGCTACGAAACGACGGCGGCCGACGAATGATCGTCGGCCGTAGTCTCCTAATTACCGCTTCCTCTAAGAGCGATTCGCCAGGCTCTTGCACTTTGGGCGCCCGTGCAGGAGGGCCTCCACCCGCCTGCACGGGCGTCGTGTAAAACGACACCACGAACAAAAAACCGTTCGCACCTCTGCCCAAAGCGCTGCACTTGTCACCGCGACCGTTCTCAGGCGGCCGCAGTCCTCACTCAGCAATATAAGCGTACCGCGTCTCGCTGAAATTTCAAGCGAAAAGCGTGGAAAATGTGGCCGCGTGGGCAAAAGAACAGCCGCGCGGCAGGCACGCGGCTGCGGAGAAGATTGTCAGGGGCCAAGGAAGGATCGGCCGAATATCAGCCGCTGCGTCGCCTGCGCCTGTTCACTATCGCCAGGAAACCGCCGGTCAAGATCAGGGCCAGCGTCGTCGGCTCGGGGATCTCCGAAATGTGTCCGACGATGTTGAGATTGTCCAGCGTGGCGTTGCCGCCGGAGAAGACCAGCCCCTGGCCGCGGGCGCCGAACGACACCCAGAGGCTCTCGGCGTCCCACGTATCGCGGACGAGATTCGCGACTCCCACACGATGAAACTCGTTGGCATCATTGAGGCCAAGCGTCAGAGTATCGGTGGCCGCCTCATACTGGACCAGCAGGGTCCCCGAGGCCGGCACGTAATTAATCGGCACGCTCGTCTCAACGTCGTTGATCCGGTATGCAGCGCCCAGACCCTGGTTGAACAGCGGGTTGGACGAACACATGAAGCCGATGGCGGCCGAATCCTGGCCGTCCAGATCCTTGCCGACGCCCAGGTCCAGCGCGATCGAGCCGGTGCCGGTGAACGACGTCACCGCGTAGTCGATCGTGATCAGAAAATCGCCGTCGGTCTTGAGCCGAAAACCGGCTGGGCCGTTGCTGAGGTAGATCGCGTCGTTGGAGGCGCTGCCGGGCCCGGTCGCGAGAACGTTAAGCTGATCGTTCTGCTCCAGCGACAGTGTGGCCGGATCGTCGGCGAGAACCGTCCAGTAGGGCGCGATCGTCGTGCCGGTGAATGTATCCGTTACCGCCGCAGCCGCCATGGGGGCGGCGATTGCCACCACGACCGCCACCAGAGGCGCATAGACGCCGATCTTCCTGAAACTACACGTCATGTCTTTCTTTCCTCTTTCCTGCACGCTGTCGTTAGCATAATCGCACCTGCTGTTGCACGAAGGCTTAAGCAACCCGCGCGCCAGTGGTCGATGGAAAGAGGATGGGCCACTTTAAGTGCATAAAAGAAAAAGAGATAAAAGATTTGCTTTCAAGGAAATCGGGTTATCGCCCTTGCGGAGGGTCAAAAAAAGTGGTGCAAATTGCGGCGCATGAAAATTTCAGCGCCGCAAATTGCGTCGCAATTAAGGCGTTTCGTGCTCCCGGGCCTTCCTTGCAGGGCCGTTCAGAGCCCTGCAATGCGCACCGCGGCGGCATGCACATGCCCTGGGAGTTCGGAATCAGCAAAGGCCGACTTCTGTCGGCGTCGGGATGTCGCGCCCGCCTGCTCATGCGGCGGCGGGAGAGAGCCTACCTAGTAGCCTCCGGTATTCGAGTAATCATCTGCCGCGCCGGCGGGCACTTGTGTTGCCAGCCGGCGAGCAGAGGGTTCGGTGACGTCTTTCAAGCTATAGAACAAGTCGTTTCCTTGGTATTTCTGCCAATTACGCCGCGGACATCAGCACGTGGCGGCGCTGCACGCGGCGGCGCCGCGACGCAGCCGGCGCGCCGGCCAGGGCCCGCTGATCCAATTCCGCGTCGATGCTCTTGAGCGAAACCAGGCCCAGCACCCGCATGACCAGCAACTCTTCCCCAATCAGCCGCTTCATTCCCTTGGTATCCATGTGACGTTCCTTTTCATATGTCTGGCTCCGTCCATGGAGCGATCCGATTATCCAGCAGACGAAATGCAATCTTCATGCCAGAGGCCGCCGGCTCGAAATGCCTTGAAACAGGCTCAATCAACGCATCCTCTCTCGCGCCGCCGCGACCGACCGCGCCGCGTTTTGCGACAGTCCGGATTGGCAAAAGGCCGCCAGATGCTTGACCGCCGCCGCCACGGCGGTACACTTGGGCATACACGTGAAAGGAACCGCTCATGGCCGACCAATCCAAGAACGGCAAAACGGGCTGCCTGCTAGCTGTCATCCTGGGCGTTATCGGGATCGGCGTAGGCATTTGGGGCGGCGTCAGCTTGTTCACCAGCACTCTTGGCATCGTCAAAGACATGTTCGGCCAGGAATATGTCGTGCCCGGCCGCCACGTCATGGACCTGAAGAAGCCCGGCGATTACGTGGTGTGGCATGAATACGTGGCCAAGAGGGGCGACAAGACCTACCGCTCTTCGCCGGACCTGGAGATGAACATCTCGATCAAGCAACGCGAGACCGGCCGCGAGGTGGCTTTCCACGAGAAGGCCGGCAGCAGCGCCACCATGGAGACGCCCGACCGCAAGGGCGTGATGATCGGCACATTCGCGATCAGCGAACCGGGGGAATACCTGCTGGAAGTCACCACCGTAGGACAGGATGCCCAGACCGTCGTGGCGATAGGAACTGCTCCGGACAATCAAGTCGCCCAGTCGATGGCCGGGACGGCCTGTGTGGCGTTTCCCCTGGCGGGCTTGGCGCTGCTGGGGGCGCTGATCTTCGGGATCATCGCCATCGTGCGGATGAGCACCTACAAAAAGCGGCCACCCGCAACGACGCCATATCAGTATCCGCCGCCGATCCCGTAGCACGGGCGTCAGTATGCCAGACGGTCGAACTTCAGGCGGCCGGCGTCGCGCCACCACCGGCGCGCCTCGGCAACGCCGGCCGCGTCGGCGGCCATCGGCTGACCGACGATCTTCCCGATCGCCGCGGCCGCCGTGCCACGCAGGGCAGAGTTGGTGATATCATCATCCACGTCGCCGATGTTGACCTGCTGGGCCAGGTAGTAGATGGCGCGCTCATCGCCCAGCGAACCCAGTTCGTTTACGATCAGGGCTTTGAATGCCATCGCGTCGTCCAGGCCGTCGGGCACGCGATAGCTCTCGAGCATTCGCAGCAGGGGGATGACAGCCGCCGCGCCGTGCGCGGCGATGGCGCGGAGTTTGGCCAATCGCGTGGAGGCGTCCCAGGAGACGTAGTCGGCATAGATTTCCTGCGACATCGCCTCGATCTGGCGGTTCACTTCTTCGTCGGCGGCTGAGACGTCGTCGGACTGCCCCGGCAGGATGGCGTCGAGAACAACATCGGCGTTTTGCTTGTCGAGTCCGACGTGGCGACAGATGCGGTGGAGCAGACTTCGTTCGGCGGGGGTAACCGTGCCGTCCGCGGCGGCGGCCTCGGCGAGCATCTGGACGGTCATTTCAGCTTCGGCGGAGTTCTTGGGAAGAGAGATGGATTTGTGTCCGTCGCGGATCTGACGGCACATGTCATTGAGAGTGCCCTGGTCCATTCCCAGCCGCGCGGCCAGCCCCTCGATGAAGGCGCACTCCTTGTCGTTGAGGTCGCCGTCGAGCATGCTCAAGACGATCACGTTGTGCAGATCGCGGTTGGCCTTGTCGTCCATCATGGGCCCCTTGTGGTAGAGGGTCGCGTTGTCCCGCGTGGGATTCTATCGCCGAGGGGGCTGCGATGAACCAAAAATCTCCTGCGAGGACGGGGAGAGCGGGATTACGGGATCAGGAAGATCAAGCGGATAAGAAACGTGCGCGTCCGCCTCTTGTTTCGTGAGCGGGTCGAGCTGGCTCGATGGGTTTCTTCCCCGCTCCCGAACTCAAAAGAGAATCCTCTTAATCCCCAAAATCCTTTAATCCCGCTCTCTCTGATCCCGCTCGGTTCGCTCCTGGCGGTTCAGGCGGTCGGTGACTTCCGTGAAATCGTAAGGGCGGCCGGCTGTGGAATAGAAGCTGCGGTCCGGCAGGGGGTCCAGTTCTGCGCCGAAATAATACCGCAGCACGCATCGGAAGCTATTGACCGGCGAGAGGTCCTCCCTCAGGTCCGGCGCGCCCGCCCCGGCGATGGGGGGCAGGTGGTAGGCGTTGAGAATGCCCATCCGCTCGGACAGGTTGGTTTCATCAAGGCTCTCCCAGTTGAGCATCGAGCCCGGGCCGTGGTCGCCCTGAATAACAATGATGGGCGGCCGCTCGCTCTTGCGGATCAGATCGTCGATGGCCGCCAGAATCCGGGCATTGATGAAGGCGACCTGCTTGCGGTAGCCCTCGATGTATTCGACGCGGCTGGCGCCGCGCAGGGCCATGAACGCCGAGCCGTCGTCGGCGCTGAAGGGCCTCGAGGGCGTGACGGCCTTGCCGGTTTCGTCGAACACGAACGGCGGGTGCGGACACAGCACGTGGGCCAGCACGAACTTGGGGCCTCTCATCGCCGCCAGGTCCGGCAGCGTCTCCAGCGTGTGAAGGACGGTGCGGCGGTGCAGGTCGTAGCGTTTGAAGTCGCGCATGAAGACCGGCACGGGCGTGGTCTCCAGCAGCGCCTGGCCGAACTCGCCCAGGTCCGGTCCCTGCGAAAGCCACACGTCCATCCCGCGCCGGGGCGTCACCTCGGCGCCGCTGTCGTAGGCGACGGTCTTGTACCGGCGGGCCTTGAGGAACCGCAGCAGCGAACTGTCGGCGATGGCGTGCCGCAGCGGCAGGTGGTCGCGCTTCTCCTTGCCCACGGCCGCCGTCAGCAGGTCGAGATACTCCATGTTCATCGAGCACGCCAGTGACAGGGCGGTCTGCGGGTAGTTCGCCCTTGCCCGGTCGGCCACGTAGAACCCCTTGGCGCGGAGCGCGTCGATGAACGGCTCGTTGTCGAAGCGGTAGAGGGTCTTGAGCGTGTCGGCCCGGCCGTAGGCGTCCAGGATGATGTAGTAGATGTCCGGCGCCGGATCGACGCGGGCGGTCGGCGGGGCGTCGGGCACCTGGTAGGTGGCCACGACGAGGCCCTTGCCGTCGGAGAGCTTGGCGGCCACGGTCGTGCCGGTGGCGATCAGACCCAGGACGCCCGCGGCCACGTTGAGGACCTTGGTCGTCGTGAAGAGCTTGCGGCGAGTGGCGATGATCCAGACCGCCCCGGCCACCAGCAGCAGGCTCATCAGCGGCAGGAGGATCTTGTGGTGGCCGATGTGAATGCCCTGCACATAGAAGTGCGGGTTGCCGATCAGCGCCACGGCGTGACCGTAGAAAAACACCAGCACCAGCGCCAGCGAGGTGATCAGCGAGGCCTTGAGCGTGTTGCGCAGAATCAGCGAGAGCAGCCCCCAGACTTCCATCGCGCACAGCAGCGTGATCAGCGCCGGCACGAGCATCACCTCCGGCGAAAAATCGGAGGCGTTGCGCGAATAAAGAAACATCGCCGGATACGCCGCCAGGATCAGCCAGTGTACCGCCAGCGGCCGCGAACCATGCTCAGTGGATGAACGCATACCCTCTAGCATCGGCCAGATTAGCCTCTAAAGCAAGCGGGACATGCTCGCAGCAGCATGGATGGGTTTTGTGGCATGGCCGTCTCGGCCATGCACTGGTGGGCGTCCCGCCCACCAGTGGCAAGAGTATGGGCGGGACGCCCATGCCACAGAGCCCATGTCACAAATCACGAGCCGTGGCTGGCGGTGTGGACAGGGGTTATAATAGATGCAGACATACCTGCCTCCAACAAGGAGCTCCGCCATGCCTGCCCGCCCACCCCTGATCGCACTGCTGCTGATGGTCTCTCTCGGCGCTGCCCCGGCCACGCAGCCGTCGGCGGAAAAGGCCGTCGCGCCCGAAGCGGCCATGAAGGCGCCGCTGCCCAAACTGGCCATCAACGCCCCGCTCTCCGAAGCGCTGGAACAGTGCGCCAAGCTGGCCGGGGTGAAGATGGTCGTCGACTGGGACTCGCTGCGGGCCACCGGCGTCAAGGACAGCGAGAAGGTCGTCGTCAAGGCCGTCGCCACCAGCCCCGGCGAGGTGCTGGGGATGATCCTCGGCCAGGTCGAGAAGCCCAGGGGGCCGCTGGCGTGGTACGTGGACAACGGCGTGGTGCGCGTGACGACGCGCGGGCTGCTGCTGCGAACTCCCGCACCGGTCGCGCGCGCCGCCGGCGGCGCCGCGGGCGCGGCCAAGGCTGCCCCGGCCCAGCGCGAGTGGAAATTTGAAAACGTCGAGCTATCCGACGTCGTCAAGGTCATGCGAACGGACGTGAAGGTGAACTTCCACGTGAACTGGAACGCCCTGGAGGCCTCGGGGATCACCAAGCAGACGCCCGTCACGATGCACGCCAGCGACATCACCGTCGCCAAGGCGCTGGACCTGCTGGTCGACCAGCTTTCAACGGGCAAGGCCAGGCTCGACGCGGTCTACTGGCTCGTCGACGACGGCGTGGTGACGATCTCGACCGGCGCGGCGTTCAATCGCGAGACGTTCACGCAGACCTACTATGTCGGCGATATGCTGGCCGTGGTGCCCAACTTCACCGGCCCGCGGATGAGCACCAACGCCGGCGCCAACGATGCCTCCAATGCCGCCGGCGGCCTGGGCGGGCTCGGCAATAATATCGGCATGGGGCAGAACCTCAACGTCGGCACGGGCGCGGCCCCGGTCAGCGACGCCGAGGAACGCAAGAAGATCGAGGAGACGCTCATCAAGGTCATCAAGACCTCGATCGGCGAGGACATGTGGCAGCCGCAAGGCGCCGGCTCGATCGCGATCCTCCGCGACCGCCTGGTCATCACGCAGAGCAAACTGGGCTTTCTGCTGCTCAATAAGGCCCTGGCGAAATAGAGATGTGCCTGATCGCGTTCTTCTACCGGGCCCTTGACGAGTACCCGCTGGTGCTGGCGGCCAATCGCGATGAATTCTTCGATCGCCAGGGCACGCTGCCTGGGCGGCTGACTGGCGGCATCGTGGCCGGGCTTGATCCCGTGCGCGGGGGCACGTGGCTGGGTGCGGCAGGGGGCGGCGGTGCGCCGACGATCGCGGCGGTCTCCAACATCGGCCTGGGCCGCCCTGCCGACCCCGCCGCCCGAAGCCGCGGCCTGCTGTGCCTGGACGTGCTGGCCGCTGCGCCCGATGAAAGTCTGGCCCAGGCACTGGAAGAGAACTGCCGCCGTCACATCTATAACGACTTCAACCTCCTGCTGGCGCGCGATGGCGATGTGGTTCTGGCAACGCAGACGGGCGGTCGGTTGAAGGTCCGCTCGCTTGCGGCGAACAGAGGCAGCAAACCGGTGCTGATCGGCAACGCGCCGCCGCCGTCGCAGGAGCCCAAGCTGCAGCGGGCGCGCAGGCTGATCATACGCCAGGACAGCATCGAGAAAACCATCGAGGCTCTCAAACTTGCATGCGGTGATCATGGCGATAGGCCCGATCGCTCCGACGCGCTATGCATTCACGACCACAACCGCGGCACGCTCTCCTCCACGATCATCGCCCTTCACGCCCGCGACGCCGGCAAGCACATCTATCTCCACGCCCAGGGCGCACCGTGCTCCACGGCGTACGAAGATTTCTCGCATCTCTTGCGGGCGTAGCGCATCCCAAGAGAACACGAATGACACGAATAGAAACACGAATGGGCACAGTAAGAAGCTAGCAGAGCCATATGGCATCTTCCTCGCCCCGAAGGGGCGACAGAATTTAGCCGGGGGCGTGAGGCCCCGAAAAAAGTCCTCAAATGATAAGAGCCCCGAAGGGGCGACAGGCTTTGCGGCGCACCAAAAGACTTTCGCCTCTGCGGGGCTCTGATTCAATATAGAGACCTGTACCGGGGGCTGCGCCCCCGGCTAGATTCTTAACGCCCCTTTGGGGCGAAGAGCTTCGCGAGGGGGTTGAGGCTGTACAGGAGGACGGTCACAGGCGCAGGAAACAGAAAGTCCCTATCCCCGTCTCTCGGTTCCTCCCATTCGTGCCATTCGTCTTATTCGTGACATTCGTGGTAAGTTTTCCAGATGCGACACCGCGCTGCCGGCGGGGACGAATTTCCCGTTGCACGGCCTTGGGCGGGCGGGTAGGGTACGCGCTGCTTTGGCCTTCCTTCCCTCACTAATCGGAGCTGACTCAATGAGCATCAACGACGTGGCCGCAAAAGATGCACGCATGAAATGGTGGCGCGAAGCGCGATTCGGGATGTTCATCCACTACAACATGTTCTCGCAGTGGATGGATCCCGAGTATCAGTGGCTCGAGGCGCACCCCGAGGCCAACACGCCGGCCGAGCACGACCGCCTGCGCGTCGTCAAGCTCAACGCCGACAAAGACGCCGTGCGCAACTGGATCAAGACCGCCCACGCCGGCGGGATGAAGTACGCTGTCCTGACGACCAAGCACAACTGCGGTTTCCCGCTGTGGAACTCGAAGGTCAACCCGTTCTGCGCCGCCAACTTCGGTCCGCAGCGCGACCTGGTGGCCGAGTTCGTCAAGGCCTGCCGCGAGTTTGGGCTCAAGGTCGGCTTCTACTACGCCCTCAACGACCGCCACACCGGCATCAAGGAACAGGCCCGCACCGACGAGAAGTACCGCCAGGAGATCCTCAAGTACACCAAGGGCCTCCTGCGCGAGCTGATGACGCAGTACGGCGAAGTCAGCATCCTCTGGTACGATGAGCCCGCCCCGATGGGCTACGGCGGCGAGTGGGACTCGGCAGACATCAACGCCATGGTCCGCAAGCATCAGCCGGGCATCATCATCAACGACCGCTCGCTGACGTACCAGGACTTCACCTGCTCCGAAGGCCACATCACCTCGACGGCGTATCCGGACCAGGACTGGGAATGCTGCATGACGTTC
>JAJFVE010000007.1 GCA_021371965.1 Planctomycetaceae bacterium
CGAACCCTTCGCCCATGCTCATCAGCGAGTCTTCGTGCTCGATCGAGATCACGCCGTCGTAATCGTACAGGCGGAGCATTTCCATGAACGGTTTCCAGAACTCGTCGCCGTGGCCGTAGCCGACGGTGCGGAAGACCCAGCCGCGGTTCTTGACGTCGCCGTAGCTCTTGATGTCCAGGTTGCCGCACGTGCCGCGGGCGGCCGGGTTGATCCAGCAGTCCTTGGCGTGCACGTGGAAGATGCACTTGTTCTCGCCCAGGTAGCGGGCCGACTCGACCGGGTCGATCCCCTGCCAGAAGAAGTGGCTGGGGTCGAGGTTGGCGCCGAGGTTCTTGCCGGCGGCCTTGCGCAGGCGGACGATGTCTTCGGGGTTGTGCAGCACCATGCCTGGGTGCGCCTCGAAGGCGATCTTCACACCGGCCTTGGCGGCGAAATCATTTTCCTTCTTCCAGAAGGGGATGATGACCTTGTTCCACTGGTACGCGGCGGCGTCGGAGAACTCCTGCGGCCACGGGCAGGTCACGAAGTTGGGCGTCTTGTCCGTCGGCGAGCCGCCGGGGCAGCCCGAGAAGTTGATCACGACGGTCTGGAACTCGGCCGCCAGCAGCACGGCGTTGCGATGGGCGTCGGTGTGGGCCTTGGCCAGTTTCTTGTCGGGGCTGACCGGGTTGCCATGCACGGCGATGCCCTGCACGACCAGGCCGGCGTCGGCGATCATCTTCTTGAGCTCGGCCAGGCGAGCCTTGTCCTTGTGAATGCCCGAGAGCTTCCACGGGTCGCCCGGGTATCCGCCGGCCGGCAGCTCGATGGCGTCGAGCCCGACCTTCTGGCAGTACTTCAGGGCATCCTGCAGCTTCATTCCGCCGAAACACGCCGACATCACGCCAAGCTTCATGATGGTCTCCTTTGGTATCTAGTCAGGATACGATCCAATTTGCCCGGGTGCCATGGCGGCCATTGCCCAGCCGCCATGTCCCCGGGGCGTTTAATTATGCCCTTCGCAATCGCAGATGCAAGTATCCTTCCTGTGTCGCGGGCGTCTCGCCCGCGCGTCTGCGTGGCATGGGCGTCTCGCCCATGCTCCCCAAACCTGAACAATCAGAGACACGCACAACGGCGTTGTGCGTGGCACCCCGTTAATGCACGGGCGGGACGCCCGTGCCACACAGCAAGAGCATGGGCGAGACGCCCATGCCACACAACTTAATGATGCTCTTGATGGTCCGCTGTGGGCGTGTGGTTGTGGAACTCGCCGTGCTGGTGCATGCGGTTGTGCAGCTTGCGGTGCACGCCGGTCAGCACCAGGCGCATGCGGCGGTGGGCCTCGACGCTGTGGCGCGGGCCGACGGTGTCCAGGTACGCCATCGCACCTTCGATCTGTTCGAGGATCGTCATGGCGTCGGCCGCGGCGAAGAACTCGCTGCCCTTGACGTCGACGATCACCGGCGAACTGTGCGCGGCGATCATCTCGGGCTTGTCCTTGTACTTGGCCCGCACCAGCAGGGCCACCCACGAACTGCGGTCGATCTTCACCGACCAGTGGCCGATGTCGCCGGAGGCATCGACGCGGCGGCTGTCGCGCACCTCGCCGTTGACGATCAGCTCGACCTTGGTCATCGGCACGGTCACGCTGGCGACGCGGTACGTCACGTCCACCGTGCCGCCGGTAGCCTTCATGGCGATGCGCGTGCCGCTGGGGCGACCTTCGACGGCGAAGTCGACCAGCGGACCGAACGTCACGAACGTGCGGCCGTCGCGGACGGCATGCTTCCACGCCTCATACGTGAACGCCTGCCCGCGCCGGATCTGGGCGTACGTCCGCACGGTGCCCACGGCCGTGTTGGCGGACATCTTGTCGGTGCCGCCGACGGCGGCCACGAAGTACCCGCAGTTGAGGTAGCGGTACCAGTCGCACAGCGAGTAGGCGTCGATGCCGAAATAGAGGTTGCCCCAGGAGGTCATCTCGACGCCCGACACGGCGCCGTCGACGATGGCCGCGGCGTGTTCGGCCCGCGGGGCCGGGAAGTGCGGCACGATCACCACGCCGCCCTGGCGTTTGCACATGCGGGCCCACTCGGTCAGCAGGCACTCGACGCCGTCGCCGATGGCGGCCTCGTCGGCCCCGCCGGTGGTCATCGGGGCGATGATCGGCGGGCGGTAGCCCAGCAGCGAGATGTGCCCCAGGATGTGCTGGCGGTTCTCGGTGCCGACGCGCACGAGGTGCTCGCCGTCGCCGCCGGTGGCCTTCTCGCCCAGGGTCTTGCCGTCGAAGTCGCCCACGTTGGTCATCAGCTCGCCCCACTGGCTGGCCAGCAGGTTCACCACGTTGACGCCCTCGCCCGCGCCCTCCAGCAGCGCCGAATGCGGCGAGAGGAAATGCACGTGCGTGTCGGCGCTCACCCACCCCGCCTGCCGCCACGGCAGCACGCGCTCGATCGGGATGACGATCTCCTTCGTGGCGGCCGTTACGGTGACGACCTTTCGCACCGGGCGGATCTCGAAGCCCTTGGACACTTCGATATACACCTTGCCCAGCGGCAGGTTGAGCGTCGTCTCGCCGGGGATGTACGAGCACAGGTGGCCGCCATGCACAAAGTCCACGCTCCAATCCTCGTACCAGCACGCGTTGGGGATGCGGTGGCGGTCCACCGGCGGCAGGTACTCGCCGGCCTGCCCGTGGACGTGCAGCTTGGCCGCGACGGGCTTCCTGCCGCCCTGCTCGACCACGCGCAGTATGACGCGCTGAGTGGCCGGGGCGATGGCGCGCAGCGGTGATCGAACGGCGGCTTTGCCCAGCGCCGCGGCCGCGATGGTCTTGCCGCCGGCCAGGTGAAACGCCGCGTCGGCGTGTGCGGCGTACTCGACGACGATCTCGCGCGGATTCACGGCGGGCATCTGATTGTTGTACGTGCGCGCCCACGCGGCGCCGGCGGGATACTCCAGCCGCGGCGCTGCCGAGATTACCTGCCCCATGTCCAGGGCGATCTGCGCGAGCCGCCCGTTGTCATCCAGCGACGAATCCCAATTCGCCCCAGCAGGCAAGGTCAGCACGGCCTTCTGCCGCGTCCCCCACGCCAGCGGATTGCTCGATACGTTGCCTGCCGTCACGGCGCTGATGGCGATCATGCCCGAGACGCTCTCAAACCGCAGGGCGACGATCTTCTTTTCCGGATGCGGGTTCTCCATCGCCCACAGCCAGTTGACCCACCAGCCCATGTCGCCGCTGGCGGCGCGCGTCTGGCTCCACCCCCAGCCGTGCGTTGGCTTCTCGTGATTGGCCGGCACCGGCTGCGGCTTGTGCAGGGCGACGGCCTGGAAGCAGTTCTCGCCCCAGCCGCGCTGCATGGGCCCGATCTGGTGGCGTCGGCGGATCTCGGCCGACGCTTCTGTCCCGTCAGCGTAGACCAGCACATAGTTGGCCACATGCTCGTTGAGGTACCCCGGCCCGCGCCGCGGGCTCTCCGGACAGCCGCGCTCGTCGCGCGGCCAATCGCGAATCTCGCTGGTGTGCATGAACACCAGCCACCGCGCCCGTAGCGGCCTGAGCTTCCGCGTCACCGCCCCCTCGCGCAAAACGATGGCCTTTGGCCCGACATTAAACGGCACGCCCCAGCCGACGCACTTGCCCGACGGCGCATGCGGGGCCGCATCCACCCAGCACCGCGTAGCCTGCGGCTCTTTCAGATCCGTCAAGGCAACATTGCCCGCAAGAGGCAGCGGCGTGAATTTTGAACTGGCGGGTCCATCGATGACTGGCGGCATGGAACTTCTCCGATTGTGGATTTCGGAATAGGTTTGATCCACCGATTACGTTACACGACTGATCAGCGATGCGCGAAACCAAATCCTGTCGGTTAGCACGTCCGTGGCTAGTCCTCCATGTCCTCAGGAAAGAGCTTACTTGCACGGCGCCGCCTTTGCGTCAGGAATCCAAGGAGCAACGACAACACCCACAATCCCAATGAGATGAGCATGCAGATGTCGCTTCGCGACCAACCGAATTGGTCTGTATCCGATCGGGCGAGCCATAAAATGAACGTCCAGCAGAACATGCCGGTCGGAGCCCACGTCACCGGC
Organism: Planctomycetaceae bacterium; assembly: GCA_021371965.1. The sequence continues at coordinate 4,078 of JAJFVE010000007.1, forward strand.
AGAAATCGCCAAGCGGCCACAGGTTCGGAATCAGAAGTGCGATAGAGATAATCCGTCACCTGCGCCAGGGTTCCCGCAGTCAGTGCAAAGGTCCACCCGGCGATGAAGAAGATCAGATCGTCGTTCCCAGGCGGCGACAGGGATGCTCCGAATATCAGGGCTACCCCTGCCGCCAACACCGCGACCGCATAGATCAAAAGGCCGCGCATATTGGTCCCGTAGTTGTACATGAATGTCCCCACTATAGGAATGCCTGCCTGAGCGGTCAACGCGGCAGTCTTGTTGCGTCGCCCGCGCGTGGCGCGTATGCTGAACTTGTGCGGACGGACTCACAAAAACATCTGAAGCGCAGGAAGCCCCTCGACGGCGGCGGCGTGCTGCTGGAAGAGTCGGCGGCCAAGGGGCCGCTGGACCTGGCGGGGCTGTTTGGCAACACGCGGCCGGTCGAGGTCGAGATCGGGTGCGGCAAGGGGACTTTCCTGCTGGCTCGGGCCAAGGCGCGGCCGGAGGTTAACTTTGTCGGCTTGGAGTACGCGCGGGCTTATGCGTTGTACTGCGCCGACCGGTTCCGCCGGGCAGGGCTGGAGAACGTGCGGATGCTGGCGGCCGACGCGGGGGCGTTTTTCAAACTCGCCCTGGGCGAGGCGTGCGTGCAGCGGGTGCATATTTACTTCCCTGACCCGTGGCCCAAGCGCAAGCATCACCGGCGGCGGCTGATTCAGCCGGCCTTTATAGAGCAGGTTCGGCGCGTGCTGACGGCAGGGGGGCTGCTGCAGATCGTGACCGACCACCGCGAGTACTTCGAGCAGATCCGCCGGGTGCTGGCCGGGGCGAGCGGATTTGCGACGATTGACTTTCCGTCGATGACCGACGCGGCCGGCGAAATCACCGGCACGAACTTCGAACGCAAGTACATTGCCCAGGGTCGGCCGTTCTACTCGATCGCGCGGATGAAGATTAGTAGCCAGTAGCCGGTAGCCGGTAGTCCGTGCGGTCAGAGTCTATGGCGACCCGCGTGAAACAGAACGTGTGTCGCCATGCCACCCGTTCCCCGGTTCCCTCTTTACAAGTAGAGCGGGTTGGTCCAAGCCATGCGGCCTTGGGGGTCGGTCACTCTTGCTCGCACGAAGGGCAGGGGGTTGCCCCACCAGTCTTTTTTGAACTCGGCTGAGAACTCGCTGACGGTCTTGCCTGGCTCGGCTCGCAGCATCGCGCCGTAGGGGGCGGTCGAGATGAAGTGGATGCTCGCGGCAGGGCTGCAGCGGATGACGATCTTGTCGCCTTCGGCGCGGAAGTCGTGGATATGCGGTCCGCAGGTCGAGTAGAAGGCGCCGGTCTTGACGGCCTTGACGACATTGGCCGGCGTGAGGCTGGGCATCTTGAGCATCGTCCAGCCGCCGAAGGCGTCGTCGAGGTCGTGGTGCACGTCGTCGACGGCGGTGGCCGGCAGGTGCATGCCCTGCTCGAGGGCGTAGGCCCATTCGTTCTCGCTGCAGGCCCGCCCGGAGACGTCGCAGGTGCGGTTGTAGACTTCCATGGCCGCCAGGCCCTTGAGGGCCTTGAACTGCTCGTACTCATAGCCGCACCAGTGCGGGTGGGCCAGCACCACCGCCCCGCCGGCGCGGTTGACGCGGCTGATGAACGTGTTGGCCTGGAGCTTCTTGAACTTGAGGCCGGCGTCGACGTTCAGCGCCACCAGGTGGTACGTGTTGCGATGCCCCGGGCACTTGGGGTGAAACTCCATGCCGCTGACGAGGAGCATGCGGCCGTTGGGCAGGGGCTTGAGGTCGTTGACGGCGTTGTGGTCGGTCAGCGCCAGCACGTGATAGCCGGCCTTGCGATACTGCTTAACGCGGTCGGCGGGACTGAGGCGGCCGTCGGAGGTTGTGGTGTGGGCATGGAGATTGGCCTTGAACCAGCGGCCGGGGATTTCGAACGGATTGACGAACCGCGCAGTTTTCTTAGCCATCGCGATGGAGCCTCCAAAATAACGCTGCGCCAGTCTATCCCCCGCCCCCGCGAAAGCAAGCGTTCCTAGTGTGCCCGTAAGGGCATTGCACGGATCCGGAATTGGCGTCGACACGCAAGACGAACTATATGAAAATCACGCCGTTGGCTTCGGCTTGAAGATCGATCTACAGGAAGGACATTCAATGAGCCCATTGCCTGATCAACGACTTTGGTACACGCAGCCGGCGACGACATTCACGCAGGCGCTGCCGCTGGGTAACGGGCGGCTGGGGGCGATGATCTTTGGTGGTGTGGGGCAGGAGCGGATCGTCCTCAATGAAAGCAGCGTCTGGTCCGGCTGCCGACAGGACGCTGACCGGCCTGACGCGCACAAGAGCTTGCCCGAAATCCGCCGCCTGCTGCAGGAGGGCAAGAACATCGAGGCCCAGAACCTGGTGATGGACGCCTTCACCTGCACCGGCGCGGGGTCCGGGCATGGCCGCGGGGCGGCTGTGCCGTTCGGCTGCTATCAGACCCTGGGCGATCTGCGGCTGACGTTCGAGGGCGCGGCCGAGGCTGAGGATTACGTCCGTCAATTGGATCTGGCCGACGCCACTTCGCTGGTGACTTTCCGGCGCGGCGGCGTGACGTTTCGCCGCGAGGCGTTCGCCAGCGCGCCGGACGAAGCGATCATCGTGCGGCTTTCCGCCGACCGCCCCGGCTGCGTGAGCTTTGACGCGGCGCTGGAGCGGGCGGAGCGTTTTAACGTCGAGCCCAGCGGGCCGTGCGGACTGCTCATGACGGGGCAACTCGACAACGGCGTCGATGGCAAGGGGCTCTGCTACGCGGCGCGGCTGCGCGCGGTGGCGAAGGGTGGGGCGGTTGCGGCCGACGCCGACGGTCTGCACGTGCGCGAGGCCGACGAGGTTCTCCTGTTTGTGACAGCCGCTACGGACTACTGCGGGTTCGCGGGGCGCAACATGTCCGACCCGCGCGCGGCGAGCCTCGCTGACATGGATCGCGTCAGCGAGAAGAGCTTTGACTCTCTCCGCCAAAAGCACGTGGCGGACTACCGGCGATTCTTTGATCGCGTCAGGCTGGTTCTGGATGATGGCGGCGCTGCAAGCGGACGCGCCGCGACGGCGCCCACCAACGAGCGGTTGGTGGCGCTGGCGCAGGGCGGGAAAGACCCGGCGCTGATGGCGCTGTACTTTGACTATGGGCGCTACCTGCTTATCAGCTCGTCGCGACCCGGAGGGCTGCCGGCGAACCTGCAGGGCATCTGGGCCGACCAGATCCAGACGCCCTGGAACGGCGACTGGCACCTCGATATCAACGTGCAGATGAACTATTGGCCGGCCGAGTCGTGCAACCTCTCGGGCCTGCACGAGCCGATGCTCAAGTTGATCGAGTCGCTGCAAGAGCCCGGCGCCAAGACGGCCGCGGCGTACTACAACGCCCGCGGCTGGGTGGCGCACGTGATCACCAACGCGTGGGGCTTCACCTCGCCGGGCGAGCACGCCAGTTGGGGCGCCACCGTCAGCGGATCAAGCTGGCTGTGCGAGCACCTCTGGGAGCATTACGCCTACACGCTTGATGAAGACTACCTGCACTGGGCGTACCCGATCCTCGCCGGCGCCGCGCGCTTCTACCTCGACATGCTCATCGAAGAGCCGCGGCATGGCTGGCTGGTGACGGCCCCCTCGAACTCGCCGGAGAACAGCTTCATCCTGCCCGACGGCCGCGGGGCTTATGTGTGCATGGGCCCGACCATCGACATGCAGCAGTTGCGGGAACTCTTGGGCAATTGCATCCGCGCATCGGCGATCCTTAATGTCGATGAGGATTTCCGTCACGAGCTGTCCGACAAGCGCGGCCGCCTGGCGCCCAACCAGATCGGTCCCGACGGGCGGCTGCAGGAATGGCTGGAACCGTATGGCGAGGCCGACGCGCACCACCGGCACTGCTCGCACATGTACGGCCTGCACCCCTACGACGAGATCACGCCCGACCAGACGCCGGAGCTGGCCGATGCGGTGCGGCGGTCGCTCGAGGCCCGCGGCGACGCGGGCACGGGCTGGTCGCTGGCCTGGAAGGTGAACTTCCGCGCCCGCCTGGGCGAGGGCGACCATGCCGCCAAGCTGCTGGGCGACCTGCTGCACCCGGCGGGGGAGATGGGGCTGAACTATTCCGGCGGCGGTTCGGGCAGCTATGCGAATTTGTTCTGCGCGCATCCGCCGTTCCAGATCGACGGCAACTTCGGCGGCTGCGCGGGCATCGCCGAGATGCTGCTGCAGTCGCGCTGGGGCGGCCTGGGCGAGCAGGGTCCGCTGGTGCTGCTGCTGCCGGCGCTGCCGGCGGCATGGCCGAACGGATCGGTGGCCGGCCTGCGGGTGCGCGGGGCCGTCACTGTCGATATCGATTGGCGCGACGGACGCCTCACGCGCGCCTGCCTCAAGGCCGACCGCGACGGCTGCGTCCGCGTGCGATATTGCGGCAAGACGATCTGCCTGAACCTCAAGAGCGGGCGCGACCGCGTCATTGCAGCGCAGGAGTTTCGGGCTTGATTCCTGGGTCAGCACTTGTACACGTGGTCAGGGTCGGCGTCTTCTTGTATAATAAGCATGGATGGTTTGCCTCCCTCACGGCAATAGAAGGTGCTTCAAGCCTAACGGGCCCCTGGCCCACTGCGAGACGACTATGAGCATGATCGCACGACGCTGCCGCACTTGGATCCGCATTTCCACAGGGCTGGTTTTGGCGGTGGCTGGCTTTGGGGCCGTCCTGAACCTGGGCGGGTGCCGCGGGTGCACGCCGACGTCGCAGGAGAATCCGCTGGATGACAAGTACAAGACGCCGGTGAAAGTCGCCCCTGCCCCGACGCCGGAAGCGATCATCCGCGGCGACAGCGACGACGTGGCGGCCCGGCGCATCTCGCTGCTGATCGACGGCGGGGCCGATCCCAACGGTGGCGAGTCGGCCAAGCGGACCGGTCCGCCGCTGATTTCGGCTGCCCGCATGGGCAAGTCGGCCACGGCGCACACCCTGATTTCCAAGGGCGCCAATGTCAACGCCAAGGGCCTGGGCGGGACGACGGCGCTGCACGAGGCGGCGCTGGGCGGTTCCAAGGAAGTGGTTCAGGAGTTGCTGGCCTCCGGCGCCAAGGTCGATGCGAAAGACGACTTCGGCGAGTCGCCCATCCACAGGGCCATGGGCTCGGCCAAGCCTGAGATCGTCGAAATGCTGATTGCCAAGGGCGCCAACGTCAACGCCAAGACCACGTTCGGCACCTCCCCGATCTACCTTGCCTTCGCCCGCAGCGACTACGAGATGATCGAGCTGCTGGTCAAGCACGGGGCCGACATCGACGCGGAGGTTCAGGGCATGACGCCGCTGGCGTCGGCGATCATCCACAAGGACGCCGAAATGGAAGCGTTTTTGCGGCGCTTGGGGGCCAAGAAGGCGCTGCCTCAGGGCCGCCGCGCCATCGATCCGGCGACCGTGAACGTCCCGCGACGATGAACTACGTCCCCGGCGACCTCGGCGGCTGATTATTCAGGGCCTTTCGCGGGGGCGCTCAAAATCGGCGGCGGTGGCTTTGGCGCCTTTGCTTCGCAGCAGTTGCACGATCTCGTTGTGCCCGGTGAGAAAGGCCACCCGGATCGGGCGCATGCCGTCGATGGCGGCCTTGTTCGGGTCGGCGTTGTGCTCAATGAGCCACTCCACCATTTCGATCTGACCGCTGTTGGCGGCGGTGAACAGCGGGGTCATGCCCCGCTTATCCTGGCAGTTGATATCGGCGCCATGATCGACCAGCGCCTTGGCCAGTTCGAGGCTTCCCTGCGCGGCGGCGGCGTGCAGAGCGGTGCGCCCGTTGTCGTTGGGATGATTGGCCTTGGCCCCGGCCGCCAGAAGCGTCATGGCCACTTTGCCGTGCCCTCGCGCGACGGCGACGGTCAGGGGCGTGTCGCCGACAGGGTCGGCCCTATGGATGTCAGCCCCCTTCTGCATCAGCAGCACGACGGCCTCGGGATTATTGGTGCGCGCCGCCCAGTACAGGGGGGTGCCGTCCTTCTTGCCTCGCTCGCCGCCCTCGATGTCGAAGTCCGGGGTGCTGACCAACTGCGACAACCGGCTCAGGTCCAGCCGCCCCTGGGGCGACTCGCGGATGATCTGGATCACGTCGGTCTTGGGCGTTTGCGGCAGCGGCGTGTAGAACTTGTCGGGCGCCTTTGCCTGATCGGAACATCCGCGGCAGCCCGACAGATTCAGCACGGCGCAGATTGCGGCACACAGCAGCACGAGTCGGCCAAAGAAGTTCATGAGGGTCCCTGTTCCCGTCCGCGATGTCAGTTAAGGTTGGCGATAACCTCGCAGCGCCGCGTGCGGATCGTGAAGGTTACCTTGATGGCCGTGGGAACCTCAGCGGCCGCCTTGCCGTCGCTGCTCCAACTGGTGCTCCAGGTCCCTACGCCGGTGCTGGTATTGTAAACATAAACGGCGGTGCTCAATTCGGTGCACTGACCGGCCATGAACGCCCACCAGTCGGCGAACTTCTGCGGCGGC
>JAJFVE010000017.1 GCA_021371965.1 Planctomycetaceae bacterium
CATGCGCGCCAGCCTGGGCGACTACACGATGTACATGTCGCTGTTGACCGACAAAGAGTGGATCCACGACATCTGCCGCTGCTACACCGACATGTACAAGGCGTGCTGGGGCAAAATCTTCGATTCGCCCGGGCGCCCCGATGGCGTTTGGATCTATGAAGACCTCGGCTACAAGCACCGCCTCTTCGCCAACCCCGAAGTCCTGAAGGAACTGATCTTCCCGTACTTCGCCGAGCTGGTGGAGTTCTGCCACAGCTTTGACCTGCCGGTGGTGCTGCATACGTGCGGGTTCACCGAACCGGCGCTGGACATGATCGTCGATGCCGGGTTCGACGGCCTGCACCCGATGGAGGTCAAGGCCGGCAACGACCCGCTTCGCATCGCGAAGAACTACGGCGACAAGCTGTGCCTGATCGGCGGGCTGGACGCGCGCATCCTCGAGAGCCACGACCGCGACCACATCCGCAAGGAAGTGACCGCCCTGATCGAAGGGATGAAGGCCTGCAACGCCAAGTACGTTTACGCTTCAGACCACTCGATCTCGACCAATGTCGACTACGACGACTTCCGCTTCTCGCTGGACGTGTACCGCGAACATATGAGGTATTAACAGCAGTAATCGGTAACCCGTAGCCGGTAGCCAGTGCAGATCGGGCCACACGGGCTACGGGCTACGCTGTTTCGCGATTTGATCCATCAGCTTCTGGGCTTCCTTGGCGGCATCGGAATTGGGGTCGTGGTCGATGATCTCTCCAAGGATCTTGATGGCTGGCTGGGGGCGGTTGTTCTGAATCAGCGCCTTGGCCACTTCCAGCTTGGAAGCATCGCTGGCAGGTGCCCCTTCGCCGTCACCGGCGACGGGAGCCAATCGCGAGTCCTTGTCGACGAAGGCCTGGCCGTCGATGGTTGGCGGCCTCCAATCGAACAGCGGCGTTGCCGTGGCGACGCGGTCCATTTCCTTCTGAATGCTCTCGACGGCGGCTTTGGCGTTCTTGAGCGGGGCATCCTTCGTGGCGATTGCCTCCTCGGCGGCTTTGACGCGGCGGATGGCTTCGGCCCGCGTCACCTGGGCCTGCACGTATGCTTGCTGATTCTTGGCGATGGCCGTAACGGCTTTGTCGACGGTCTTTTTGTCGGCGTTGTTGGGGGTGCTGGCGCGGATCTTCTGGATTGCCGCCACGGCTGCGGCCATCTGCTTCTCGGCGGCCTGTTTCTCCTTCTGGGCCTTGGCCTTCAGGGCCTCTGCCGGGTCGACGGGGGCGGCCTTGGCTTTCCTGCCTCTGCCGGCGGGCGCGGGGATGGGCTTGGTAAGCTCCTCGACCTTCTTCTGAGCGGGTTCGAGTCTTTGCCTCACTTGCTCGACGCGCACGGCGCGCTGGGCGAGTGCTTTGTCGGCGGAGTCGGAGCCTTCGGAGAACCCGCTCCTGCTGCTCCATCGGGCGAGGTTTGAATGCAGAGTGTCCACGGCGGCGGGGGGAATCATCGCATGAGTGGGATCGACCTCCCGCCACTTGGTCAGCACGCCGATGTTGAACATGACGCCGCTGTTCTCGGGGGCGACGGCGGCCGCCTTGACCGTGGCGGCCGAGGCTTCCATGAACGATCCGCGCATCGCCAGGCAATATCCCAGCAATCCCTGAGCGAGGGCGTTTTCGCCCTGGAGGCGGGCGAGTTGTTCGGCGGCGGCAAAGGCCTTCTGGGGGCGCCCCAGGGCGATCGCCCGGCGCAGATACGCGTCGAGGGCCTTGGGGTTGTCGGGATCGAGCTTCTGCGCCTCGGCCAAAGCGCCGGTGGCGGCGGCGATATCCTTGGCCTCGGAGATCGCCTCGATATCGGCCTTGCCCGCGGGCGCCGAGGCCGGCGCCGGTTCGGCGGCCTCAAGACAGAGGCACAAGCCCAAGAGAGATCCTGCAAGCAGAAAGATGAACGCACCGCTTTTCATCGGGTCGTCTCCAACTGCGGCCTGAGGTAACGCATTGCCGTGCGGCGGCCGTCGCTGATAAGTGTAACGCAAGGCGGGAGGACCATGTCAATTGTGGCCGCAAAAAAGTCGTAACCCGTTAGAAACTATCTCAGAAGTAGCATGGGCATCTTGCCCATGAGCAGCACGGGCGTCCCGCCCGTGTAAATCGCCGGGACATGGCCGAGACGGCCATGCTACTCACGGGCGAGGCGCCCGTGCTACGGAGGCACTGCAAAGCAGCCGCGGGTTCAAGGCACGGCCACGCTGCCGGAGATGACGGCGCCGATGGCGGCGAGGAGTTGGGCTACGTCATCGGCGGTGTGGTCGGTCGAGAGGCTGATGCGCAGCCGGCTGGTCCCGCGCGGGACGGTGGGGGGGCGGATGGCCACGACGAAGAACCCGCGGTCCATCAAGCCCGCGCTGACGGCCAGCGCCCGGGCGGCCGAGCCGATCACCACCGGGCAGATCTGGCTGGCGGAGTTGGCCGTGTCGATGCCCATCGCGGCCAGTCCCGTCCGAAGCTGCCCCGCCAGCGCCAGCAGGTTTGCCCGCCGCTGCGGCTGTGTCTGCACGATCTCCAGCGCCGTCAGCGCCGCGGCGCAGATCATGGCCGGAAGGGCGGTGGTGTAGATGTACGCGCGGGAGGTGTTGCGGATGGTGTCGATGAGTTCGCTACGTGCGGCCACGAACCCGCCCATGGCCCCCAGGGCCTTGCTGAGGGTTCCGACGGCGGCGTCGACGTGCTCCTCGACGCCCATCGCCTCGGCGACGCCGCGCCCCTGCGGGCCGATGACGCCGGTGGCGTGGGCTTCATCGATCAAGAGCTGCGCGTCGTAGCGGTACTTCAGCTCCACCAGTTGGGCCAGCGGAGCCAGGTCGCCGTCCATCGAGAACAGCGAGTCGGTGGCGATCAGGCATCGCTGGTGGCCGCCGCGGTGCTTCCTGAGCAACTCCTCCAGACGATCCAGGTCGCCGTGGCGATACGACCGCATGGCTGCCCCGCTCGACCGCGCCGCGTCGAGGATGCTGGCGTGGTTGAGCTTGTCGCAGAGCACGATGTCGCCCGGCCCGGCCAGGGCGTGCACCGCCACGTGATTGGCCACCCATCCGGTGCTGGTGAGGATGGCGGCCGCCGTGCCCTTGAAAGCGGCCAGCCGCTCCTCGAGCTGCACGTGGAGGGCGGTGGTTCCGCTGATAAGCCGGCTGGCGCCGGTCCCGACGCCCCAGCGCTGCACCGCCTCCTGGGCGGCCGCACGCACCGCCGGGTCGTTGGCCAGGCCGAGGTAGTCGTTGCTGGACAGGCACAGCAGCGACCGCCCGCCCACGTTGACGCGCGGACCGGCAGCCGAGTCGAGAATCACCGCGCGGCGCAACAGATTGTTGGCCGCCAGATCCCCGAGCATCCTTCGCATGTCCAGCCAGATGTCCATCATGGCATTGTAGGGGAAAGCCGGGTGCCACGCACAACTCCGTTATGCGCGTCCCTTGTCGAGGACCGAGGACCGAGGACCGAGGATCTGCTCTTCACCATCTTGACATTGCAGACCGGCATTCATACCGTCTGGACTTCAAAAGGAATAACCCATGACCAAACTGGCGATGATCGGCTGCGGCGGGATGGGACATTACCACGCGAATGTCCTTTCCAAGATGCCCAATGTCAAAATCACCGGCGTGTGCGACCTGATCGAGGAAAAGGCCCAGAGCGCCGCCAAGATCACCGGCGCGCCCTACACGCTCAAGTTCCGCGAGCTGCTGGCTGACTGCGACGCCGTCTGGGTCTGCACCGAACCGTTCAACCGCGTCGAGATCGTCACCGCGGCCGCCGCGGCCGGCAAGCACATCTTCACGGAAAAGCCCATCTGCAACACCGCCGAGGGCGCCGACGCGATGATCGCCGCGGCCGAGAAGGCCCGCGTGACCTACATGCTCGGATACGTGCTGCGATACACGCAGCCCTATCGCATCATGCGCGACACGCTGGCCGGCGGCGAGCTGGGCGAGCTGGTCACGTGCTGGACGCGACGCTTCATGCCCTTCGACATGTCTGTGGCGAGGTGGTACGGCTGGCAGGACAAGTCCGGCGGGGTGGTGCTGGACTTCGGCAGCCACGACCTGAACTGGCTGCAATGGCTGGGCGGGCCGGTCAAGAACGTGATGTGCTTCGCGCGACAGATCCAGCCGCAGATGCACGCGCAGGAGCATGGGCTGGTGATGATGAACTTCGCCGGCGGCGGGGCCGGATGCACGGAGATGAGCTGGTGGTCGCACCTGAGCGAGAGCTCGGTGGGCGTGGTGGGCACCAAAGGCGCGATGATCGTCGGCCGCGATGGCGCCGTGCGCAAGAAACTCGCCGGCGCCGACGAGCAGGTGCTCGACGTGCAGGCCGCCACGGCGATCGATCCCTCGGGCAACCTCGGCCAGCGCGACGCGGCAGGCAAGATCGCCCGCGTGGACAATCCCAACGAGACGATCCAGCAGCATTTCTTCCGCTGCATCGAGCAAGGCCTCACGCCCATCACCAATGCCCGCGACGGCCGCGATACGCTGCGGTTGTACCTGGCAGCGATGGAGTCCGCCCGGACGGGCAAGAGCGTGGAGTTGTGATTGTGGATCGGGGAAGTTACGTCCACGAACTTGTCACGCCATAGCCACGCGAAGGCGGATGTCACAAATGACACGAATGGGGAAAAGACAAGGATGCGCCCGTTAGCGGCGGTGCTTGCCCCGCATTTTTGGGATCGGGGAGACAACCCGTCGAGCCAGTCGAAGATCCCCTGGGGGCTCGACCGCTAGCCGGGATATTTCACCGCGGAGATCGCTGAGACCGCAGAGGTGTCTTGAATCAAAAGGCTTAAAGAGACTTTACGGAGTGGGCAGTCTGTTTTTCCCGATTATCACCGCTCGCGACGTTAGATGGTCTTGTTTTGAGCCAATTTCTTCTCTGCGTACTTTGCGGTCTCTGCGGTTCATGCAGTTTTAGGGCTAGCGCTGCGATCCGGACAATCGCACGCCCGGATCTCAGTCAAACGCCCGCATGATGGCCTCGGCGTCCCAGTTGAGCATTTCCTGAAGCGTTTTCTGCTGGGGTTGGACGATCCGGCCGGGCGGCGTCGCGGGCCACTGCAGCTTGTCTTTGCCGGCGCGGTTGTCGAAGGGCAGCAGTGCAGCGTTGCCCGCCAGTGACGCGGCGGCGATTTTGACGCCAATGCCGCTTTCAAAATTGTTGCTGACGGCATACACCACGGCCGCGTCGGCGAGATCCAGCGCCGTCAGGCGTGAAGCCTCGGCGTCGCCCGTGAAGACGCAATTGCGCACGATCAGCGGGCAGGGGGCCGCCGGTTGGGTCGTGGCGGCCTGTCCGGCAGAGTCCGGCGCCGTGGCGGCCTGACCCAAAGGGGCGGGCAGCCACGATCGTTGAGCGCGGCCGGCGTGGAGCATGTATCCGCCTTCTTTGGGCACGTCGAGTGCCCGCAACGTGGTCAGAGTGATGACGCCGCCGCCGGCGCTGGCCAGGTCGTGCTGGCCTTCGATGGTGCTCAGCGTGATGAAGACCCGCCCGGGCCCTTCGGCCACCAGGGCGTCGCGATTGCCCTTGATCTCGACGTTCTGCACGATGATGCGGTCGCCGGCGAGCTTCAGGGCCGTCTCGTGTCGCGTGCCCTCGGGGCGAGCGGCGTTCCAGAGGCGGATGTTGCGGATGAGGATATCGCGGCCGCGGACGGTCAGCGGGATCTCGCCATGCGGCGGGCCGTCCTCGTTGGCGAGTTTGCTCCGCATGAGGACCGTGCCGGCGCGGTTGTGGCCGGTCAGGATGATTCGGGCCTTGTCGGGCCCGATGACGACAGTCTCGTCGTAGATGCCCGGCAGAACGAGGATCTGCGTCCAGCCCTCGATCTTGGGGTCGGCGGCGTTGACGGCGGCCTGGATCGTGCGGAACTCGGTGCGGTGGGCGCCGTTGGACACGTACAGCACGCGCCCGACCTGCAGCGGATTGGCCAGCGGTTGACGCTCGGGTCCGCACCCGGCGGCGACGACCGATATCAGCAGCAACATGATTGCACGGGCTGCCATGGTGGGAAGGCTTCGCAGAAGCCCGCCAGCCACGATCTCTGATGACGGGCGAGTCGTCGTGGATATCTGGCCCAATCGTTCATCCGCCATGGCGTCACTCCGTTTCTGCAGCAGCCGGGAATAACCGATGCTCGTCCTGACGGGCTACTGGCTACTATCCATAGCTACCCAGTATCATGTCGACGCCTCAAAGAATACATCCGCCAGAGACAAAAATGAAGACCGTGTGACATCGTCTTTTCTATTAGGGTTTGGTCGACGAGGCGGCGGATTGGCCCTGGTTGAGCGCGGCCGTGCACACCGGGCGCGTCGCCGGCGGGCTGGCAGCGGGCGAGTGGCTGCATGAGTTGACGGCCGGCTGGGTCTGCTCGTGGCAGGAGTACCTCCGCGACGACAAAGACGAGCAGGCCTTTGCCCAGGCGCTTCACCGCAACGAGAATACAGGCAGACCGCTGGGGTCGGTGGTATGGTGTCCCCGGATTACAGCCCCGTTGGGTGCTGGCACACCTGCGGGGCGGAGGTTAGAATCTGGGCGTGGGAGCGATGGCAAATACTCCAGCAGTTTCCGCCGGGTTGTGTCTGAATCTCGGCCAGAGGCAACACTAAATCCCTCTATGCGCAGGTTTAGCAATGAATGAAATACTGGCCATAATTATGCGGTACTTCAGCTTCTTGTACGAAGAAGAAGGATTTAGATTCGTTGATTCCAGGGTGTATGACTCTGGTTCTGCGTATGTTGTGCTGGCCGGCAAAGGATTGTACATACTGTTCAGCGTGCACCACAGCGAATGGGCGATAGATATCTCGAAGGATAAGTATGGTGGAGGTGCAGAAGTATATCCTTTGGAGATGATGCGGGCTTACCTGGCAGGCAATACAGACAAACCGACCGGGCCGACATTGGATAAGGCCTTACCTGGCCTTGGTAAATGGTTTCGGAAGAATGTCGAGAGCGTTTGCGACGCTTTATCAATTCCCAGACAAGAACAGACAAGAGCAGCGTTTATTCGCATGAGTGAGATAAACAAGAGGGCGATGGGGCTATGAGAAGTCTCTGTCCGTTGGCAACTGCCGGCAGTAGCGGCCCAGCCGATTGTAAGGCTCACAAGTCTCCCGAGCAGCGCTGCTAGATCTGATTGCCACCTAGTGACTCTCGGCCTTGTGTTTCCCTTCGCCATAGGCACCGGGAAGAATCGCGGCGGCGATGTTGACGCTCGCCCGCACGGGTCCGGGGCAAGCCGTTCGAAGTCGCGGTGGCTATGGTGCCAACTCGACAAGGAGGCGAATTCCGCAGCTTCTTGCTGAATCCCCATCCCGGTCAAAAACTGTTTTGGCACGGATCCAAGACCCACCCCTGATCACATTTAGACAACCCCAAATAGGCTTAACAAAAGGGTCTACAGATGCCTTGCCCCCAACATCCAGCAAATCAGTATAGCGATCCTGGCACCATTCCTCCTCCACACCCATCATGTCGTGAATGTTCCAGAAGTTGGGGGCATACTTGCCTCCAGGAGAGCGAGAAGCACGTTCGTAATTGAACGTTTGTCCTTCGTCGTTTACGCTTGTCCCAACATGTGCCTTCGATCTGTCAATACTTGACCATTGGCCATAGTCGCAGGCGGTTCCTGCGCGACAGGCATATTCCCATTCGGCATCCGTGGGAAGTCTGGATTTTGCGCCCTTCAACCTGGCTAATTCACTGCAAAAGCCGTCCGCATATTGCCAACTGATTCGAGCCGAATACTCCCCCCAGTCCTTGTTCTTCTTCCTTTCGTGAAGAAGGGTATCTTTCGCCATCCGGTTCAGCTTGGCTTCCGGGAAGACTTGGAGAAACTGCGTCCATGTTATTTCACGCGTCGATATGAAAAAGCCGCGGCTGATCTTAACCAGCCGCGGGGGATTGGTCCGAACCTTCGAGTTGCCCATAGGGAAAGTTCCGGGTGGAACAAAGACCATATCAAGCTGAACATTATTCCCAAGATCCAACGGCGAAACGATGTTCAGACGACGCTTGGCGGCTTCTTCTTTTTGCAGACTTTGGGCCTGCTCCTTTGAGAGTGGCCAGTCAGTTGTCAACACCGCTGAACCAGTCTCGGTAGGTCTCGTCTTTGCCCCACCTTTCTCTCCGTCTTGGCAGGAGGCAAGGAAGAGACTTATTGAAGCCGCCACGATCATCTTGTGCATAATCTAACTCCCACGACCACAGCCTTGCCGGCATGTTCTACCAGTTCAGCCCAATTGCAGATGCTATAAACCACAGGCGGGACGACATCATTCTATGGACGGTGAGACGACTGGGCAAGTAAGGAGGGCAGAGGTCACTAACCCCCGCCCCCATTGCGTGCTGGCACAGTTGCCAGGGGGGGGAGAATCGAGTAATGTGCGATTCAGAATAATCCGGGGACACCATACATGTTTTATGGTTGCGGCGGGATCGAAAAACAAACCCGCTCCGGGGGCTTTGCCCCCGGCTAGGCACCTAGCGTCCCGTTGGGACGCATCGGACTTGGAGGCTCATACGTTCCCCGGTATTCCCGGAAGAACCAAGAAAAAGCGGCCTTTCGGCTCGTGGCGTACGTTGCTGTTCTGAACAAGCTCTTATCCGCGCTTGCGCCGAAGCAGCGCGGCCAGTCCGCCGGCCGCAAACAGCCCCATCGTCGCAGGCTCAGGGATAGACCCAATCGTGAGGTAATCCACGCGGTGCCAGTCAGCGCCGTTGCGGTCGCGGCCATCCACGATCAGATAGACCACGTCGCCAGCCTTGAGGTCGGTAGTGATGTCAAATGTCACGTTCGCGGGACCGGCAGCGTCTCCGAATACCGCGTCAGACAACTGCGTCCAGGTCGTCCCGCTCAACACGGCCAGATAGTACCAGCCGCCATCTAGAGTGTAGTAACCCGAAGCAACCAAGGCATCCGTCACCGAGCCGGAAATGGCATAGGTTCCAGCAGTGGGGATAGTGTATCTGACAGCAGGAGCTGTGGCGTATCCGCCAACCGAGGCGGAGGCACACATTACGCCAAGCCCGTTGTTCAGCAGA
>JAJFVE010000019.1 GCA_021371965.1 Planctomycetaceae bacterium
GTCGTTGCGCATGGCGTCGTGGGCGCGTTTCCTGTCGACATCCTTCAGGGCGTGCGTGGGAAGCTGATAGTCCTTGATGTCATCGGGCGTCACGCCCAGGAACCGCGCCTGCGGCACGCAGAAGAACTCGTTGAGGTGGGCGGCATTGCCCGACCCGACCTTGAGCGTGCGGTAGATGTTGAAGTAGCCGTAGGGGTCTCCGTCGGTAAAGACGTAGACCGGCAGCTTGTGCGTGTCGGCCAGGCGGCGCACGAACCTCCGGCACGCGCGGCTTGGCACCCCGCCCATCGACACCAGGATGCAGTGGTGCTTGTCGTAGAAATCTTCCTCGACCAGGCGCTCGAACATACCCTTGGTCTCGATGGCCAGGATAAACGCCGCTGAGGTCTTGAACTTGAGTTCCTCAACCACCGTCGGGACGGAGTACGCCCCGCTGCCGAACTGCGTGCAGTCGATCTCTATAAGCTTCTTGGTGCGCCGGTCGCGGTCGATGACGACCAGTTCGCCGGCCACCTCGCCGCCGTGTTCGTCGGCGCGGAAGTGGAGCTGCTCGCGATTGGTCGCCAGCATGGCCTCGACGTCGTCCATGACGGTGTCGGATTCTTCCTGGGCGGCGAAGGCGGCCTCGCCCCAGTTGTACGCCTGGTAGTACGCCTCTCGCTTGGTCGAGTGGCGCTGGGTCTGGATGAGGTCCTTGCTCATCGAAAGCATCTTGAGCGTCTGGGCGAAGGTGCGGACGGTGTTGACCGTCAGCGTGCGGACTTTGTTGTGGCCCTTGAGTTTGAAGAACCCCGTGCGCGGCTGATAGCTCACGTTGGACAGCGTGCGGATGGGCAACTTCATCTGGGGCTTCTGGCGGTTCTGTATGCGCTGATAAACGTTGCGGGCCTCGCCCTCGATCTTCCCGGCGACAGCCTCAGCACTGAGAGCTTTGGATGACATCACGAACCTCCAAAAAAGTAATCGGTAACCAGTAATCGGTAATCAGCGCGTGCGTGCGGGTTCCCGATTACTGATTACGGGTTAGCGATTACTGTTGTTACGGGCACTGCGTCGGCCAATCCCATGGCCACCACGCGGCGGTTGAGCAGTTCCACCAGTTTGCCGCGGGTGATGCGGCTGATCTTGCGGCGGCGCAGTTCGGTTTCGACTTCGCCGGCGATGATTCGCCCCGTCGCCGGCATGAGGTGCCAGCTCTTGGCCGCCAGTTCGGCGACCCAGGCCTTGTCCCAATACGTCGTGCGGTCGTCGCCATGGCAGATGCACATCCCCCGCCGCCACAGGCCTCGCTTGGAACTATGGGTGCCCAGCGTGCGAGACGCGCCGCCGAGACCCACCTTGCCAAGCACCTTGACGGCCATCTCCAGGATCGACCCGCTGGAGACCATCGGCAGCGGGCCGTGCATGAGGAACATCTCGATTGCCGCAGAGAGGTGCAATGCGTCAAAATACTCCCCCGGCGTGCCTTGCATGGCGCGCCACATGGCCGCGGCCAGCTTGTGCACGTCGAAGAGCTCGACGGTTCCGTCCCGCTTGAGCACTCGAATCGTCCTTGATTCTTTGTCCTTCACGGCTGCTCCTTTCCGCGGCGGGTTCGGTTTCGCCGCGGTGGCCGTCACGAATCGTTGTCGCCGAACAATTCCTTTTGCTCGGGCCCCACGACGGGGGCGTCCTTGACTTCCTGGGCCTCGTCGATCAGTTCGCCCACGTCCACGAAATTGCGGTAGACGCTGGCGAACCGCATGTAGGCGATCTTGTCCACGTTGCGCAGGCCGTCGCTGACGAGGTCGCCGATCACCCGCGAGGGCACTTCCTTCTCGAACCGCCGATACAGGTGATCCTCGACCGTCTCGACCATCGAGCGGATCTGCTCGCTGGTAATCTGCCGCTTGTAGCAGGCTCGTTCAAGCCCGTCGATCACCTTCTGGCGGTCGTACGGGACGCGCGAACCGTCCTTCTTGATCACCGTGAGCTTGATCCCCTCTTCCGGGTTTTCATAGGTAGTGAACCGGCGCTGGCAGGCAAGGCATTCGCGACGGCGACGGATGGCCCGCCCGCCTTCGCTGCTGCGCGAGTCAACTACTTTATCATTATTTTTGCCACAAAACGGGCACTGCATCGCAGAAGCCCTCGGTAGCACCACACGTCTACATATAGGACCATCCCAAGTATAACCGCCAATATATTGGGTGTCAACCTGGATACCTGTCTTTTTGCCGGAATTGCCGGTTGCCCTTTGGTGGATCCAAGGCTGCCTCGCCGCCCGCAACGGTGGTATAATCCCTCCCGCCGCCGGGGCAAAAACAGTTCAGGACAGTCGCGATGGATTGTGACGATGTCCGCGATGTCCGCAGGGATGGAGAACGGTTATGACATGGGCGAAGTCGCGATTCTGGGTCGTAGCGGGGCTCTTCCTGGTCATCAACATAGCCGCCTTGGGCTGGATCGCCCATCGCGCCGGGCGTGCAGCAGGCGCCTTCCGCATCGTCAGCGTCACGCCGCGGACGCATCTTGATGCCGCCGACCGCCTGGCGGTGGTCTTCAGCGAGCCGATGGTCAAGTCGGCCGCCCTCAACGTCCCGCTGGAGCGATCTCCGCTTGAAATCCAGCCGCCCATCGCGGGGCGCTGGCAATGGGCAGGCTACGACCGCCTGGAGTTCCTGCCCGAGCAGCCGTTTCCTGTCGGCAGGCGCTTCAAGCTTTCCCCGGCGGCGATGGCCGAGCAGCTGCTGGGTGGGCGGCTCGTCGGCATCAGTACATTCGATCTGACCTCCGGGGCACTGGCCGTGGTCAACTGCAGCGTGGTGCGCGCCGACCGCGAGGCCGTCGATATCGAGATCGAGTTCAACCAGGACGTCGATCCCCGCCATCTGATCGACCGCCTGGAGATACGCGACGGCGAGGGAGCCGTTCTGCGCCCGCGATGCCTGGTGCAAACCGCCGCCAAAAACCTGCCCCTGCGCGTTCCGCACCCGCGGAAGGGCTGGATGACCGTGCGAATCGATCCGGCCCTGGCCGGCGCCGGGGCGCAAATATCCATGGCGTCGGCGTTTTCCACCACGCTCAAGGTCCAGTGGAGCCTGACAATCCAGAAGGCTGCCGCTGAAACGCCGTCGCTGGACAAGGACATCGACATTACGCTGATGTTCTCGCAGGCGCTGGATACCGCCCAGCCGATGCCGCAACTCAACGTCTCTCCGGAAGTGAAGGATCTGCGGGTGAGTTGGAAGTCGCCGCGCTATGACTCAGCCATCAGCGCCCTGTGCCTCAGCGCCGCGTTCCAACCGGGCCTGAAGTATCGCATCGAAGTACCGGCGGGCGTGCGAAACGCAAACGGCACGGAGCTCAGCGACAAGCAGACCCTCTACGTCGAGGTGCCCCACCGCTCGCCCTCGCTGAACATGCCCAACAGCCGCGGCGTACTCTCGCCTCAGGGCAACATGCTGCTGGAGCTCAAGACCGTCAACGTCCCGGCCGTGCAAATCAAGACAGCACGAGTCTACAGCAACAACCTCGTGCCGCACCTGGTGTCGTATTACGGGCAATGGTCGCGTCCGCAGGCGGAGAAGACCGTCGCACTCGATACGCCGATCGACCAACCCACCACCGTGGCGCTGGACCTGGCGGCGCTGACCGGCCGCACGCCGGGAATCTACACCGTCGAAGTCCACCGCAGCGACTCGCGGTGGGACTACGAGCGAGGCGTCGTCGCCGTCACCGACCTGGGCATCACCGCCAAGCGGGTGGCGCGGGGGTTCGTCGTCTGGGTGACCTCGCTGCGCACGGCCAAACCAGTGGCTGGGGCGAAGGTCACCGCCATCTCTCGCAACAACCAGGTGTTGGGCGCGGGCGCCACGAGCCCCGAAGGCCTGGCGACGCTGAACATAGCGCATGACGGCCCGGACGGCCCCGCGTTTGTCATCACCGCCGAGGTCGGCGAGGACATGGCGTACCTGCAGCCGCAGGATCGCCCCTGGGTGGTCGAGGGCGTGGACCAGTCCGGTCGCGCGGCCCCGCAAGGCTACGACGTGATGCTCTACGCCGAGCGCGGTGTGTACCGCCCAGGCGAGACGATCCACCTGACAGGGATCGTCCGCGACCTGCAAGGTCAGGCGCCGCCGGCGTTTCCGCTGAGCCTGAAGGTGATCCGTCCGGACGGCCATCGCGCTGCCGAAATGACCGTGCAGTTCGACGCCAACGCCCAGGGCGTCTTCCACGGCGACTTTACGCCGCCGTCCGATGGGCAGACGGGTGCGTACACGTGCGATGTCACGCTGCCCGGCAGCGACAATGTCCTGGGCAGCACGTCGCCGTTTGTCGAATCGTTCGTGCCCGTCCGCATGGAGGTCAAAGCCAAAGCCGACCGCGAGGTCTACCACGGCGATCAGCCGATTAAGATTTCCGCCTCGGCGCGATATCTCTTCGGCCAACCGGCTGCGAACCTGCCCGTCAAGGCGATGGGCAAATTGGGCCTGGGGCGGTTTACGTCAAAGCAGAAGCCCCAATACGTTTTTGGCGATTCCAAAGCCGACAGGTCCGTCGACCTGGTCGAGGTGTCGGAGGCGCTGGACGCCAATGGCCAGGCGAGCCTGACGCTCCAGCCCAAGGGCGGCGAAGTCGCGGGCAATCCCAAGGGCTGGTGGAAAGGCTCCGCCAGCGTGACGGTGACCGAGCCGGGCGGGAGATCCGTCTCGGCCAATGTGCCGATCGTGCAGGACACGGCCGGACGCTATGTGGGGCTGGCGCCGCCGGCGAGTAACATCGTGCCCTCCAATTCGCCGGTGTCGCTGGAGTGGGTCCAGGTCAACGCCGACGACACGCCAGCCGCGCCGGGCGACCTGACATATAACCTCTCCCGCATCGAGTACGACTGGACGGTCGAGGCGGTTTCCGGCAGCCGCGCGTGGAAGACGGTCGAGCGGCTGATCGAGGCCAAGAGCGGCCGCCTGGTCGCCGGCCAGCCGCACGGACAACTGACGCTGCAATTCCCACAGGCGGGCAACTACCGCCTCAGCGTGATCGACGTGATCTCGGGCAGCGAGACGGTCATCTATCTCTACGCGGCCTGGGCCGACGAGGACACCCGCGGCTTCACCGTGAACCGCCCCGGCATGCTCGAAGTCGTGCTGGACAAGCCCAAGTATGCGCCCGGCGGCACGGCCCACGTTCTCGTGCGCAGCCCCTTCGCCGGCACGATGCTGCTGACGGTCGAGGCCCAGAACGTCCTGGAGCATCGCCTCGTCGAGCTCAAGAGCAAGTCTGCCGAGCTCGACCTGCCCGTCAGCGCTGACCTGCGCGGCGGAGCGTTCATAGCCGCTACCGTCGTGCGGGCGATCGATCCGGAAAGCGACAAGTGGCTGCCTATGCGCGCGATGGGGCTGGCGAGGCTGGAGATCGATTCGACGCCGCACAAGATGCCCCTGACGATCGAGGCCCCCGCGTCGGCCCTGCCGGGCAAGAAGGTCCGCGTGACGGTCAGGACCGCCCCGCCGGCGGAGGCGTCGCGGCCGGGGATGGTTCACCTCTGGGCGGTGGATGAGGGCATCCTGTTGACCTCGGCGTTCGCCACGCCCGACCCGCTGGAGCGGTTCTTCGCCCACCGCAAGCTGGACGTGATCAGCTCCGACATCTTCACTGACCTTCTGCCCGACAATGCGAGGCCCAAGACCATGGCCCGCATCGGCGCCGACGCGGCCGCCCGTCATCGCCGGCGCACCGAGGCCACGCCCGTTCGCGTGCGAAAGTCGGCTGTGATCTGGCGGCGCGCCGTGCCGGTCGGGCCTGACGGCGTCGTCTCGGCTGAACTCGACCTGCCGGACCTGTCGACGGAGATGCGCCTCATGGCCGTCGGCGTCGACGGCGACCTCTACGGGGCCGCCCGCAAGCCGCTCAAAGTCGCCTCGCCGCTGATGGTGCAGACAAGTTGGCCGCGATTCGTATCCCCCGGCGACACTTTTACCGTGCCGGTCAAAGTCTTCAACACGACCGATGGGCCCGTCAAAGTGCAAGCATCCGTCGAAATCAGCGGGCCGGTGACGCTTAGCGGCAACGCCGCACCGGCGGCCCGGAAGGACGCGCCACGCAAATGGACGCTGGGCGAACTGGCCCTGCCGCCGCAGTATTCAAAGACGATCTGGCTCGAGGCTGTGGCCGCACAGGCCGGCCAGATCACCGCCCGCACGCTCGTTCAGGCCCAAGCGGACCTCGACGCCCACGACGAGATGATCTTCACCTGTCGCGCGGCGACCAACTTCGACGCCATTACAAAACTGGCCGCCGTCGAGGCGGGCAAGCCCCAGCACATCGCCATCGACACCTCGGCGATGCTGCCAGGCACGGCCCGTACGGTCGTCAGCCTCAGCGGGCGCAGCGGCGTGCAGTTGCGATCGGCGATTGACCAGCTCATTGATTATCCTTACGGCTGCGTCGAGCAGACCACCAGCCGCCTCTACGCGATGCTATACGCCCCCGCCCTGCTGGCGCCGGACGACTCGCGGGCGATCAACGCCCGAGCCCTGATCGACTCGGGCGTGGCGCGGCTGTGGTCGATGCAGACTCGCGACGGCGGCCTGGCGTACTGGCCCGGCGGCGACGAGTCGAGCGCCTGGGGCACGGCGTACGCGGCGGCATTTCTCGCTCGGGCGCGGCAGGCGGGCGTCGCCATCGATAAGCGATTCTCAGGCGAACTGGTGCGATACCTGCAAACGCGCCTGCGCCGCGCGCTGGCGGAAGAAACTTCGGCCAACGAGCAGGCCCTGTGCTGCTACGCGCTGGCTGCGCTGGGCTCGCCTGAGATCAGCGCGATGAACCGCCTGCAGGAACGCATCGACGCCCTGGACATCGGCGGCCGCGCCGACCTGGCGGCGGCGTGGCTGGCCGTGGGGCGAAGAGACATGGCCCGTGCGGTCTTGCCAGAGGAAACGATCACCCAGACGATCACCGCCACCACCGGCGGGCGCATTACCTCGCAAAGGGTCGCGCAGGCCAACCTGCTGGGCGTGCTGCTGGACCTCGATGCCCAGCACCCGTGGATCCCGCTGCTGGCCGACCGCGTCAACAAGGCCCGCACGCAGGGATACTGGGGCACGACCGTCGAAAACGCCGCGTGTGTGGCCGCTCTGGCGCGATATGAAAGTACGATCAAGGAAGGCGCGGGGTTCACCGGCACGGCCGCCTGGGATGGCGGACAGGTGGACTTCACGCATGCCAAGACCACGGCCGCCGATGTCGGCCCGGCCGATAGGCTCAATCTGACCACCACCGGAAGCGGCACGATCTTCGTGACAATGACCACCGAGGGGCTGGCCAAGACGCCCCCCGCGCCGTATGACCGCCAGCTTGAAGTGCGGCGCGCCTGGCACGACCGGCAAGGCAAGGTCATCGATCCGGCGAAACTCCGCGTCGGCGACACCGTGCGGGTCAGCGTCACCTGCCGCGCGCTCGGCGATGCCAACTTTTCGCTGGAGAACGTGGCGGTTGTCGATGCCCTTCCCGGCGGCTTCGAGGTCGAGAATCCTGTGCTGAAGACATCGGCCGCGGCGGTCCAGGCGAGCGGCATCGCCCCGCCGACCGGGGCCGAATCGCCCACTCCGCCGGCGGACCACATCGAGTTCCGCGACGACCGCGTGCTGATCTTTACCGACGTCAACGCCAAGCCGCGGACATTTACATACACGTTGCGGGCGATCACGTCAGGCAAGTTCGCCCTGCCGCCCGTGCAGGCCTCGTGCATGTACGACAGCGGCTTCGCCAGCGTTCATGGGGCCGGGGCCGTGGAGATCGCCAAGTGAAAGCGGCGACGCTCAGGCGATGGTTGACGCGCACGGCCGTCGCGGCCGCGGGCGCTGCGGTGATGATGGCTGCGGCGATGGCCGTCACCTGGCGTGCCTTTCCGTTTCCGATGGAACGGCTGGAGACGCTTCCGGCCAGCCCCCTGGTCAGCGACCGCAGCGGGCGGTGCCTGCTGCAACTGACGGCCGCCGACGAGCAGTGGCGTTTCCCCGTGCCGCTGGACCGCATGTCGCCCTGGCTGCTCAAGGCTACCGTCGCCGCGGAGGACAAGCGGTTCTACGAACATCATGGCGTGGACGTTCTGGCCGCCTTGCGGGCGCTGCGTCAGAACCTTACCGCCGGCCGCACCGTCTCGGGCGCCAGCACGCTGACGATGCAGATTTGCCGGATGACCGAGGCCCGCCCGCGCACGTTCTGGTCCAAGAGCATTGAGGCATTCCGCGCGATGCAGTTGGAATCGCGGCTGTCGAAGGACGACCTGCTCTGTGCGTACCTCAACCGCGCGCCGTACGGGCGGAACTTCTGCGGCGTCGAGGCCGCGGCGCAGGCATACTTCGGCCGCGGCGCATCGCAACTCAGCCTGGGCCAGTCGGCACTGCTGGCGGGCTTGCCGCAGTCGCCAGGCCGATTCCGCCCGGACCGCTACCCCGCCGCGGCGCTGGCGCGGCGGCAGTACGTGTTGGGCCGGATGCTGGCCCTGGGCAGCATCACGGCGGGGCAGCACCGCCAGGCCGTCAGTGAGCCGGTGGCTCTTAGCTGCCCCGAGCCCGGCACCATCGCCTTCCACGCGGCGCAGCTGGCCCTGGCGCAGCGTCCCGAGGGCGGGCGAACCACCATCGACTTGCCGCTCCAGGAAGAAGTCTTGCGCATGGTGCAGGCCCACACGCCCTCGCTGCCGCCGCAGTCGGATATCTCGGTGGTCGCGATCGACTTGTCCGGCGGCGAAATCCGCGCGCTGATCGGCTCGGCCGATGCGGACAACCCGCGCGGCGGGCAGGTCTGCGGCGCCACGGCCTGGCGCAGCCCCGGATCCGCGCTCAAGCCGTTCGTCTACGCCGCCGCGTTTGAGGCCGCCCGCGCCGATGCCGACACGCTCGTCTATGACGTGCCCATCGAACGCAGCGGCTGGGCGCCGCACAACTTCGACGGCACGTTTCGCGGCGGCGTCCGCGTGGCCGAGGCGCTGCGCGAATCGCTCAACGTGCCCGCTATCCTCGTCGCCGAGCAGATCGGCATGGACCGCTGCGAGGGGTTGATGAAGGCCGCAGGCGTGGTCTTTCGTGACGGGCGGGCGAGCCACGGCGGGTTGGCGACTGTTGTTGGCGGCGTCGAGGTGCGGCTGCTCGATCTGACCAACGCCTATGCGACGATCGGGCGCGGCGGGGTCTATCGCCATGCGGTGCTGTTTGCGGATTCGGACGCCGGGGAGCATGGGCGAGACGCCCATGCCACACCAGAGCATGGGCGGGACGCCCATGCCACACCAGAGCATGGGCGGGACGCCCATGCCACGGGGATCCGCGCGATGAGCGTTGATGTGTGCGCGGCGCTGGATGAAATCCTCTCCACGGCGAGCCGCTGTCCGGCGGGCATGGAAGACCGCCCGGCCGACGCGATGCCCTGGTTCATGTGGAAGACCGGCACCAGCAGCGGCCGGCGCGACGCATGGGCGCTGGGGCACAACGGCCGCTACGCCGTCGGCGTATGGGTCGGCCGCTTCAGCGGCGGCGGCAGCGAGGGGTTCGTCGGGGCCAAGGCGGCCGAGGTGCTTCTGGCACGGCTCTTTGACTGCCCGCTTATACGGAGCGCGCACCCCACGGCGGCGCCGCGACGCTGGGTTGTCATGCACCCGCTGGACAAACCGGCCGAGGCGGCCGCCCCCGTGCATATCGTCTATCCGGCCCAGGATGCGACGTTCATCGCCCTGGGCGGCCGGGCCGTCATCAACGTGCAGGCCAATCAGGCGCGGGAGCTTCATTGGTTCCTGGATTCGCGATTGCTGCCCCAGCGACAGGCCCCCCGCCTGACTTTGCCCGCAGGTCAGTACGAGTTGCGATGCGTGACCGCCGACGGCCAGGCATCGGCGGTGCGATTTCGCGTGCAGTAAAACGTGCGCACCGTGGGTCAGGCTCACGGCGGCTGGGAAACGGCCGCCATGTCACCCGTTACTCATGGGGCTCACTTGCTCTCTTTGGGCGGGGGCGGGGCCACGTAGCCTTTGGGGCGGGCGAAGATGGGCAGATAGCGGTAGTAGACTTCCAAGGTCAGCGTGCCCAGGACGGTGGTGTACACGCGGCCGCCGAGGCGGCTGTGCTTGTCCTTGGGGTCCCAACTGCCCTTGAGGTCGCCGTCCTTGTTCTGCAGCGATAGCAGTCGGGACTGCATCTTGTGGTTCCACGCGGCCCAGGTTTCATTCTGCAACTGCGCCAGGCACAGGGCGGTGTAGTACCAGAGATAGAAGTCGTCGCGGCCGAGCAGGTCGTTGCGACCCTTGCCGGGCTCGAAATGCAGCAGATATTCGCCCAGTTCTTTTTGCTGGGCGTCTGAAAGCTTCTGTCCGAGCAGGATTCTGCAGAATGCGGCCTCGGCCGACATCGCCGGCTGGGGGATGCGGTCGGTGTATCCGGTCAGGGCCCGCTGGGGGGTGCGGCTGGCGACGCTGTCGAGCCATCGCAGGGCGCCCCACATGGTGGCGTCGGGCACCTTGATGCCGAGGTGCTTGATGCTGTACAGCGACATCACCTGCCAGCCGAAGATGCTCGTGTCGCCCTCGTCGCCGGGGCGATAGCGCCACCCGCCGGTCTGAGGGTTCTGCGCGGCGATCGTGAATCGCACCGCCCGCATGGCGGGTTGGCGATACAAATCTTCGTTAGTCATGACGGCCGCCTCGACCATCGCCAGCGTGGCCATGCCATGGTCGTACATGTCGCCATCGCCGCGCATCCCGCCGTCGGCGGCTTGATGCGCCGCCAAGTACGCCAGCGACTTGCGAACGGTTTCCTGGTAGGGTCCGGCTTTGGCCGGCGTGGCGTCGGTGGCCAGGAAGCACAGCGTGGCCAGGCCCGTCAGGGCCATGTCATGATCGCTGGGCTTGTTCTGTCCGGGCTTGGGCCCGCCGGTGAAGTGCGTCCAGCGACCATCGGGCTCCTGGCAGCGGGCCAGGAAGTTCAGCGCCGCGGCGACGGCCGCCTCGGTCGTCGCCGAACCGCCCATGATCTCGACGTTCTGCTTGCGGACTTCTTCCTTGCGTTGACCCAACGCCTGCGGCTGGGGAAGGGCCTCGGGCGCCGGTTTGAACTCGGGCATGGTGATCGACGTATTGATCGCCACGGCGTCGCCGGCCTCGCCCGAGGCGGAACGCCCGCCACTGCCAACGGCCTGAGCCATCGAGCCGGCCCCGCCGACGTTGGAGGCCACCGCCGCACCGCTGACATCCTGCACGGTGCTGCCGCTGCCGGAAGGACCGCCGCCTGTGGCGACCGGTCCGGCAAGGGCACCGGGGCGGTCCACCCCAGGCATCGGCCGACCTTCGGCGCCTGTGACGCCGCCGGCAGGACCTTTGACGGTTGACACAACTGGCGCGCCGCCAGCCGGAGCGGCGCTGTTGCCGACGCCCACGCTCTCGCCCACGCTCTGTTCAAGCGACGGGCGCCCGCCCGTGTCGGTAGCTGAGATGGTCGAGCCCGCCCGCGCGGCGCCTGCCTGGGCGGCTGGCGCTGCACCGGAGACGGCGCCCGTGGGCAGCGTGCTCTGGGGCCCACCGGTCTGCTGGCGAGCCGCAGCCGTGCCGGTTCCGCCCGGGACCCCGGGGCCAACGGCGGTTTCGGTCGAACGCACCGGTCCACCCCCGCCGATGGCGCCGGGCACTCCGACATTCACGGGGCCTTCGCGAACTACCGGGCCGACAAAGGTTCCGGCTTGAACGTCGCTGCCGAGTTCCTGTCCAACGCGGCCGCCGGCGTTGCCTTCAATCACGGCCGTGGACGAACCGCCCACGCCCTTGGCCGGAACGCCTAAGGCGCCGGTACCGACCTCGCCGGGACCTTTCGAGGTTCCCGCCGACCCGGCGTTGGCAAGCTGCTGATTGCTGATCTTCTCGCCGCCGCCTTGCCCTGCGGAGGGCATGGCCTCGGGGTTGCCCTTGATGCGACGGCCGCCTGCCAGGGTGCTAGGCAGTCCCGGTTGCATCTGCGGCGTGCCGGGCAGACCTTCAAGGTGTGTGGAAACGTTCTGCTCGGCACTGGAGGCCTCCCCCGCGCGGCTGGCGCCGCTCTGCGCGGCGGCCATGGACGACCCACCCGCCTGCGCCGGCACTTGCGAGACCTCGACGGTCCGCGCCGCGCCGGCAGCCTGCGATGTCTCGCCGGCGAGCCTGGCGTTAGGAGCGGCCTGGCTGACGCCGGCAGCCTTGACGGCATTCTCGGCAGCCGCGACGCGCTGCGCCTCGATCGAGCCGGCCTTGGCGTCGATCTGCTTGTTGGCGATCTCGGCGGAGGGCTTGACGGCATTTTCGGCGGCGGTGGGTTTGGCCTGCCACGCCTGGGCGTCGGGGGCCATCTGCTTAAGTTCGGCCTTGGCAGCCTGCACTTTGCGGTCGGCCATTTCCGCCTGGGCTTTGGCCTCCGGCGTCTGGGCCATTTCTGCCTTGGGCCGCTGATCGGTCTTGGGCTTGTTTTCGTTCTGCTTGAACTGGTTCTGCTGGTTCTGTTTAGCCAATTGGGGCGACTGAACCTCAGTCTTGACCTGGGTCTTGACGAGTTCTTCGGCGCTCTTTTTGACTTCTTCCTTGGGCTTCTCAAGTTCGCGGGGCTTGGGCTGCTCCTGGGTCTTGGGTGTTTCCACGGTAGGCGTCTTGGGCGGCGGGGTCTTGGGCTTGGGCGTCTCGATCTTTTCGGGCTGCTTGATCGGATCGGGAATCGGCAGCGGCGTGTTCTGCTTGCGCGACTCCTGCATGACCTGCAGTTCCGGAGCGCTGCGGAGATTGACCGTCGGTGCCTCACGGACGACTTCGGCCATCGGAATGATCACGGTCACCTGGGTGATCCGCGTGAAGAGGATCAGGATGATGTGTGCCAACAGCGCCAGCACCACGCCCTTCTGGATCGGGCTCATCCAATTGGCATGCTTCTTGGGCAGGAGGTAAAGCCCCACGCCCAGCATCGCCAGGAAGATCGCCACCATGATCCAGATGTGCATGATGCGCTCTTTGAACGCCGCGTCGCCGATCTCGGAAGAGTGCGAGATCCAGAACCATGCCCCGAAAACGACGACGGCGACGGCCAGCGTGCCCATCATCGCGGCCGCAAAGATCGACCAACTGAACTGGGTTTTGTTCTTCTGGCTCACCTGATTATGTTATCTTTCCGGCAACGCCACGCAGCGGTTACTTTTGGACCATATCGGCGGGAACCAAGTACGCGATCTTTGCCTTGTTGATGCCGGCCTCGTGGGCCTTCTCGACAACCTTGGCGAAGTACTCGTGGAGCGACTCGCGGTCGGCTCGGATGAGGAACTCGCGGTCGGGGTCCGCCTTGGCCATTTCGGCCAGCACCGGCACGATGGCGGCATACCCATCGGCGTATTCGCCATACTTCTTGGCGCCGATCTTGACGGCGCCGTCGCGGCTGATGTTGATGACCGTGTCTTTAGGCTGTGCCGACAGCGGGGCCGCAGATTCGCTGCCGGGCAGTTGCACGCTCTGGTCGCGCTCGGTGCGCGCCATCGTGGTGGCCACCAGGAAGAAAATCAGCAGCAGGAAGACCATGTCGATCATCGGCGTCATGTTGATCGATGATTCATCTTCGTGCTGGTTATCGATGACTTTCATGGGTGTCTTCCTTTACGCCAGCGCGGGCACGACGACGACGCCCTTGCACTTGGGGCACAGGCCTTTCTTACCCGCCCGGTCGGCGGGAACCCGCAGGCCCTTGCCGCAGGCATTGCACTTGAACTCAATGGGCGCCAACTCGTGGGCATCCTCGTCGCCGGAGAGGTAGTGCTCGGCGAACTCGATCGAGGCGCTGTTGAGCCCGGCCACGATCGACTCGATCTTGCCGCGGAAGTAGTAGTAGAAGGTCAGCGTCGGGATGGCCACCAGCAGGCCCGCGTACGTCGTGACGAGGGCTTCATAGATGCCTGTGGCCAATTTCGACGCATCACCCGTGCCGGCGCGGGCGGTGATCTCGAAAGCCGTGATCATGCCCGTGACGGTTCCAATCAGCCCCAGCATGGGGGCCACCGCCGCCACCGCAAAAAGCATCTGCATGTTTTTGCGTAGCTTGTGTATTTCGCCGGCGGCGGCGTCCTCGATGGCTCGCTCGACAGACTCCTCGCCCTTTTTGAGCTTCGCTATGCCGGCCGCCAGCACGCGGCTGATCGGGCAGTCCCACGACTGGCAAAACTCCATGCCCTTGGAGCGGTCATCGGTGACGGGATTGAACGCCGCCTTGAGCTTGTCCAGGAAGCCCTTGGGGATGATCGCCCGGCGGCGCAGGGCCACCAGTCGCTCAATGATCAGCGCCAAGCCAAAGACGCTGCTTAGACCGATGGGGATCATGAAGAAGCCCCCTCGTATAAACAACTCGTAATGCGTCATCTGCGGCGCCGCCGGCTGCGAGGTGACGGTCGTCTTGGCCGGACCGGCCGGCTGTGCGGCGGCGCCAGCCACGGCGGGCTTGGCGGCGGTGCGGGCGGCCTGGGCCTGCGCGTCCGAAGGCCTGAACATGGCCGTCGCGACGATGGCCAATACGGTTGTCGCCAGCAGCCACATTGGCGGTTTCTTTTGCAGCAAGGGGCTAGTAATCATGGATACTCCTGCGCTTGGGTCTGAGCTCTTTGACGCACGTTAGGGGTTTTGGTTCGCGCCGGGCAGATTATCCAGGCGTTTTTTCGCAAGGGCGGTGCTGTCCTGGTCTTTATACTTTTCCGCGCACGTGGTGTACTGCGCGCGGGCCTCGTCGTACTGCTTGAGATATTCAAACGCCCTGCCGGCCTCGTACAACGCCTTGCACGACCACTGAGGGTACGCGTAGACAATGTCCACCTTCAGCAGCTCCCGCGCCGCCTCGGCGTACTTGGCCTGGGCAAAATAGCACTCGCCGATCTGGAACTGCGCCCGCGCGGCAGTCTCGCCGTTGTGTGCCTCGATCACGGCGGTGTACCACGTGCGGGCATCGTCGTACTTCTTCTGGTTTTCCATCGCCCAGCCGATGCCGAACCGCGCGAGATATCCGTACTCGTTGCCTTTGTGCTTGTCGAGGAAGTCCTGGTAGGTCGCCGCCGAGGCTTTGTAGTTGCCGTTGGTGGCCTGCACCTCACCCAACTTCAGCCGCGCGACCGGGACCAGCTTGTCGTTTTCGAACTTCTTGATCAGGGTGGTATAGTGTTCCTCAGCCTTGTCCAGTTCGCCCGCGGCCGTGCAGGCCACGCCGGCCTGGTACATTGCGGCGGGCACCAGGTCGTTGTCGGGATACGTCTTGAGAAATTCGGCGAAGGCCTTGGCGCACTTGGAGGGTTCGGACATCTCGTTGTAGCACAGCCCCAGGCGGTACTGGGCGATGGCCTTTGTCTTTGCGTCGGCGCTGCGGTCGGCGAGAACCTTTTCGGCCAGAGCGGCCGCTTCGGAGAACTTCTTGTCAAGGCAGAGCAGTTCGGCCAGTTCTGTCCGCGTCGGCGAGATCAGCTTGCTGCCGGGGAACTGCGAGAGCAGTTGCTTGTACGCGGTGACGGCCTTGGCGTTGTCCTTGGCGGCGCGCTGCGACCAGGCCAGGTTGTACAGCACCACGTCGCTGACGCTTTGCTTCTTGTCAGCTAGTGCGTTGAATATCTCGATAGCCTCGGCATGCTTGTTGCTCTTGGCCAGGCATTCAGCCAGCATGAACCTGGCTTCATTCACCCGCGGCGAGGAGTCATACGAACTGATGAACGTCTTGAGGAGCTTGATGGCCTCGTCAGTCTTGCCGGATTCCTTGGCGCAGATGCCCTGCTGCAGCGCCGCGTCGGCGGCCAAGGCGTCCTTGGGATAATCCGCCACGAGTTTGCCAAATCGTGCCGCGGCCGCGTCGTACTTCTTGGCGTCGAAGTCGATCCATCCCAGCAGGAACATTGCCGCCGGGAGCACATCAGCCGGGGCTTTGGCCTTGGGGTCGAGCACCTTGTTCAGGGCGTCGGCGGCCTTGTCGGACTGCTTGAGCTTCTGGTAGGCCAACTGCCCGTACGCCAGCAGCGATCGGGCCACCCACGGCGAGCCCAGCGGCTGATCGATGAGCGTCGCCAGAGTCTTCTCGGCCTTGTCGGTATGACCGGCGCGGCTGTGGGAAAGCCCCAGCTTGAACGTCGCTTCCTCCTTGAGCGTGCCGCCCGAGGCGATGTACGTCTCGAGCGACTTGGCGGCCGGGGCGTACTGCTGCAACTGGATCTGTGCGTCGCCGAGATAGAACGCGGCTTCGCGCAGGTTCTCATCCTTGGCCGCGGCGGCGTCGGCCGCGATCGGCGCCAGGATCGTGGCGGCCTTTTTGTAGTCGCCGGCCAGGAACGCACACTGCCCCAACCGCAGCGACAGCCGCTGCTGGCGGGCGCCCTGGGCCCCGGCCATGAGCTTCTCGAAAAGCTTCGCCGCGTCGGCATGCTTGCTCATCAGGAAGAGGTTCTCGGCCGAGAGCTCGGTCGTCGGGGTCGTGACAGATGAGGCCGGTCCTTTGAGAATCTTCTCGCACAGCGTGTTGCTGGCGTCGAACTGCGTGAGCTTGTGCAGGCAGAACGCCTGGCGATACATCGCGTCGGGCGCCTGGGCGTGGCCAGAGTTCTTCTCGGCAAACGACGCGAATTCCTTGGCCGCCACTTCGAACTGCCCCATCTCCATGGCGCACAGGGCGGCGTCGAACTGAATGGCCGGGAGATTCTCCGGCGGCGGGGTCATCGCCGCCAGCTTGAGCAGCGCCTGCCGCGCCGCGTCGTGCTTCTTCTCGGTCATGTCGCACTGCGCCAGCCAGTACGCGGCCTTGCGCGAGCGCTGCGGGTCATTCGCGACGACCTGCTCGAGCATCTTGCGCGCATCGGCAATCTGGCCCGCGCCAAGCTGCGCCAGGCCCAGTTGCAGGCGCGCGGCCGGAGCGTACGAGTCGGAGCCGTACTTGCTGACGGCGGTGCTCAATTCGGTCACCGCGTCGGCGAACTTGCCGGCCTTGTACAGCGCCAGGCCCAGGCTGTAATAGCCTTCGCCCTTGCGGGGGTCTGGGGCGATCTTGAGGAAGCTGCG
Organism: Planctomycetaceae bacterium; assembly: GCA_021371965.1. Next base: position 17,048 of record JAJFVE010000019.1, read on the forward strand.
GTACTGCTCGGCGGCGCCGTCGAGCTTGTTCTGATTCTCCATCGCCTGGCCCAGCAGCAGCGTGGCGTCAGCGGCGTAGGAGGAGCTCTTGTTGTCGGAGATGAACTTGCCCAGGGTCTTTTCACTGCCGGCGTAATCCTTCAGAGCCGACTGCGAGCAGGCCATGAAGTATTCGGCGGCGCCTTTGCGGCTGCTGCCGGAAAAGTCCTTGAGGAACTTCTCGCACGCCGCCAGCGAGTCCTTGGGCCGCTCCAGCAGAAACAGCACCTGCGCGCGGTTCAGCGCCGCCAGCTCGGCGTGCTTGCTCTTGGCGTGGTTTTCCAGCAGATCGTCGAAGGCAGCCAGGGCCTGTTCATTCTGCTTGGTCGCCAGCAGGCAGTGCCCCAGCACGGCCAGCGCCTCGTCGCGCTGCGAGAACTTCTTGTCCTTGACCAGCTCGTTGAGGGCCTTGGCCGCCTCGGCGTACGCCGGGGGCTTGAGGCGATAGTGACACACGGCCAGACCGTAGCGGGCGGCCGAGGCCTTTTCGTGCGTGGGATACTTGGCCAGGAATGCCTCGTATTCCGTGATGGCCATCTTGTACAGGCCCTTGTCGAAGAGCCCGCTGGCGGCCATCAACTGCTTCATGGCCGCATCGGACTTCACCTCCTGCACGGGGGCGGGTTTGGCGTCGGTCTCCTGAGCAGGAGCCGGGCCCGCGGCCAGCAGAGCGGCCGACAAAGCAAAGCAGAAACCGGTCCATCCATTCGCCAAAGAACGCTTGGTCATCACTTTGACTCCCTGTCCTGTTTGCCACCTGCCGCCGGCGACGACTGGCGGTCACGCACTCGCCCGGTACCACGGCGATCCATCCGCGTAGGGCGGAAACCCTGATTGTATACTTCAACACGCCATTGGCAAGCAGGTTGCGATTGTTGTTTCATGCAGTCGGCAACAGTTCTACGCCCCCCGCGGCCGCATGTTCGCCAGTGCCTATTTCAGCGCGGTGATCTCAACCTTCTTGAACTCCGCTTTGCCGCCTTCGGCGAAGAGCGTGACGGCGGCGGGGTTGTCGACCTTTACGGCTTTGGCCCTGGCCATGCGGATGCGGCTGTTGGCCTCGAGGAGCATCAGCCCCCCGCCGATGGTGACCTGCAGCTTGACGGTTCGGGCATCGCAAGGCAGGAGCACAAACGGGATCGGCGCGCCGGCGGCATCGAGCGTCTGGCCGGTGAAGGTGATCTCGATCTTCTCAGCGGCGCCCAGTCGCAGGCCGACTCGCTTGGCGGACCCGGGGACGAACTCAGCAACGATCTTCACGCCCTGCGCCACACCGGCGTCGATGCCCTTCGTGGCGCCATCGAGCGTCACGTCCGTGACGGACTGCGCCTTGCCCGGCGTGCCCGTCGGGACGGGCATGTCCTTATACGCCCACCGCGAACTGAGGCCGCAGAGTTTGCCGTGGTAGTTAGGCCCGCCTTTGCCGCCGTTGCAATAGAAGACCACGTCGATGGCGTTCTGGGTGACCACGCAGAGATTGCCGCTGCCGCTGGTCTCGGGGTTGACGGTCGTGACGGCCGGGATGCCGGCGTCGCTGTAGAACGCGTGGCGGTGATTGTGCCCGCCGAAAATCTGCGAGACCTTGTGCTTGGCGATCACGTCATAGTACTGCCGGCAGCCCGAGGGAAAGTGGATCAGCAGGATCGTGCGCGTCCCGGCCTTGACGGCCGACAGGTCCTTGTCCAGCCACGCCGCGGCGATCGGCGGGGCCGAGCCCTCGACGTGCTCCTTGATGTCCGGGTCCCACCAATCGATGGAGGCAAAGTGCACGCCGGCGTAATCGAACGACCAGCGGATCGGACCGAGGTACTTCGTGAATCCGCCCGCACCGGCCAGCGGGCCGCTGTCGCTGGGCACCTGCTTGACCATGTCGTGATTGCCCGCCGTAAACAGCATCGGCACGGGGAAGTCCCGCCCCACCTTCTTGAGGCCCGCGAACATCGCGTCGGCCCCATCCGGGCCGGCGTACCCCATGTCGCCTGTGTTGAAGCACAGCTTGATGCCCGGCAGCTCCTTGATGCGCGGGGCGATGTTCCTATACGCCCATCCGCCGCCGTGGTCGTCGGACATGTGCAGCAGCGTAAAGGGCAGCGACTGCTTATCCTCGCGCAGACCGAAGTCCACGTGCGTCGCGTCGGCGATCTGGTCCAGCCGCGCCCACCACGGCCCGCTCGGCCACATGCCGCTGGGCCAGCTCAGCGACACGACCCGCGCGCCGCCGTACGTGATCACGCGATCCGGCGCGATTGTGATGCTGTACGATCCGTCGGCGCCGGTGGTGGTGAAGTCCACCCCGTCGCTGACGCGCAGGCCGCTCAGCGGCTTTTCGCCGGCGTCAAACTTGCCGTTGCCGTTGGCGTCCATGAAGACGACGCCCTTGACCACCGCCGGCGCCTCGCCCCGCGCGAAAGCCGATACCGCAAGGCACGACAGCACAACGATACACGCGTTCTTCATCATCATGTACTCGCTTGGGCCGCTTGCGCCGGTCGCGCAGCGTACAGAAATTGAACCCGCCAATCCGGAGGATTAGCCGCCAAATACCAGGAATGTGCCCCCCCCGCCGGCGGTTCCACTTTCTTGCACTTTGTTGTACTTTTCACAGCGATTTGCAGGAAGGAGTCTTTCCAGTGCCGGTTTTACTTCTTTCTTCGAGGCCCCCACCGCGGCTTTTCTCGCCCACGCCTTTTTGTTCGAGTTTCACAAAAACCACCTGTCCTTTTTCAGAAAAATCTTTTTCTTGTTTTGCCCCACCCCCGTTTTCCCGCTGCGCCAGTGCAAAACAATTTCCAGCGTCGCGAATATTTCTCCGCCGCCCCGTCCACTGACTATAATAGAAGTGACGGAAGGAATTACGGAGCACCAGCCTGTCTGGTGCTTCTTTTGTTTCCAGACTATGGGGCATTGCGTCAAGCGATTGCGGATATCGGAGATTGGTTCGTTCCCGTCCTGATCAGTACCGCCGCCCGCCGAGCCGCACGCACAGATAGCCACCATCTTCACACTAAGACATTGGGCACAGAGACACAGAGAACAACGGAGAAGATGGGTATAAGACACACCAGCCCCCGCTTTAGGCTTCTCCTGACTCTGTTAGCTCTGTGTCTCTGTGGCCCAACTCCAGGGATCAAATTAGCCGCTTGCTCGCTGAGGGAAGAAGAGACGGGTTGCATGGCGACACACGTTTGGGTTTCTCGTGGGTCGCCATGCCACCGGGCCCGATAGTCCGCGATCCCAAATCCGCAATACGAAATCCGAAATCTTCAAGGAGTCTGACGATGTCGATGACGGCCGCACGCTACGATGAAAACCAACTGGTTGAAATGCTCGCTGACGGTGCCCCCTACGACAAGGTCGCCGCGGCCGTCGGGATCACCGTCTCGATGGTCGGCAAGATCGCCCGCGGCGACAGCCGCCGCAAGCTGTGGCAGCGCATCGAGGATATCCGCCAGGCCCGCCAGCAGGCCGTACACGAGATCGCCGTCGCCCGCGCCGCCGATCTCATGCGCGCCCACGTCAACGAAGGGCTCACCGGCAGCGGCGAAACCGCCCGCAAATGCCGCGAGTTCGTCCTCGAACTCCTCCTGCCCAAGGACGATTGCCCCACCGACCTGCTCGAGACCCTCCTGGCCGAATCGGCCAAGCCGGCAGTTGCGGAAAAGTCACTGGCTGGCGAGGCGCAAGCCCAGGGCGAAGCTGTGGCCGGGGAATCCAAGGACCAAAAGGACGACAAGGACTGCAAGGCCGAATCAACCCCGATAGCCGCCTGTGCCAGCCCCGCCGACACTGCGGGCCCCGCCACCGTGCAGGCCAGCCCTGCCCCCGCCCCCACGCACAGCGCTGCGGTCCAGCCTGTCGCCCAGCCCGCGCCGGCCCAGGCCGCCCCTCCCGCCCTGAGACGCAGAACCATCCGGCTGCCCGCCGGCGCCAAGAAGCCCAAACCCGCCGCCCCGGCCGCCAGGCCCGGACCCTGGCGCGAACCGGAGAGCGGGTATTCAACCAAAAGCGATGAGCCGGCAGCTGGCAACTGATACCTCAGAGCCGACAGCTTGCACCGCGCGCGACGAAAAGACGAGCAGGACCTTGCCCGGGCGCCTCGCCGCAGCGAGAATACAGCCAGACCGTTGGGGTCGGATTCGTCAAGACAGCCCTTGGACGCACGTTGCCCCCAACCCCGGCGGCCGGCCGCGAAAGACCAAGAAGACGAGTAAACCATTATGGCGTCCCAGGAACTCCCCAGGAAACAAAAGCATGCGAGCCAACCATCAAGATAAGTACGGTGGCCCGGGAACTTTCAAGACCGGCAAAGCAGTCCTGGTTGCGTTGATTCTTCTGGAGATAGTCGGCCTAATATTGGTTTTGAATGTCTGCTACGGCCGACACGCCCGGAACCGCCCAATTACTGACAGCGGGCGAGTCGAAGGTGATGTGGAGCATTGGCATGTCACCTCGCTAAAGCGAACCGCGGCTGAAGCGGAACAGGCGCTGGAACCCATCCAAGAAAAATGGGGCAAGTTGTTTCAACAATCGCCTTGCGCTATCGAGGCCTATGAAGGTTTGGAGGGGAAATATTTTGCTGAGGAACAATATGCCCAAGCCCTCAGGATGGATGGTAAGATCCGTGAACTACTAGGGCACGAGCGAAACTATATTTGGACAACCTATCTGGCGGGGTTGGCTCACGACGAGGTGTATCTCCAGGTTCTTAGCCGTCGAAGCGAAGTGCTTTCAGATCCGGAATACCGAACTTGGGTTGAGGCCAATTTGGCCTGGGCTCGAGGAGATTTTGCCTGCGTCTGCTCTGTAGCCAAGCGGGGAACAGAGATTTCGGGGCTCAAGACGCGGTACGCGATGATGTTCGGTCTTCTGCACAGCCGCGCTTTGTTCCAACAGGGTAAGTTTTCAGAAGCATTCGCGACATGGTGTGGAACCCCAGGCGACAAGGATTACCTCAAGGAAAACTTCACTTTCTTGCTTCACATGCTGATAGAAAGCCTGCAGATGGCTAGAGCGGCCAAGGACTATGACGCCGCATTACAGCCTGCCGATAGCCTCAAGCGGTACCTGACCGTTGTCGTTCAGGATGTTTCTTGGAAGCCTCACATGCAGGTAGTGAAAGACTTCTTCAGAGAGTATTCGCGGCAACCACGGCCGGACACTGCCCCGTGGAGGAGTTCCGGGGACGCCTTACTTGATTAGACGTGATGTTGGCGTAGCGGGTTGGGCTAATCCGGGGACACCATACATGTTTTGTGGTTGCGGCGGGCGGGAGTGGCGGGTAGAGTTGCGGGCATGGCCAGATTGCCACGCGTCGTCGTTCCAGAACTGCCGAAAGGCTAAGAAGACGAAATGGGGGACGCGAAAACCTATATGATGTCCCCGGATTTCCCTGTGGTTTGGCCTATCCCCCACCCAGAGAGTGGTTGGAGCGGTCGTTAGCGCTGGCGTTGCTTATGGCAGTTATAAGGTAACCAGTAGTTTGATTGACACCTTGTTCAGTGAGCCGGAGAAAAGCCCATGAAAGGTCTATTGGGTGCATTAAGAAATCGGTGGCATAGGCCGGACCCTAATAAGTTGCTACCACTAGAACGAGCTTTATATAGTGCCGTCGCTTCCTCTCCTGTGCCATCTGCACCCTATCTGTCGGCAAGATATCAGATGATGGAGTGGTTGCGGGTGAATCTCTTCCGCATGCCCCGCATGCCCGACTGGTGGTCCAGGTGTGCTTCCGAGGATAAGCTTGTGTGTCATCCAAAGCGGATTGTTGGGGGACAGTTTCGACTACCATTCAGGAAGGACGTAACTATAGGGTGGAATTGCAGGAGCAGTTCTGGCGCTCCTGCAAATGTGACAGTAAAGCTTCGAGAAGTAATTGAGGAAGTGGAAATCAGGCTTCCCGGGCTCAATCTTGAGTTGCAGGAATTTCATGTTGACTCCTGCGAGCCACAATCTTGTTCAAATGAACTACCGTATTGGCGGCAAAAGGAAAAAGAGTTTCCTGAGTTCGGGTTTCTTCTGGAAGCCATAGAATCCAGCCTAGCACAACAGACCTGCAGTGGGCCCTGCGTCCTCGCAAATGCGGAGTCATGTAGCATTTACATCGAGGCATTCGGCCTGCCACTCCCATACCGGCGTCTCCTGTCAATGGCCAATGGGATCAGAATAGGCGGTTGCGGCCTTTGGGGGACCCCGACGAACCTGAGTCAACCTATACACATACAGGGACACTTTGTCATAGGGGACGACCCAAAGGGATTTTTCGCCTTTCCTTCTGCTGACAATGAGCCGAGAGACAGTATCGTGAAAATTCCCGTAGATGGCGGACCTGTAGTGGATCTTCGACAGGGTTTTATGGATTGGCTGAGGACGGCGTCCCTGGCGGCGAAGTAAACATCACTATTGAGAGGTTTTTGCCACGGCAGTGCCGAAATTGATCATCACATGATCTCCGCCGCCTTTTGTTTCCTTGTTGGGGATCTCGATGCGGATGGTGCGGGTTTGGCTGGCGGCGTCGGCTACGGCGGCGATGAAGATGATCTTGGAGTCGACCACGCGGCCGTTGCCGAAGTCGACTTTGACGGCCTCGCCCAGCTTGAGGTTGGCGGCCTGATCTACGGGGACGGGGGCGTCGGCCCAAAGGGGGTCGATGGCTACCACCGTGATGATCTTGGCCTGGATGTCCACCGACTGGCCGACCTGGGCGATCACGTCTTCGACCTGGCCATCGATGGGGCTGGTGATCGACATACGATCGATCTGCGACTTGGCCTCCTGGTACTTGAGGATGTCCTGATCGTGCTCGAGCTTGGCCAGGGCCAGTGACAGTTCGGCGATGGTCACGTCGAGCTTGGCGGAGTCGAACTCGAACTGGCTGGCCACCTTCTTGGCAAAGAGGTCGGTGATCCGGGCCAGGTCCACTCGTTTCTGGGCAAGCTGGGCATCGGCGGCCTTGACTCGCGTGGTGTCCTCGGCTTGGACCTTCATCTGCTCGAGCTTGAGGCGCTCGGCCTGGTCGTCCAGGCGGATAAGAAGCTGGCCTTTCTTGACGGTCTGGCCGGGCTTGACGGCAATTTCGGCGACGAGTTCCGGGGTCGCTTACGTAATTAGACGTGATGTTGGCGTAGCGGGTTGGGTGTGATAGGATTGGGACGCCACCATTCTATTCTTCCATTCTTCCAGTGCCCGCCCTATACTCCGTCTCCCCCCCCGATAGGAGAAAGAGGAATGAGGCTCATAGACATGGTTCGCCAGGCCGGCCGGCGGCTGGTGGTTCCGCTGGCTGGATATCCTGCCGTCAATCTCACCTGCTCGACCGTCAAGCAGAACGAGTTTAACGCGGAGCTGCAGGCCCGCTCGCTGTATAAGCTCACGGAACTGACGGCACCGGACATGCTCTTTACCATGATGGACCTGTCCATCGAGGCCGGCGCCCTGGGCCTGCCCGTGCGGTTCCCCATCGACGAGTCGGCCTCAGTCGAGTGGCACCCGATCAAAGCCGTTGCCGACCTCGATCAGTACAAGGTGATCGACCCGGTCTATGACGGCCGCGTGTGGGTCTTCCTCGAAACCACGCGGCTGCTCAAGGCCAAGCTCGACATCCCCATCGGGGCGTATGTCATCGGCCCCTTCACGCTGGCCGGGCTGATGATGGGCGCCAACGACATCGCCATGGCCACCATCGAGACCCCGGAGGTCGTCCAGGCCACCGTCAACTTCTGCGAGCGCGTCGTCATCGACTTCGCCAAGTCGCTCCAGCAAGCCGGCGCCGATGCCATCTGCATCCTCGACCCGACGTCGGTCATCCTCTCACCCAGCGCCTACTGGGAGTTCGCCGGCCGCAGCCTCGAGAACGTCGTTCGCCACCTCGACACGCGGACGATCCTGCACGTGTGCGGGCAGACCTCGCACCTGCTGGAGAACATGTGCCGCACCGGCGCGCAAGGCCTGAGCCTGGACTCGATGGTCCCCTTCGAGAAGATCATGCCCCGCCTGCCCGGCGACGTGGTGCTCATCGGCAACGTCGACCCCGTCGGCACGATGCTCCAGGGCGGCCGCGAGAAAGTCCGCCGGGACGCCACCGCCCTGCTCGAAGCGATGCGCCCCTACAAGAACTTCATCATGTCCACCGGCTGCGACCTGCCCGCCGAGACCCCGATCGAAAACATCGTAGAACTGGTCGAGACGACCAAACAGTTCAAGATGTAAGACCGCCAATGGATGGGCAGGTAGCTTGATTCATTAGACAGGCGCTCGATTCTCGCGCAAGTGCAGAGGAATACCAGCATTTCGCGTGTTATACCTTCCAGACCTCGGACCCGTTGGCGCACTTGCGCCCGCCTTTGAAGGAGGCTTACGTGACCAAGCGACTTGTGTTACTGATGTGTGTTGTGGCTCTGGCCGTGCGTTTCGCCGCGGCCGCGGACGTGCCGGCGGCTGTCTCGGGCGTGGTTTATCTCGATGCCAACGGCAATGGCAAGTTGGACGCCGGCGAGAAGCCGCTGGCCGGCGTGCGGGTGACGGACGGCGTGAACATCGTCACCAGCGCGGCCGACGGAACGTACACGGTCAAGATCGCCCCGGACCCGACGACCCCCCAGGCGGGCTCGCGCGTGGTGGCGATCAACTGGCCCAGCGAGACCTGGCCCAGCGGCAAGTGGTGGGCGCGGCTGGACCAGATCACAGACGCGGCGCACGTGAACTTCGGCCTGCGGCAGGAGAAGCAGGCGCTGCCGTTTGCGTTCATGCACGTCAGCGACGACCATGCCGCCGGCGCCACGTACAACCTGATCGGCCCGGCCGCCGGGCGGCTCAAGCCGCTGCTGCGGTTCTGCATCAACACCAGCGACAGCGCCGGGGATGTCGAATCCACCGCCCGCCTGGCGGCAAACGCCGCAAAGTTCGTTGTACCTGTGATGACCGTGCCGGGTAATCACGACATCGTCGGCGGCCATGGCGTCCACCGACTTGAACAGACGCCCGTCGCCGGCAACGGTTCGTATACCACGAACATGGGCGCCATCCGCTGGTCGTTCGATTACGCCGGCGTGCACTTCGTCGGCCTGGACTGGATGGACCCCTCGATCCCCGAGGACGTCAACGGCTCAGTGCCGCAAGTGGCCGCGGACTGGCTGGAGAAGGACCTCGCGGCCGTCAAGCCCGGCACGCGCATCTTCGCGTTCGTGCATTTTCCCACCGGCTGCCAGAAGTACTACGACCTGATCGCCAAATATAAGGTTGCGCACGTTTTCGGCGGGCACAATCACGAGCACCGCTTCTACAACTTCGGCGGCGTCCCGGCCGTCACGGCGATCAACTTCATGGCCGGCGGCAATCTCATCATCGTGCAGGAGAACGACTTTACGCTGGGTGAGTTCTGCCTGGGCTACAAAGGCCCCGACCATCACATCAAGCGCTGCTCGCTGGCCAAGATGCCTGCCGTGCTGGGCACGTCCAAGGCGCGCGAGGTTGCCCCGCAATCGCTGGCGACGAAATCGCTTTCCGGCGCGGCCGCCCCGATTGCCACGCCTGGCGCCAAGGGCGTGCGCATCGCGATGGAACTGACCCCTGGCACGGCAAGTAAAGTCGGCATCAAGATCGCCGCCAGTCCCAAGCCCGTCGAGATCGTCTGGACCGGCACGCAGATTGAAATAGCCGGCGTGCCCGTTCCGTCCGGCTGGGAAGACTACGACGGCAAGACCCTGCTGTGGAACGTCCTGATCGACGGAGCGAGGATCGACTTCTACGCCAACAAACGCCACCACCTGGCCAAGGCCCTCAAGGTCGACGCCGTCGAAAGCGTGACGTTCTTCGCTGACGGCGGTGCGGCAACCGTGAAGAAGGCAGAAGTCTTCGGCCTGAAGTAGGCAGAGGCGGGTGGCATGGCGACAGGCATCCAGGGCCCATCAAGCGCCGGCAGCGTCGTTGCGGTTCTTCTTCCGCCATGCCCGCGGCGACAGGCCCGTCTGCGCCTGCAGGGTCGATCGCAGGTGATGCTCATCACGGTAGCCGCACGTGGCCGCGATCTCGTGGACCTTGTATTGGCTGCCGGCCAGAAGGTCTATCGCGCGGGAGAATCGCTTGTGGCGGATCTGCCAGCCCACCGGCGTGCCCAGGTGCAGTTTGAAAGCGTTGTTCAACGCCGAAACGGACATCCCCGCCGCTACGGCGATGTCACCCACACCAAGCCGCGGATTGGTGTAGTCTTGCCAGATGTGCCTCAAAGCCCGCGCGACACGCACGTCCGGCACGGCCAGGATGTCGGTGCTCTGACGCTCGGCCACGCCGGAGGGTTCGATCAGCATCGGACTTTTCGCCACGCGCCGGCCGGACATCAGGTCGTCGAGCAGCCTGGCGGCCTGGTAGCCGTACTGATGGTAATCCACGCAAACGCTGGAAAGCGGGACAGACGACGACTCGCAGATGACTGGGTCGTTTCCCATTCCGATGACGGCGACCTCTTCGGGGACGGCCAACCCGGCAAGACCGCACGCATCAACCACCATGCGAGCTGTCCCATCGCTGAATCCCATGATGCCCAGCGGCCGAGGCAACGCCGCGATTCGCCGCCCCAGGGCCAGGGCATCGTGGCGCTGCGAGGATAAGAAGTCATCTTCTATCACCGCTGCTCCGCCTTTGCGGGCGGCTTGAAGGAATCCCTCCAGCCGTTGCTTGCATTCGGGGTGTCCTGAACCCCCGACAAACGCCAGGTGGCGGAACCCGCGGCCCAGCAGCGACTCGGCGGCCATCCTGCCGGCGGCCTTGTTGTCCACAAGAACCACTCTCGCTCCCGGCGGCGATAGCAGGGAGAGGCTCACTGTCGGCACGGGATGCCTGCGCATGGCCGCAGCCAGCGCCACCGGCATATTAATCAGCATCGCGCTGTTTGATACCGGCGCGGCCATCAGCGGCACGCTGGGGGCAACTCTCAGTGGCAAGATCGGGAGCTTCGATGGCACGTTGAGCCTGGGCGATTCAGGTCACGACATCCTGTTGACGGTCGTCCCCGAGCCGGCGACGATGAGCCTGGTGGTTCTGGGCGGCCTGGCAGCCTTGATCCGCCGCAGGAGATAGCCGTTTCAAAACGAGTGCAGCCATCACAAGACCGCCGCGTTCTCGCAGATCGCGGCGGTCTTTTATGCGCCGGCGGGGTTACAGTAATGTGAAGTGCGGCAGCTGCTGCCGCACTCCATAGTTCGCCTTTGGAGCGTTACTCCTCAACGAGGTGACCGTGTGATGAAACGATTGAACTGGATGCTTGCAGCGATGATCGCGGCGACGCTGGCCCTGCCGCTGGCGGCGCTGGCTGAAACGCCGACATTCCTGATCGACCCGTCCCCCGTCCTGCGCCCCGAGGCGCGCGAGGTGACGGAACTCTTCCGCCACGAGCACGCGGTTTCGCCGGGCGTGCCGATCCCCGACGGCTACGTCGATGGCGGACGCGGGATGGGCATCCAGTCCAGCGGCCGCGTCACCAGCAGCCGCGAGATCCTCGTCGTCGACCGCGTCAAGGACAAGCGTCTGCAGGAGTCGCTTAAGTTCGCCCGCAGCCCCGAGCTGTTGGCCCTCAAGCCCCAGGAGCGTGCCCTGCGCATCCAGAAGCACATCCATTACATCATGGGCCACCGCAAAGACCGCGTGACGCCGCTGCGCAACGTCGACGCCCTCGACGGCAAGTATGGCGGCAAGGGCGTGCTCATCGGCGACGTGGGCGATCTGTGCAACGACGGCGTCTGCCGCCACCAGTCGCTGATGTTCAAGGTGCTTGGCGACGAGGCCGGGCTGAACGTGGCCATCACGCGCGGCTACCTCGGCGGCGGCGGAGCCCACGCGTGGAACGAAGTGCACATGGACGACGGCACAATCTTCGTCTTCGACGTGCTCAACTCGAAGCATTTCTACGGCATCAAGAGTTCCGGCGCCGACAAGTTCCTCAACATGGCCCGCCGCCCGATGTACGCCGGCGGCGTGCTGCCCCGCCGCTCGCCGTGGATCGCCCCCGCCGAGACGACTGCGGTCGGCAAGAGCATGATCAAGATCTTCGCTCCCGCGATGAAACAGCAGATCTTCTACACCCTGGACGGCTCGGAGCCCACCAAGAACTCGCTGCGCTACACGCAGCCGGTGCCGCTGGACAAGGCCGCCACCGTCAAGGCAGTCGCCTTCAACTCCAAGGATGAGCCCAGCAAGGTCGTCTCCAAGCGCCTAGGCGTGCTGGAGTGGCTGGCGCCGGTGACGGCGACGGACGTCAAGAGCGGGCTGAAGTTCGGCTATTATGACGCCAAAGACGCCAAGGACGTTCCGGACTTCGAGACGCTCAAGGCCGAGAAGACCGGCCGCTGCGACACATTCGACATCAGTCCCGGCAAGGGCAAGGACCACTTCGCGATGCTGTTCAGCGGATACATCCGCATCAGCGCCGACGGCGTGTACACCTTCAGCGTCACCGCCGACGACGGCGCGAAGTTGTGGATCGGCAAGGATTGCGTGGTCGACAACGGCGGCCGTCACGGCCCGCAGACCCGCAGCGGCACAGTCGCCCTCAAAGCAGGCCTGCACCCGCTGAAGATGGGCTACTTCGACTATGTCGCCGACGAGACTCTCTCGGTAACCTGGAAAACCGCCACCGCCCCCGAGGCCCCAGTTCCCGCCTCGGCGCTGGTCAGCCCAAACTGAAGTAGCATGGGCGTCTCGCCCATAAGTAGCACGGGCATCTTGCCCGTGCTCCCTGAACAGGAAATAGAAGTTCCATGCTCCACGTCCGCATCGCCATCCTGCTTGTGCTATACGGAGTCCCCGCCATGGCCGCAACAACTGAGTTCTACGTTTCTTCTTCCGGAAACGACTCCGACCCCGGCACGAAGGACAAATCCTTCGCCACGCCGGCGCGGGCGCGCGACGCGGCGCGGAAACTCGTGGCGGCGGGGCTCAAGCAGTCCGTTACCGTCTATCTGCGCAGCGGCACGTATTATCTGCCTGACGGCCTGACGCTGGGGGCGGAAGATTCCGGCACGGCGGAGCATTCCATCACGTATTGCTCCGCCCCGGGCGAGACGGCGCGGCTTGTCGGCGGTGTGCAATTGACGCAGTGGCGGCGGCACAAGGGCGACATCTTTGCAGCCGATCTGCCCAAGGACTGCAAGGCGCTGCAACTGTTTGAAAATGGCAAGCGGATGACACTGGCGCGGCTGCCCAAGAAAGGCTACTTCCGCACCGACGGCGGCAACAAGACGTCCTCGCTGATCTTCCACGCCGGCGACTTCGATTGCGGCGCATGGAATATCAAGACCGGCCGCGTCTTTCTCTGGCCGGTGAATGACTGGTTCAGCCGCGAGGAACCGATCAAGTCGATTGACGCGGCCAAGCACAAGATCACCCTGGCGGGCAAGGCGATCACCATCTCGGGCAACAACCGCTTCTTCGTCCGCAACGTTCTGGACCTGCTGACGGCCCCGGGCGAGTGCGTGATCGACCAAGCCGCCGGCGTCGTCTACGCCTGGCCCGCTGACGGGCCCATCGACAAACAGACGATGGTAATTCCTGCGGCGAAGCACGTGATCGAAATTCGCGGTCGCGAGGGGGCCGCGGTTCGCAACGTTCATTTTGCGGACTTGGACATCGGAGTGGCCAACGAGCACGCGATGATGTTCGACGGCGTCGAGGACTGCTCGGTGCAGCGGTGCCTGGTGGAGAATGCGGGCCTGTGCGGGATCAGCATCCACGGCCACGCCCAGCGCGTCGTCGTGCGGGGCAACGAGATTCGCCAATGCGGTCATCACGGCGTGAACCTCTCGGGCCTGCGCCCGGGCCAGGCCGACGTGAACCACCACCACGAGATCGTCAACAATCACATTCACCACTGCGGCCGCCTGATCGGCCACGGGTACGGCGTGTCGATCAGCCAGAGCGGGCACAACCGCGTGCTGCACAATCACATTCACGACATGCCTCGCTACGCCACGACGATCAAGGGCACGCGATACCAGGTGCTCAAGACGCAGGTCGCCGGCGTGACGTTCGAGAACCGCCACACGTTCCTGCACTCGCGCAACAACCTGATCGCGTACAACCACATCCACCACGTCAACCAGGACAGCCAGGACACCGGCGCGATGGAGTCGTGGGGCCCCGGGCGCGACAACGTCTACGACCATAACCTGATCCACGACGTGGGCATCGGCGGCTTCAGCCACGACCTGCAGAGCGGGATGTACCTCGACGACGCGACGGACTATTTCACGCTCACCAACAACATCATCTATAACGTCGGCGGCAAGACGCTCAATCAGCCGATCTTCGTCAAGGGCATCGGCAACGTGATCGACAACAACGTCCTGATCGTCGCGGCCAACAACGACTGCGCCATCCGCTCGATGTTCATGGCCGACGAGCGATGCGACCACCACGCCTACACGCACAACATTATCGTGCTGCAGAACCCCAAGGCGGTCCCCTACCACTTCTGGACCTGGAGCAACGACCGTGTGGCCGCCAGCGACCACAACGTCTTCTGGAACGCCGGCAAGCCCGTCGCAATGGGCGGCGACGTGCCGGTCAAGACTCTGCCGGCATGGCGAGCCTGGGGCGGCAAAGGCTTCGACAAGAACAGCATCGTGGCCGACCCGCTTTTTGTAGACGCGGCCGCTCACGACTACCGCCTCAAGGCGAACTCGCCGGCGCTGAAGTTGGGCATCAAGTCGATCGACACCAGCGAGATCGGCCTGCAGAAGGACTTCCCCAAGCGGTTTGAGAAGAACGGATCCGGGTGCCACGCACAACTCCGTTGTGCGTGTCCCTGACCGCGCAGGTTCAGGGAGCACGGGCGGGGCCCTCTTGCTACTTATGGGCAAGATGCACATGCTGCTTTTGGCGGACGCTTTTCCTACATGGCGTGTTACAGATATATCGCAACATATGATGCCCGGCGGCCGCGTCGGCCGGGGCACGAACTGGAAAAGGAGATTTCCATGGGCAAGCGGATGAATTGGTCGTTGTTTTGTGCGGTCGCTGTCGCGGCGACCGTGATTCTGGCGGCGGGGATGATCAGCAATGCGGCCGACGAAAAGACGGCTGCGCCGAAGCTGGCCAAGGTCGGCGACACGTACTCCCCCACGCCGGCCGAAGTGGCCGACCCCAAGGGCGACGGACCCGACGCCAAGGGCAATACCGATGACGACACGCTGGGCGCCTGGTTCGAGCTGGGCCACGCGGCCGGCACATACATGCGGCTGAGCCTCAATACCGCGACGATGAGCGCCGATCAGCGAGCCAACGGCATCCGCGACCCCAAGGCCCGGCGCGGCCACCAGGGCAAGGTGCGCGGCCCCATCGGCGCGTGGCTGCCCAATCCCAAAGATACCGAAGGCTGGATCTTCATGACGGACTGGGACGGCCGCGGCGAAGGCGTCTGGGGCGACACCAAGGCCAACTGCATCATCATGCATCCCTACACCGAGAAGACAAACGCCGGCAGCGTGGCGATGACCTTCAAGGTTCCCGCGGGTGAATACTCGCTCAAATGCAAGGCCACCGACATGACCGTCACCACCGCCGACGGCGTCAAGCTCCGAGTCGAGGTCGCCAAGGGCGGCGAGAAGGGCGCCTCCGTGGCTGAAAAGGCCTTCGGCGACAAGGGCGAAGCCTCGATCGAGTTCGAGGCCAAGAGCATCACCGTGGCCGACGGACAACTTATCCGCCTGGTGCTCGACCCCGTCGCCCACTGGGGCGCAGACATGACCAAGATCGAGAACTTGACGATCACACGAGTGAAGTAACCTCAAAGGCACCGCGGCACGGCAGCGACGAACTTACTGGAGAATGATCGTGAAAAGAACGGTCCCGTATTTCCTCTTGCTGGTTCTCGCTGCCGTGTCGCCCGCCTTCGACGCTACGGCTGCACCTTGGAAGTTCGTGGTGATGTCCGACAGCCAGTCCGGCGGCGACGATAACGAAAACGGCGTCAGTACGCGCACCTGTGGAGCGGTGGCCAAAGACGTGGCGGCCAACATCAAGCCGGACCTGGTCCTCTTCACCGGCGACCTGGTGCAAGGCGCCGGCGATGAGGCGGGGCTGGAATCGCAGTTGATGACGTTTCGCAAGACGATGGCGCCGGTGTACGAGGCTAAGATTCCCGTCTACGCCATCCGCGGCAGCCACGACACCGGCCCCAACGAATACCGCCCCTGGGGCCCCGCCGTGTGGAACAAGGTGTTTTCCGGCCCGTACGCCATGCCCGCCAACGGCCCCGACGGCGAGAAGGGCTGCACGTATTCGGTCGATCACAAGAACGCCAAGTTCATCGGCCTGGAGTGCTACACGAAGCTGGACACCATGACGGTGAACCTGCCCTGGTTGAAGAAGCAGCTCGACGCCAACACTCAGCCGCACGTGTTTGCGTTTTCGCACACGCAGGTTAAGCGGGTCGAGCACACCGAGTCGCTGGACAATTATCCCGCCATCCGCAACCCGCTGGTGGCGATGCTCCGCGCCGCCGGGGCCCGCACGTACTTCTGCGGGCACATGCACCTGGCCAATGTGACGGCCCTGAACGACACCGCGGCCGACCCGCAGGGCAAGAGCCTCGACGATGATTTCTTCCAGGTGATCTGCCCAACCGCCGGGCGCAAGTTCTACATCTGGCCGGGCAAGTACGTCGGCAACCCCATCCCCGGCTTAAAGCCGCGCTTGATCATCAACCGCAGCCGGCGCCCGGGCTACACGGTGGTGACCGTCGACGGACCGGCGGTGGACATCAAATTCATGCTCCAGTCCGGAGAGAAGTTCGATTCCCTCCCCGCCCTGACCTACACCGTCAAAGGCAGCGCAACGACCAAACCAGCCGCCACCCAACCTGCCGGCAATTAACTGTCTGCGAGCCCTGCATGGTTCCAAGGCGCCGTCAGAAAATGGGGCGGCACGGCGTCTCATTACCCGCGCATTTCGAGTCGCTATAATTGAGAAAGATCGCGAAAACTGCTCGCTGGAAGGATATCTGCGCCGAGTCTTCAGGAAGCATCCGGTCATGGGCAATAAAGAGAGGCCAAGCTGCGCCGATGGTTATCTGGCTGGTGAGGGCGGCACCATGCCGGTGTTCCTCTGGACAAGCACTGGAATCGCAGGCGCGTACGCCCCCCCGCCGGCGCAGTCTCTGACAACCGGCATTATCCTTGCCAGCGTGTTCCTGGTGGCAGTCTTGAGTATGATCGTCTTGGGGCGCCGGCGTCGCAATCGGCGGCTCCACGGTCAACTCAAAGCCCGGCGGCGGCGAAAGAGCCTCGAAGACAGACTGCGGCAGTTGGAGCGGCAGAGTGAAGAGAAGTTCCGCGCTATCGCCGACTACACATATGACTGGGAAAACTGGGTAGGTCCCGATGGCAAACTCCTCTGGGTCAACCCGGCCGTGGAACGACTGACCGGATACTCCCGGCAGGAAGTCATGGCCATGCGTGACTTTCCCAGGCCCCTGATCGTTGAAGAGGACTGGCCCAAGATGCAGGCGGCGTTTCGCAACTCCCTTCAGGGCAAGACGGTGGAATCACCTCTGGAGTTCCGAATACGCAGGAAGGACGGCCGCATTGCCTGGGGGGCCGTAGTCGCACAGTCGATCTATGACGACCAGGGGCGACATATAGGGCATCGTTCCAGCATTCGGGATATCACCGACCGTAAGCGGACTGAGGCGGAATTGCGGCACAGCGAAGAGCGTTTTCGCGCCCTGTTCGAGGGGGCCGGCGACGGCATCTTCATCGCTGACCAGACCGGGCGATACCTCGATGTCAACGCTCGCGGCGCGGAGATGCTCGGCTATTCCCGCCAGGAAATCCTCGATCGGAAGATTGTCGATATCGTTGTCGAGGAGGAACGCTCTCGCGTGCCCAGCGAGGTCGCGCTGACCCTCGGCGGACACCCGCACGTCGCCGAGTGGCAGTTCCTGCGCAAGGACGGCTCGACGTTCTTCGGGGAAGTCAACTCGCAGGTGCTTCCCGACGGCCGGGCCATGGGTATCCTGCGCGACATCACCGACCGCAAACTGGCAATCCAGACAATCGAGAACGAAAAGCAGTATTCGGATTCGATCATCGAATCGCTGCCCGGCGTGTTCTATCTCTTTGACCAGAGCGGACGATATCTGCGGTGGAACAGGAACTTTGAAACCATCACCGGCTATTCCAGCGAGGAACTCGCGAAACTGCACCCTCTGGACTTCTTCCGCGGACAGGACAAAGAATATATCGCCTCCCGGATTCAAAAGGTCTTCGCCGAAGGCGCCGCGCACGCCGAGGCGGTCATGGTTTCCAGGACCGGCCGGCGGACTCCCTTCTACTTCACGGGGCGGCGCATCGCCTTCAAAGGAAGACCTTGCCTTGTGGGTCTGGGCATCGATATCACCAAGCGCAAGCAGGCCGAGGAATCGCTCCAGGCGCTGAATCTCACGCTGGAACAGCGCGTGGCGGAACGCACAAGGCTGGCCGAGCATCGTGCCGACCAACTGCGCCAACTGGCAGCAATGCTGACCGAGTCGGAGCAGAAAGAGCGACGGCGCATCGCACACATCCTCCACGAACATTTTCAGCAGTTGCTCTTCGCGGCCAAGCTTCGCCTGGACCGCCTCAAGACTCAACTGAGCGCGCCCCTGGCCGACAGTGCCCAAGAGATCGACCGGATCCTGACGGAAGGAATCCACGTGTCCAAATCACTGGCCGTGGAATTATGCCCACCCATTCTCTATGAGTTGGGGCTTGTCCCGGCGCTGGAATGGCTGGCCACGAGTATGAGGGACAAGTATGGCCTGACGGTCGAGATGACCGCGGAACCCGAGGCCGAGCCGGCCTCGGATCCTCTGCGGATACTTCTGTTCAATTCGATATCCGAACTGCTGTTCAACGTCGTCAAGCACGCGAAAGTCAGTACTGCCAGGCTCGATATCTCTCGGTCACCGTCAGGGCAGATCGAGATCATCGTGTCCGACGACGGACCGGGTTTTGACCCGAGCGCGCGGCAGGACTATCACAGCACGACCGGAATGGGACTATTCGGCATCCGCGAGCGGATGAACTTTGTCGGCGGAGGAATGGAGATCGACAGCGCCCCCGGGCGCGGCAGCCGCTTCAAGATATGGGTGCCCGCAGGGGAAACCCCGCCGGTGCAGGCCCAGACGCCAATCGCTGCCGCGGTCGCCGGCCCTTCCAAAATGACGGCCGTATCGCCGTCAGACCAGGGCGCCGCGAGGAAGATACGCGTTCTCCTGGTCGACGATCACGCCGTCGTCCGCCAGGGCATAGCGTTGTTGCTCAAGGAGGCCCCGGATGTCGAGATCGCCGGAGAGGCCCCGGACGGCCAAACCGCGGTGGATATGGCCCGCAGGCTGTTGCCCGACGTGGTGCTCATGGACATCTCCATGCCGGGTATGGACGGAATCGAAGCCACCCGCATCATCCACGGTGAACTGCCCGATGTGCGAGTGATCGCCTTGTCGATGTTTGACCAGTCCGCACAGTCCGCCGCCATCGAGAAGGCCGGGGCCTCGGACTACCTGAACAAGAGCGGCGACATGGAAGCCTTGATCGTCACGGTCCGGAAATGGGGATCATCGCCCGCCCTCGCAGCAGCGATGCCCTGATGCCTCGGCCGGAACGCTTAGCCGGCCGCGCGATGCAACTCCTGCACTCTTGCCCGCCCCGATAGACGCGGATAGGATAATCGCCAACTCTTCTTTGTAAGGGGCACAATCATGATGTCACGTGTGCATTCGGCGATTCTGCAAGGCATTGACGCTATCGGCTGCGAGGTCGAGGCCGATGTCTCGCATGGCGGCGAGGCGACCGTCAAGCTCGTCGGCATGGCCGAGACGGCGGTCAAGGAATCGGTCAGCCGCATCCAGGCGGCTCTGCGGAACAGCGGGTACCGCTGGCCCGGACCCAAGGTCACCATCAATCTCGCGCCGGCGGATGTTAAGAAGGAATCGGCCGCATTGGACTTGCCTATTGCTCTTGCGGCGATGCTGGCGGCCACGCAGTTCACCAGCGAGAAGATCGACGACTATGTGCTGCTGGGCGAGTTGGCCCTCGACGGGCGGCTGCGACCGGTGCGGGGCGTGCTGGCGGCTGCGATGCTGGCCTTGGCGCAGGGCAAGAAGGGTGTGATCGTCCCGGCAGACAACGCTCCCGAGGCGGCCGTCGTCAGCGGGATCGACGCGATCGGCGTCTCCTTCCTGACCGACGCGGTGGGATTTCTCACCGGCGAACTGGAACTCGAACCCGCCCGCGTGGACCTGGAAGAAATCTTCGCCATCGAAGGCCGCTACGACGTGGACTTCGCCGACGTGCGCGGGCAGGAGTCGGCCAAGCGGGCCCTGACGGTCGCGGCCGCGGGACATCACAACATCATCATGGTCGGCCCGCCCGGGTCCGGCAAGACGATGCTGGCCAAGCGCATCCCGACGGTGCTGCCGCCGCTGACGCTCGATGAGTCGCTCCAGACCACGCGAGTCTATTCGGCGCGCGGGCTGCTCGAACCGGGCAAGAGCCTCATGGCCGTGCGCCCGGTGCGGACGCCCCACCACTCCTCCAGCGCCGCGGCGCTGATCGGCGGCGGCGCGATCCCCCAGCCCGGCGAGGTCTCGCTGGCGCACCACGGCGTACTGTTCCTCGATGAGTTCCCCGAGTTCGCCCGCCCGACGCTGGAGATGATCCGCCAGCCGCTCGAAGACGGCTGCGTGACAATCCCCCGCGTGCACAGCACGCTGAAGTTCCCCGCGGCGATCATGCTGGTAGCCGCGATGAACCCCTGCCCGTGCGGCTACTACACCGACCCCAATCGGCGCTGCACGTGCAACCCGTACGCGATAGAGCGGTACATGAGCCGCATCAGCGGCCCGCTGATCGACCGCATCGACATCCACGTCGAGGTTCCGCCCGTCCCCTGGAAACAGCTCCGCGGCGAGTCGGCCGGCCTGTCGTCCCAGCAGATGCGCCAGCAGGTGCAGGATGCCCGGGCCATCCAGCGCAAGCGTTTTGCCGGTGACGGCGAAGCCGCCAATGGCGACACGACCGTGACCAATGCCACAATGTCTTCTAAGCAGCTTCGCCGCTACTGCAAGCTCGACGACGCCGGCGAGGCGCTGCTCAAGCAGGCCATGATGGAAATGGGCCTCTCCGCCCGAGCGCACGACAAGGTCCTTCGCATCGCTCGAACCATCGCCGACCTGGAAGCCGCCGAGAACATCCAGGCCCACCACCTCGCCGAGGCCGTCCAATATCGCAAGCTCGACCGCGGCGGATGAGTCTATTCTGTTGCCGAAGAGAACACGAATGACACGAATGAGACGAATGATAAGAAACGGGGACAAAGAGGCCAGAGTCGCGTCCTCGTTTCTAACCCATTCGTTTTACTCGTGACATTCGGGTTCCTCTTTGAAACAGAAGTCCCATTCGTGACATTCGTGTTCTCTTCGGTTAAAGAAGAACCATGGCCAATCAAAAGAGATATGTTGCAGCGTTGATCGTGCTGACGGCGATGGCGGGCGGGTGCGATCAGCAGATCGAGGCTCAGCGGCTGATGGACCAGGCCGTCGCGCATCAGAAAGCTTATGACGAGGCGTACTCCAGGAGCCAGATGGGCCAGGCGCGGCAGGAGATGGCCGCGGCCATGGAGATCTATGCCCAGGGGGCAAACCGATTCCCCGACAACAGCGGATTCAATAGTGGGCTGGGGATTTTTCAGAACATCTGCGGGCAGTACGTAAGCGCGGCCGCCAGCTATCGGCGCGAGCTGGACATCCTGGGGCAGTTCAAGGAGGAGTCGGCCTCGCTGAAGGAAGACAAGTTCTTCACCTCGGCAGCGCTTGGCGAGGCGTACGAGCACGGGCTCGATTTCACTTCGGCGTGCAAGTATTACACGCAGGCCCTGGAGTATAAAAAGGATGACGCCGAGACCAAGGCCTCGATCCAGCGATGCACGCTGCACGAGAAGCAGTTTCGGGACCTGCCGGGGTGGGTCGCCGCACCCGGCGTAGCCGATGGCACGAAGGTCGCGGTTGTGTACGACCTGGGCCCGCGCACGTACTCGGGCTACCGGCAGATCAACTACCGCCTGGAAAAGAAGGACGGCAAGGTTCACGTGAGCCTGACCGTGTCGGCGGCATACATGGGCCAGGAGAGCAATCGCCCGCTCGTCGAGCGGCGGCTGGCGCGGATCATGGAACTCGTGGACGAGTGCTACGCCCGTAGCGGCCTGGTGCTGCACATGGAGTTGAAGTTCGTCGCCGATCCGGACAAGACGCCCGAGTTGTGCAACGTGCTGGTCTGGGACAACTACCAACCGGCCGACCAGCGCGACGCCGACTCGGAGAACTGGCCCGTGCTCCGCGTGCACGGGCTCGACTTGGCGCCGGAACTGGCGGCGGCCGCCATCGGACACGAGATCGGCCACCTGCTGGGCCTGGCGCACCCGACGTACTATCCCGACCGCCCGTACAACGACCTGATGACCGGCGCGCATCCTTGGGCGGGCATCGAGAGCAAGCGATTATTCCCCCGGGCCGTGCAGGTGATCGTTGGGCCGTTGCTGGCGGCGCCGCCCTGCCGCGACGCCCTCAAGGCGGCCGACGACCTGGTCAACGCCGGCAAGCGCGACGAAGCGATCAAGCTGCTGGCCGCGGCCCGCAAGGTCTGCCCCGACGACGCCGCGCTGTGCCGCGCGCTGGCCAACGCCCTGTTCGACGCCGACTCGTACGCTGAGGCCGCCGAGGCGTACAGCGGCCTGATCGCCCTGACCCCCGGCGACTACGAGGCGTATTTCTTCCGCGGTATTTCCTACTGCCGCAGCCGCCATTACGAAAAGGCCGTGAAGGACTTCTCGGCTATCGTCGAGCGCCCCAGCGGCGGGCTGCACGTGTCGGCGTATTTCGAGCGGGCCATCGCGTACGAGAAGTTCAACCAGCCCGCCAAGGCGGCCGCCGACCGCCGCAAGAGCGACGCGGCTATCACCAACCCCGAGCCCGAGGCCCCGCCCGCGGCGGCGAGCCAGGCGGCGTCGCGCCCGTCGAATAAGCAGTAGCCTCTCGACGCGGTCGTCGCCAGACGGGTAGAATTATGCGCTTCCGACGAGCATCCCTCCCCCAAGGAGCCAGTACTCGCGAAAACCCTAAGGCCGACCGTGAACGGCCGCACCAGAAGAAAGGACGCAGTTTCTTATGAAGACGATCGTAGTCATTGCGAGTCTCGTAGCGCTGGCTGCAGCCGGCGCAGGCTTGCTGTACGCCCAGGACGGCGCGGCGCCGCAGACGAAGGCCCCGGCCACGCAGCCGGCGGCTCAACCAAAGGTGGACATGAAACAGGTCAGCTACATTATCGGCGCCAGCATGGGGCGCAACATGAAACAGCAAGGCGTCGAGCTCGACGTCAAGGCCTTCAACGAGGGCCTGCAGACCGGGTTGAGCGGCGGCAAGCCCGCTCTCACCGACGAGCAGATGCAGAAGGTCATGGAAGATTTCCAGCGCGTCATGATCGCCAAACAAGAGGAAACGACGACCAAACTCGCCGCCAAGAACCTCGCCGAGGGACAGGCGTTCCTGGCCAAGAACAAGACCGAGCCGGGAGTTAAAGTCACCGCCAGCGGGCTGCAGTACAAGATCATCAACGAAGGCACCGGCCCCAGCCCCAAGCCTACCGACACCGTGACGGTGAACTATCGCGGCACGTTCATCGACGGGACCGAGTTTGACAGCTCGTTCAAGCGCAAAGAACCGGCGACCATCCCGCTCGACCGCGTCATCCGCGGCTGGTCCGAAGGCCTGCAACTGCTCAAGAAGGGCGGCAAGGCGATGCTGTACATCCCGCCGAACCTGGCGTACGGTGCGCAGGGGCAAGGCCCCGTCGGTCCAAACGCCACACTGATTTTTGAGGTGGAATTGTTGGGGATCGGCGCCCCGATCAAACTGCCCGGCGAAGAGTAATCGCCCCACCACAGCGCAGCAAAACGCCCGCCCCGGTCGACCACTCGGCCGGGGCGGTTTTCTATGATCCTTCGCGAAATACTGGCGAGACTTGCTTGAGCCTCACAGAGGCTCGAATACGGCCGCCGGGACAGTACGCCGTCGGGGACATGGTGGCTCGACGCCATGACGCCCTGTTCCCGTGCGCTGGTAAATGAAGAGAACCCGGCCGCCCCCTCCAAGCGGCCGGGTTCTGGTAGTGATCATCCGGACGGGTGAATCAGACGGCTGCGAGTTCCTTGAGCTTGTTGAGCGTGCGCGGCGAGGCGATTGGCTTGCGGTTCTTGCGTTTGTGCCGGCGGCCGGGCTCGAGGACGTCGGGCTTCTCGACGCGGTCGGGGTTTTCTTCGACGACGGCCAGGGCTTCGACCACGTCCTGGGCAAAGAGGTCTGCCTTGACTTCTTCATGCAGCCCTTCGGCGCGGTTGAAGACGCCGCCGGCGACCAGGACCTGCATCTGCGGGCAGACGCCGATCTCACGGATGAGGCCGATAAGCTTGCGGATGTTGGGCACGCCGGCGGGGTTGGCGCCGTAGATGCACAGGATGTCGGGCTTGGTCTGCCCCACCAGCGTCAGCAACTCGTCGTCGGGCACGCCCGAGCCGACGAACCACACGCTCCAGCCCTTGGCCTCGAACAGGTCGGCCATCATTTGCGCGCCGAGCTCTTCGCTCTCGCCATGGCCGCAGGTCATGATCATTCGCTTGCCGGTCTTGGGCTCGCGGGGCAGGACGCCCTGGAGCTGGTCGGCCATCGTGCGGTTGATCCGCGTGGCCATGTGCTCGACGACCAGCGAGATATGGTGGCCGCGGTACAGCTTGTCGATCTGGTCCATCGCCGGCCAGATCACGTGCTTGATCAGCTTGGCGGCGTCGTTGCCGCGGTCGAGTGCGCCGAAGATGACCTCGCGAGCCTCAGCCCGACGGCCTTGGAATACGTTTTCCAGGTAGTGCTTGAAGATCGTCACGAAGTTCATCTCGATATCCTTTCGTCCAGTTCGTTTGCCAGTGGTAAGCTAGGTAGTTTGCGGCACTGAGGTAAGAATCGGCCAAGCGACTCTTTCGCCTTGAGGCTAATTGGTAAGATAGGTAAAATATTTAGTCTGGGTAGTTTGCATCGCCCAATAATGTTTCTATGTCATGATATATAAAGACTTAAGTACACAGTTATGTTGGCCTTCACGGCCAAATTACTCTGGCGAAGAGAGAATTATTCAAAAAGCATGGTCTGACAAGCGCGCTCCGCAGCCCAACCTGACTTTTCCTCCTTGCCGGTCATGTCACTTGTATTTCTTTTCTGCCGCTTGTCACAATTGGCTGGAGTAGCTAAACTTTCGTCATGAACCGAATCGGAATGGGTTACGACTCTCACCGCTTGGTATCCGGGCGGCCGCTGATTCTCGGCGGTGTGCAGATCGAGCACGACCTGGGCTTGACCGGGCACAGCGACGCCGACGCGGTGCTTCACGCGATCACCGACGCGATTCTGGGCGCCATTGCGGCCGGCGATATCGGCGAACTCTTCCCCGACACCGATCCGCAATGGGCCGGCGCCGACAGCCAGGTCTTCCTCCGCCGCGCCGTCTCCCTCGCCGCTCAGGGCGGTTACCGGGTGTCTAACTGCGACGTGACGATCATCGCCCAGCAGCCCAAGCTCTCGCCCTTCAAGCCCCAGATGCAGGCCTCCATCGCCAAGATCATCGGCGTGGACATCGCGGCCGTCAGCGTCAAGGCCAAGACCAACGAAGGCATGGGCCCCATCGGCCGCGGCGAAGGCATCGCCGTAATGGCCGCAGTGCTGCTGACGACGGAGACGCTATAATCCTCCCAATGGCCCTGAAACTCTACAACACGTTGACGCGCAGCAAGGATGAGTTCGTGCCGGTCGAGCCGCCGGCGGTGCGGCTGTATACGTGCGGGCCTACGGTTTACAACTTCGCCCACATCGGCAATCTGCGGACGTACGTGTTTGAGGACGTGCTGCGGCGGACGCTGAGCGTTGCCGGCTTCGACGTGCGGCACGTGATGAACGTCACCGACGTGGGGCACCTCGTCAGCGACGCCGACGCCGGGGCCGACAAGATGGAGCTCGGCGCCGCCCGCGAGGGCAAGAGCGTCTGGGAGATCGCCGACTTCTACTGGCAGGCGTTCCGGGCGGATTTGGCGCGGCTGAACATTATCGAGCCGGTGGTCTGGTGCAAGGCGACCGATCACATCGCCGAGCAGATCGAGACCGTCAAGACGCTCGAGGAAAAGGGCTTCACTTACCTCGCCGGCGATGGGGTATATTTCGACACGTCCAAGCTGCCCGACTACGGCAAGCTCGCCCCCGACAACATCGCCGGTCTGCAGGCCGGGGCGCGCGTTGAACTTGTCGAGGGCAAACGCAACCCGACCGACTTCGCCCTGTGGAAGTTCTCGCCCAAAGACCAAAAACGCCTGATGGAATGGCCCAGCCCCTGGGGCGTCGGGTTCCCCGGCTGGCATATCGAGTGCTCGGCGATGGCCGTAAAGTACCTCGGCGAGCGGCTGGACATCCACTGCGGCGGTATCGACCACATCGCCGTCCACCACACCAACGAGATCGCCCAGGCCGAGGCCGCCCTGGGTCACAAGTGGTGCAATTGGTGGATGCACGGCGAGTTTCTGACCTTCGGCGCCAAGATGTCCAAGTCATCCGGCGAGTTCCTGACGCTGCAGGCCCTGATCGACAAAGGCTACGACCCGCTGGCGTACCGGTTCTTCCTGCTTGGCGCCCATTACCGCCAGCAGCTTGCCTTCACGTGGGAAGGGCTGGACGCGGCCGCCAGCGCGATCAAACGCCTCAAGCGCATCGTGCTGGACCTGCGCGCGGCCGGCGGGCAAGGCTCGCCCGTCGCTGCGCACGTCGAGGCATTCCAGGCCGCCGCGTTCGACGACCTGAACATGCCCCAGGCCCTGGCCGCCATGTGGGCGGCCGCCAAAGACACCGCCGCCCCGCCGGCCGACGTGTACGCCACACTGCTGGAGATGGACCGCGTGCTGGGGCTGGGCTTTGCCGACATGCAGGAAGACACTTCGGCGATTTCCGACGCCGAGATCGAGCGCCTGATCGCCGAGCGCACCGCCGCCCGCAAAGCCAAAGACTTCAAACGCGGCGACGAAATTCGCAAGCAGCTCGCCGACCTGGGCGTGGAGATCATGGACGGCGCCGGCGGAACCACCTGGCGGCGGGGATAGAAGAGGGCTTCAGACTTCAGGCCTGAGGTCCCAAGCCCGGACTTGCCGCCTTGCACTCTCTGGGCATCCTGCTTAGCATGTGGCCATGTCTGCCGCCGCCTATCGCGTGCTGGGGATCGACCCGGGACTCAACATCACCGGGTACGGCGTCGTCGACTTCGTTGCCGGGGGGCCGCGAATCATCGAGGCCGGGGCCATCCGCACCGTCGCCAAGGCCGACATGCCCGCCCGCATCGCGCAGATCTACGCCGACCTCAAAGAGATCATCGCCGAGTTCCACCCCGACTGCGTGGCCGTCGAGAAACTGTATTCGCATTGCAGCCATCCGCTCACCAGCGTGCTGATGGGCCACGCCCGCGGCGTGATTCTGCTCGCGGCCGCCCAGGCGGGCATTGCCGTGCTGAACCTGCCTGCAACCAAGGTCAAGAAGAGCCTCACCGGCAACGGCCACGCGTCGAAGCTCCAGATGCAGCGCAGCGTCCAGAGCGTGTGCAAGCTGCCCGAGCTTCCCTCCCCTCCGGACGTCGCCGACGCGATCGCGATCGCGCTGTGTGCGGGGTCGGAGAGGTGACGTCCACGAATGTCACGAATGACACGAATGGGAAAAAGAAAGATCGTTGATGTCCTTGTTAGCGATCGAGCTTGCTCGATGCGGTTGTTCTCCTGACGCAAGGCAGGGAAGAAACCGCGGGGCATCCGACTTCGCTCCTCGAGCTACGCCGGACAAGAGCCCCGCCGCTAACGTTGCCTGCACGCGTTTCTTCTCAATCCTCTTAATCTGTTTCTAATCCGGTAATCCCGCTCTCCCCGTCCCCATTCGTGTCATTCGTGACATTCGTGGACTAATTGTTTTTGTTTCTTCCCTCGGTTCGTGTTATTCGTGTGGCCATGATCGCACGCATCAGTGGACGTCTGGAGCAGGTGGCTGGCGGGGCGGCGCTGGTCGATGTCGGCGGCGGGCTGTGGTACGAGGTGCTCGTGCCGGGCTTCGACGTCGAGCGCCTGTCTCGCCGCAGCGGGCAGGATGTAGCCCTGTTCACCATCCATTATCTCGACGGTGACCCCGCCTACGGCACGCAGACGCCGCGGCTGGTCGGGTTCCTGGCCGAGTCCGACCGGGCGTTCTTCCGCATCTTCATCACGGTCAAAGGCATCGGCATCCGCAAGGCCTTGCGGGCGCTGGTCCGCCCGCCGGCGGAGGTCGCCGCGGCGATCCAGGCCAAGGACGCCAAGATACTGTCGATGCTACCGGAGATCGGCCCGCGCACGGCAGAACGCATCATCGCGGACCTGCACGGAAAGCTGAAAGACTTCGCCGGCGCCGAGACCCCAACCGAAGCGGCGATCCCCCAGGCCGGCGAAGAAGCCATCGCTGTGCTGGTGCAACTGGGCGAGCGCCGCATAGACGCCGCCGCCCTGGTGCAGCGCGTCCTGGCGGTCGCGCCGGATCTGCAAAAAGCCGAAGACATTATTCAGCAGGCGTACAAGCTCAAGGCGACAGGACTGTAAAAGCAGTAATCGGTAGCCAGTAGGCCGCAGCCCGGCAGAAAATACAACGGAGCAGTCTTAACTGGCTACTGGCTACGGGCTACCGGTGACTAAACCCATGGCACGAGAACGCATAGTATCGGGCGAGGAACTCGGCGGCGACGACGAGCAGCTCAATCGGGCGCTGCGCCCGCAGTCGCTGGAAGAGTGCATCGGCATGAGCGACCTGCTGGAGAAGCTGCGCATCTCCATCACCGCCTCGCGGCAGCGCAACGAACCGATGGAGCACGTGCTGCTGCACGGGCCGCCCGGGCTGGGCAAGACCACGCTGGCGTACGTCATCGCCCATGAGATGGGCAGCGCCATCAAGGTGACCTCCGGGCCGGCGCTGACCCGCGCGGGCGACCTGATTGGCATCCTGACCAACCTCGACACGCGCGACGTGCTGTTTATCGACGAGATCCACCGCCTCGCCCCGGCCGTCGAGGAGTACATCTATCCGGCGATGGAAGACTTCAAGGTCGACTTCGTCGTCGACTCGGGCATGCACAGCCGCACGATCAATCTGCCGCTCAAGCCCTTCACGCTGATCGGCGCCACGACGCGCAGCGGCATGCTCAGCCCGCCGCTGCGGACGCGGTTCGGCATCACGCACCACCTGGACTTCTGGAGCCCGCAGGAGCTGCTGGCCCGCGGACACATGAGCGCCAAGATGCTGGGCATCGCGTATGAAGAAGCCGCACTCGAGCTGCTCAGCGAGCGCGCCCGCGGAACCCCGCGCATCGCCAACCGCCTGCTGCGCCGCTGCCGCGACTTCGCGCAGGTCAAAGGCGACGGCCGCCTGACGGTCGCGTCGGTACAGTCGGCGCTGGAACTCGAAGGCATCGACGAATTGGGCCTGGACGACCTGGACCGCCGCTTCCTGCGGATCATCATCGACACGTACCGCGGCGGCCCGGTGGGCATTGAGGCCGTCGCCGCCACGCTCGGCGACGACACCGACACGCTGGTGGACGTGGTCGAGCCATTTCTGCTCCAGATGGGCCTGCTGGCGCGCACCCGCCGCGGACGCCTGGCGACGATCAAGGCGTACAAGCACCTGGGCGTGCAAGGCGCCCCGCCGACGGACGACTCGCCGCTGTTCGAGCAGGAGTAATCCATACGCGCGAGGCAAGCCCCACCGCTAACGCGGCGCGCCGCCCACACTCTCGACAGCCTCTTTGCCCAAACGCTCCTGGAGTTGCGCCCGGTACAAGCTTCGCGGTTCGACGGGGCGGCCGGGCGACTCGATGTGGCCTTTGCCGCTCATCTTTGGCGTGATGCACCCGATGGCAAAGTTCTGCGACGTTGGCGGCTTCTGGCAATCCAGGCTCGTGGCCGTGCAGTTCCAGAAGACCATCACCGACCCGGCCCAGCCATGGCCGGTGCCGCTGCGCCCTCGGTTCTGCACGTTCAGCGGGCCGCACGTCACGTTGTCGTAAAGCGTGCCGGCAGACCAGCGATGGTGCGGTCCGCTGTCGGCGTGAGCCTTCTCGGCCTTGCAATCGACAAAGGCGTTCGGCCCGGGCACGCGGGCGTGCATGACGAAATCGTGCCGGCCGTTGCGGGCGTAGCATCGCTGCACCAGCGCAAGCTGCCCCGCCAGGGCGAACGAGTACCGCCGCCCGCCGGTGATCTTCGAGATCGGGTCCAGGCACTGGCAGTCCTGCACCGTCACGCGACTGGCCGTCGCGCTTGCGTTGACGCAGCTATAGGCGAAATGCACTGCCGTCACGTTGCGAACCCACGCGTCCTGCACCGCACCGATATGCACCATGTCCCAGGCGTGCTTCTCGTCGGTCTCGCCGCTGTACTGCGACTGCCCGCGAAGGTTCTCAACGCCAACGTGGCGAAGGCGGCCGGGCCATTGGTACTTGTACACCTCGCCGCCGCCCCACTGCCGCTCGATGGCGCATGCGATCGGGGCGTCGATGGTCACCTTGTTGCCCTCGATCTTCGTGACCACGCGCTGGAACGAGAGCGTCAGCGGCTGCCAGTTCTTCACCGGATCGTCCGGGCCGCGGTTGAGCTTGTCGGCCCCGAGGGTATGAATCCACTCCTGGTTGCCGTGGCGGGCGACGATCACTTCGTCGCCGACGGCCAGGCCTTGGGTTGAGTCCAGGCTGAAGCTGTGTGCGCCGACGCTCACGTAATCGTCGACGATTGCATGGCGCGTTCCCTTCACTTCCTCAGCTTTGCCGCTGCCGCCAACGGCGATGAGCGTGTGCTTCCTCTTGGCCGCAGCGACCAGGACAGTGCCCTTATCGCCGTCGCCCTCGCCGCGCAGCACCACCCCGCTTGAGCGAATGTAGATCGTGTCGCCGACTTCATAGATGCCTTTCGTGAGCAGCACCGCCCCGCGCAGTCCTGCGGCATCGGCAGGCAGGGCGGAGACCTTGTCGATGGCGTCCTGGATGCGCTGCCGCTGATCGCCCGCCTGCGGCGCAAGTGTCTCGCGCACGGGCGCCTCGGGCAGTTTCACGCCGCCGCCCATGTATCCGCAGTTGGAGAAATCGGGAATGCAGTCGCCTTTGTCGCTGTAGGGCGCATAGACGAGCTTGCCATCGGCGCCGACCTTGACGAGTTTGCTCTCGCCCGCGCTGACGATCTGCGCCAGCAGGATCACCGCGATAGTCCCGGGAATACCTGCGCGCGTCATCTGCAGCACCTCATCGCCGCTTGCGGCGTAGCGTCTTTACGGATGTTACAGATTCCACGCCTTGGCGAACGCCTTGAAGCTGCGATCAAAGGTCTTCTCCACTTCCGGCGGGAAGCAGCACCCGGGAAGCTGCTTGTTCTTGAGGTGGTACGCCAGGCAGTCGCAGCAGACGCCCCGGCGGTCGCAGGCGTCGTAACTGCACGTGCATCGATCGGTGCTATTGCTTTGCTTCTTGCACTCCATGGGCGGTTCCTTTATTCAAACAGTTCCGGTCTTCCATCGAGTTTCTTCTCCAGCATATCGGCCGCCCGCAGCGTGAAATTCGCCTCGGGACAATCGGCCTTCATCTTGTCGAGGCGTTTTTTGATGTCGGCAGAGCGGCGGCCGTAGCGCCGGTCCCAGTCTTCCGACTCCTGTCCGCCGGCCGGTCGCGCGGGCAGCGACTCGATATCGCGTGCCAGCACGAGGAAGGCCGCCTCGGCCTTGCGCTCTCGCTGGAAGTCTGCGTTTGCGTTGAGCTTCTTGAGGATCTGCTGCGCGTCGTCGGCGATTTCCGTGCCGTCATACGTGCGAATGATGCGGTTGACCATGTTCAACGTCTCGGCGGGCGCCCGCATGGGGTTCGCGCCTGCGCGTTGCAGCAGCCATCCGCCGTAGGCCTCCAACTGCGGCAAGAGCTTGCGCGCCTCGACGCCGACAGGCCCGCTCTGGTCTCGCGTCTTG
The DNA here is from genome assembly GCA_021371965.1 of Planctomycetaceae bacterium. The sequence continues at coordinate 49,203 of JAJFVE010000019.1, forward strand.
CGCGCCACGTTCAGGGCGTCGCCGAGACGGTCGCGTTTGATGCGCGACACAACGGCCACGCTGTTGGGGTACGTCGCGCCGTCGAGCATGGGAAACTCCGGGCGGGCCTTGAGGCACTCGACGACCTTGGCGAGCATCTTGTCGTCCGGGGCGCCCTGCCAGGCGGCCTTGCCCTGGTGATTGTAGACCACCGCATAAGGAAGACCCTTGACCGGAATGGCGCCCTTGGTCTTCGCCGCCAGAATGACCGTGGAAGGAAAGTCGCATCGTCGCGCCGCGTCGACAGCCGCCTGGCGGGGTCCGCTCGTCGCCACCGCCACGCTGACCAGGCCGCTGCGACGGTACGTCTTGGCGACGCGGGACAGTTCGTTGAGCGTCCGCATCGCCGGCGCATCATCATGTTTGTAGAAGACCAGCATGACGACCTGGCCGATCAAATCGTCGGCCGTCAGTTCCGGACCCACCCAGACTTCCGTAAATGACATGGCTGCCAGTGGCGACTGGGCCCATGGCAGCGGCGGATACTCTCTCGTCGCAACGGCGGCAAGACTGTCGCCGCTCTTGTCGCCGGGAATTTTCAGATCATTGCCCGGCAATTTGAGTTCGTCCAGCGACGAGGTGGAAGACTTTCCCTCGACCAGTTGTTTGGCCTTGCGCGTCAGGGGGCTGGAGGGATGGTCGGTCTCCATTTTGGCCACTTCTTTAGTTAACTGGTCCAGCAGCTTGGCGTATTTCTTGTCCCATGCCTCGCGCTCCGGCCCGCCGCTGGGGCGAGGCGGGCTGGACTCGATCAGCCGCTGGATGTTGCGAAACACGGGCTCGGCTTTGCGATTGGCCTGATAGACAGGGTCGTCGGCCAGATCGGCCACTCGTTTCCGGGCGTGCTCGCCAGCGGCGCTGCCGGCGTAGAGCTTCGCCAGGCGAGTGTAAAGTTCCAGGGCCTGTGCGGGCGAGTCTTCCGTGGCCTTGGACGCCTGAGTCTGCAGATATCCGGCGTAGGCCGTCAGCCGCGCATACAGCCGCGTGGCCTGGGCGGCGACCTTCTTCGCGGCCTCGGCGCCGGTGGCGTCTTTCCACTTCTGGCAGTCGGCCATCGCCTCGCCGAGCTTGTCGCGGCGGATCTTGGCGACGATGGGCCCGAGCAAGTCGTAGTTGACGTCCAGCACGGGATGGCCGGGGTTCTCGCGCACCAGCTTGGTCAGCAGCGGCACGAGAGTCTTGTTGATGGTCTGGGGATCGGGGAATCCCTGCCAGGCGAGGGTTCCGTTGTAGTCGTAGACGGCCATGTGCGGCGCGACCTGAATGTCGAGGTTGAACCGCTCGCCCGCCACGACCGTCAGGCGGCGGTTCTTGGATGCAGATTCCTGGGCGGCCTTGGCCCGATCATCGGCGTTGCCAAGATACCCCGCCACCCCCACCAGGCCCCCGCGCTGAAAGAGCCCCACCAGAGCATCGGCGTCGGAAAGGGCTTTCTGCCCCGTGCGGTCGTTGGTCTTCCAGAACACCACCAGGACAGGTTTGCCCCACAGCGCGGTTTCGTCCAGCGGATCGCCCGCGTAGACGTTCTTGAGATCGACCTTGCTCAACGGCGAGGTGGGCCACCATGGGCCTTGCTGGGCCGCTGCCGGCGCCGCAGCGGCCGCGAGAAGCATCCCGACAGCCAGGGCTGCCAAACTGTTCTTCCCACATCTGGCGTGACGCATGGAGTTATCATACCATTGCGATGATGGCCTGCCAAGGTTGTCGCCGGACAAGTGGAATGCACTCAGTCATGGTGGGAAAGTCGCGGCGGTATGATACCCGGGCCAACTGTTTATCAACGCCTGCAAAACGGCATTGATGAACACTTGGTGCCTCCGCCGCGACTTTCCCCCCGGAAACCCGGCTGCACGACCGCGCTAGAATGGGACAGTAATATGGCGATATACGAAATCAGCGTCGATCATGCCTTCACGGCCTCGCATGCGGTATTGATGCCCAACGGGCAGATGGAGAAACCGCATCGCCATGACTGGATGGTGATGGTTTCTTTTCGCGCCGGGCAAGTCGACGCCCGCAGCGGCATGGTTGCCGACTTCCTGGTCGTCAAGAGCGCCCTGGATCAGGTGTGCGGCCTGATGGACGCAATGGATCTCAACTCGCTGGGGCTGCTGGGCGGCGACATTCCCACAGCCGAGCGCGTCGCGCGATTCATCGCCGAGGAAATCTTGCGCCGCCATGGCCTGGAACATTCGCTTTATTGCGTGCAGGTGACCGAGGCGGTCGGCTGCCGGGCGGCATTTTATCCGTGGCTTGACGAGCCTCCGTGCCGATCTTAGGATGGAAGCATGAAGGGCAAATGCGAAAAATGCGATCGCCCCGCGACGGTCCATATGACCGAGATCATCGGCGGCGAGAAGATCGAGAAGCACCTCTGTGAGCAGTGCGCGATGACGGCCGGGATCACCATCAAGGCTAACGTGCCTATCAGCCAGATGCTCGAGGACTTCGTGCTGGCCACGTCTAACGCCCCGGAAGAATCGCCGCTGGCATGCGACTGCTGCGGGATCACCTTCAGCGAGTTCCGCTCCAAGGGCCTGCTGGGCTGCCCCAACGACTATGACGCCCTGGAGAGCCAACTGCTGCCCATCGTCCGCCGGGCCCAGGAAAACGCCGAACAGCACGTCGGCAAAGTTCCCTGCCGCGCCGGCGACGACCAGGTGAGGCAGACTAACATCCTGAGGCTCCGCTCGCAGCTCCGCGACGCTGTGGCGACCGAGAACTACGAACTGGCCGCGCGCCTGCGCGACCAGATCAAAGAGGTGGAACCGTGACGCTGGCGGACCTGACACGACAGGCCGGCGAATGGCTCCGCGGCGCCGGGGCGATGCACGACGTGGTCATCTCGTCGCGCACACGCCTGGCGCGCAACCTGGCGGGCATGCCCTTCCTGTCGCGCTGCTCACCCGCCCAGCAGCACGAGCTCGAACAGCGCCTGCGCCGCGAAGTGCTCGAGGCCGCCTTGGCGCGAGAAATGTTCTACGTGGACGTAGCCGCCGCCGGACCGCTCGACCGCCAGCTGCTCGTCGAACGCCACCTGATCTCGCGCCAGCACGGCGCCGCCGAGCACCCGCGCGGCGTAGCGGTCAGCTCGGGCGAGACCATCTCGATCATGGTCAACGAGGAAGACCACCTGCGCCTGCAGGTGCTGCGAAGCGGCTTTGAGCTCGACGAGGCGTTCGCCGAGATCAACCGCATCGACGACCGGCTCGAAAGCCGCCTGAGCTTCGCCTTCCACAGCCGCTACGGCTACCTCACCGCCTGCCCGACGAACGTCGGCACGGGGCTGCGCGTCAGCGTCATGCTGCACCTGCCGGCCCTGAAGCTCACCAACACCATCGAGAAAGTCTTCCACGCCGCGCAAGATCTGCACATGGCCATCCGCGGGCTCTACGGCGAAGGCACCGAGGCCATGGGCGACTTCTTCCAGCTCTCCAACCAGACCACCCTGGGCAAAACCGAGGGGCAAATCCTCTCGGAGTTTCGCGACCAGATCGTGCCCGCCATCGTCGAGTACGAGCGCAAGGCCCGCGAGGGGCTCGTGCGCCAGCAGCTCGTGGCGGCCGACGACCGGATCTTCCGCAGCCTCGCCCTGCTGCGCAGCGCCATGCTCATCTCCAGCGAAGAGACCATGTATCTGCTCTCGCTGGTGCGGCTGGGGATCAATCTCGGGCGCGTCCGCGACGTCGACATCAAGACCGTCAACGAGCTGTTCCTGCTGACGCAGCCGGCGCACCTGCAGAAGATCCACAACCGCGAGATGGACGCCAACGAACGCGCCGCCTGCCGCGCGACGTACATCCGCCAGCGCCTGGCGCCCTGACGGCATTTCGATTTCCAATTTCCGATTTGGAATTTCCAATTGAAGAACAGGCGATGCCATCGGATAGCCCGATACTGGGCGGATCCCGTTGTTCAATTGGAAATTGAAAATCGGAAATTGGAAATGGATCACAGCCCCGCGATCTGCGCCCAGGGCACCTGAGCAATGGTGGCCTCGGCCGCTGCGGCGATCGTGGCCTTTTCCACATCGTTATCAGGTTCGTCGGTCACCAAGACGATGCGGTCCACCTTACCGCGCTGGGCGATCTGGGCAGGATTGGCGGCTATCGAAGGATCGAACGGGGCGTTGTCGCCGGGGAAGCGGTTGATGACCACGGCCGCGATGTGCAGGCCGGCGCTGCGGGCGGCGTGCAGCGTCAGCAGCGTGTGGTTGATTGTCCCCAGGCCCGGCCGCGCCACGAGCACCAGCGGCAGGCCGATCAGTTTGGCGAAGTGGATCACCCAGAAGTCGTCGCTGATGGGGCACAGCAGCCCGCCGATGCCTTCGACGACGGCCACCTCTCCGTATTGCGGCAGTCGGCGGTAGGCTTGAAAGATGGCGTCCAGGTCTACGCTTTGGCCGAGTCTCTCAGCCGCCACGTTGGGCGCCAGCGGCTGGGCGAACCGCACGGGCGTGATCTGGGCGAGCGACTGAGTCGTATCCGCGCAGGCGGCGAGGAACTCCGCGTCGGCGCTGATGAGATCGTTGCGGTCGTGGCGGCATCCGCTGGCGGCGGGCTTGAAGACGGCTGCCCGCCGTCCATCCAGGCGCAGGCGGCGCGCGATCGCCCCGGCGATGAGCGTCTTGCCCACGCCGGTGTCGGTGCCGACGACCATCAGCCCGCGCAGCCGCGGCAGCGGCGGCCAGGCCGACACGTCAAAGTCAAATCCTCGTTCCATCGAAGTACTCGCGAATGCTCGTGACGATGCCCGTCAGCAGTTCGTCCAGCGTGGCCAGGTCCATCGCCGGCGCGGGCATGAGCACGACGACATCGCCCAGCGGCCGCGTCAGCACGCCGTGGTTTCGCGCGTGCATGCAGACCGCCGCCCCCGTCCGCCGCGCGGGGTCGAACTCCTGCCGCGTGGCACGGTCCTGCATAAGCTGGATCCCAATCATCATACCCCGCTGGCGAACCTCGGCGACGTGCGGATGGTCGGCCAGCCCCGCCAGGCGGCGGGCGATCAGGTCTTCCTTGCCGGCCAGCGAATCGAGCAGCCCGCTGGAGTAGATCAGGTCGAAGCTCGCTGCGCCTGCCGCACAGGCCAGTGCATTGCCGGTGAACGTGTGGCCGTGGAAGAACGTCTTCTCGCCGCCTTCGCTGAAGGCCCCGAAGATTTCCTCTGTGGCCAGCGTGGCTGCCAGTGGGAGATATCCACCGCTGAGCCCTTTGCCCAGGCACATCAGGTCGGGCGAGACGTTCTCGTTCTCGCACGCGAACAGCCGCCCGGTGCGGCAGAAGCCAGTGGCGACTTCGTCGGCGATCAGCAGCACGTCGTGGCGGCGCGTGATCTCTCGCACGCCGGCGAGGAACCCCTCGCCATGCCTGAGCATGCCGCCGGCGCCCTGCATCAGCGGTTCGACGATCATCGCCGCGTACTCACCCGGCGCGGCGGCGAGCGTCTGCTCGATCTGCTCGAGCACGGCCGCCGTGGCCGACTCGCCCGCCGCGTTCACGTACGGGCAGGGCGAAGGCACGAGCGTGGCCTCGAACAGCAGCGGGCGGAAGATCTCGTGGAAGCTGTCGATCCCGCCGACGCTAACAGCCCCGATCGTGTCGCCGTGGTAGCCGTGCTGAAGGGCCATGAACCGCCGGCGCGGGCGTCCGCGATTGCGCCAGTACTGGAACGCCATCTTCAAAGCGATCTCGACGGCCGTGGCGCCGCTGTCGCTGTAGAACACGCGGGTCAGGCCCTTGGGTGCACACCGCACGAGGCGCTGAGCCAGCTCCACGCTAGGCGGGCTTGCGTGGCCGAGCAGCGTCGTGTGCGCGACGCGCCCAAGCTGGCGGGCGATCGCTTCGTCGATCTGCGGCACGCGATGGCCGTGCAGATTGCACCACAGGCTGGAGAAGCCGTCGATGAACGACCGTCCGACGCTGTCGGTCAGGCGAAAGCCTTCGGCCGCCACGATCATGCGCGCGGGCTCGTCGCCGCTGTCGAGCCAGATATGCCCCGGCGTGAAGGGGTGCCAGAGGCGCTGCTTGTCGGCGGCGATGAGGTCATCGGGTCTTTTCATGGCCGTATCGTACGAAGGCTGCAAATTTCCCGCAAGCCGATTGGCCCGCGGGGGCGGCAAATCCTAAGGTGCTTGTGCATCGCCTGGAGGGTAGGTGCGTGGCAGAAGGTGGCAGGAGAGTTGTGCCCTTTGAGGAACCGGTGCGCAGGGCGGCGGGCTTATTCGTGCGCGGCTCGTCCGGCTCACGCCCTGCGCCAGCGGAGGGCATACAGACAGCATGAATGAAACTCCGTAGTGGCTGTCACGACGGAGCGTTTTTAGTCGGCGCCGCCCGCCTCGTCGCAGGCGCGGCGGCGTTCTGCGCCATGAGTGCCCTGCCAAAGAGGCGGAGGAGGAGACAATGAAGATGATGAGACCTCAGAGAATACTGCAGCCCCTTGCTACTATGGCGTTTCTTCTGATGCTGGTGGCGGCATCTACGGTGGCGTCGGGCGAGATCATCGGCGGCGTGGACCTGCCGCAGGGCTACGTATCCTTTGCAGACGAGGTGGTTGCCTACGTGCCTGGGGCCGGCATCGACGCACCGGACGTGCGGTGGCAGAACCCTAACGACGCGCTGGGGACGCCGAACTACACCCCCCCGCTGCCCGGGGCTACCGAGCACAATACGGGGCAGTTCGCCTCGCTGGGCAACGGGGGGAGCCTGACGCTGGAGTTCACGGACAATTTCCTCTCCGGATGCGGCACCAGTTGCTACGACCTGTGGGTCTTCGAGGTCGGCCCGGTCGTCGAGGGGATGTCCGTCGAGATCAGCAAGGACGGCGTAACGTGGTACTCCGTCGGAAGCATCGGCGGCGCGACGGCAGGGGTTGACATTGACGCCTACGGATTCTCACACGGCGACCGTTTTTACTACGTCCGCCTGACGGACGACCCGAACCAGTGGCCGCAGACGGACCACTACGGCAAATGGTCCGGGGCCGACATCGACGCCGTGGCGGCGATCCACGCCCCCGAGCCGATGACGCTGCTGCTGACGCTCATGGGCGTGCCATACCTGATGATCCGGCGGCGCCAGCGCTCGGCCTAGAGATGATGGACGGTCGCCATCGCGACCGATCCTCCGCCAAGGGTGTCCCTGACGCTTGAAGATCCTGAGAGCGTGGGCGAGACGCCCACGTCACGCGCGGACGAGACGTCCGCGACACGGGCGATTCCTCACGGCGCTGTCGCGTCACGACCCGCCGGGGGCGACGGGAAGCCATTGATCCGGGCGGACCACATGTGGCTGCGGAGGCGCAGGCGGCGCTGGCATCTCGGCCGGCGAAGCGGCCGGTAGCGAGGGGCTGGCCGCTTGTGCCGGGGGCGCGCTGGGCGAACTCATGATCCAGGACGCTGGAACCTCGGCTACGAAACCCGGGCTCGTGGCCGCGAAGTGCGCGCTGCCGCCGGAGGTCACCGTGTGCTGCGCCAATCGCGCATAGGCGCCGAGGCTCTCGGTCGAGGCGTTCTCCGAGTCGGGCGAATGGAATCCGCTACGTCCGGCTGAGGCTCCGTGGCCGCCGTCAAGGTTGCCCAGGATGGCGGTCCCCACCCCCAGCAGCGCGACGTCATCGGGATTGTAGCAGTTCAGGATCCCGCTGCGGCACATGCCCAGGGCCTTGGTCAGGTCGTATCCGGAGGAGATGCTCGCCGAGAGCAGCACCAGGCCGTCGATGGGCTGCCCCTGGCGATTCGATGCCAGCGACTCGGCCACGAACACCGCCAGCGCCCCGCCGGCGCTGTGCCCGATAATATGCACGGGGCGGCCGGGGTAGGCCTTCTGATACGCCGCGACCGCATCGGCGATGGCCGAGGCGCTGACCCGCGCGCCCAGGAAGTCGACCTGGTTGAGCACCACGCCCGCAATGGGGATGGGCTTGCCCCAAGGCTGGACAACCACCGCGCGATCGACCCCGGCGTCGATCAGCCCGCGGCGAATGTCGGATGACAGCCCGTCGGGCCCCTGAACGCCCGGCAGGACCACGATCAACCCGCGTTCCGCGCCCGCCTGCCGCGTGTAGTCGGCGCAGCCCCCCACAACCACCGCCGCCAGCACCGCCGCAACGATCGACATCCTATGGCCGCTCATCGCCCGCCCCCCTTTTCGTAAGGGAGAAACGCGCCGGAGCCGCCAAATGAAGAGGCAATTCGTTTTGAATAACTTCTCATTTAGTGCCGCCTGCGGCGTGGCAACGCGCTCTTCCTCAGAGCGCCCGGGCCGCGCCTCTTCCCTCGGTAATGGATCGTTTCCTTCCGCCCCCATCTGCTGCTTGACTTGGGGTTGGACAATGATATCATCCCTGCGGGGCAAAAATGATCTTTTCCCCTTCCCGGAAGGAAATATCCGATGAAATATCTCCTGCTTGTCTTAACCGTGGCGGCATTCGTGGCCGCCGGATGCAACCAGAACAAGGCGCCCGAACAGACGGAATTGAACCAGGCGCAGCCGCGATCGCTCGAGTCGGTGCAGCCGTACACGCCTCGCTATCGCGGCGCCGACGAAGTCGCGCCGGCGCCCGACGCGCCCAAGCCCCAGCCCGTGCTGCCCAAGTACATCAACTACACCGTCCAGCGGGGCGACACCTTCTGGTCGATCGCCCAGCGCACGCTCGGGCAGGGCAATCGCTGGAAAGAAATCGAACAGGCCAATCCCGGCGTGACGGCATCATCCCTCAAGGCCGGGCAGGTCGTCAAGATCCCCTCCAGGTAGCGCAAGCGAGGGCGGCGTGGCCGATCTCAGGCTGGACACTCCGGTGCAATACGTCAAAGGAGTCGGGCCGACGCGCGCTCAGCAGCTTGCGCAGCTCGGCATCGCCACTGTCGAAGATCTGTTGACGTACTTCCCCTTCCGCTTCGACCTGCGACGCCAGGTGCAGCCGATGAACACGCTGCGCGGGGCCGAAGAGGCCGCCACCGTCGCCGGCGAAGTGATGGCCGTCCACGAGCACAACTGGGGACCCAAGCCTTTCTTCCAGATCGAGCTGGCCGACCAGACCGACCACGTGATGGTCAAGTGGTTCCACGGCGGATACCTTGCCACGCGCATCCGCCCAGGCGTGCATCTGGCCGTCAGCGGGCGCGTGGGCCTCTATCGCGAGCAGCTCCAATTCGTCAACCCGCGGTTCCAGGTGCTCTGGGACCCGCAGGCGACCAAGCTGGACCACGACGAACTGCTGCCGGTGTATCCCGCCGGAGGGGCGCTGACCAGCGGGATTATCGCCTCCTTGGTCAAGCACGTCCTGCCCGAGGCGCGGCGGCTGATCCCGCGATGGTACGATCAGGAATATCTCGAACAACGCGGGCTGATGAGCCGCCCCGCGGCCGTCGAGGCCATGCACCGGCCCGAGGATAAGGAGCACTGGGGCATGGCCCGGCGCCGCCTGGCGTACGACGAGTGCATGGTGATGCAGCTTGGCATCGCCATCACGCGGATGTCCGAGATCAGCCGACCCGCTCATCCCCTCAAGCTTACACCGACCATCGACGAGCACATCCGCCGGCGGTTCCCCTTCCCTCTGACGGCCGCCCAGGACAAGGCCGTCGCCGAAATCGTCGCCGACCTCGGTTGCGACCGCCCGATGAACCGCCTGCTGCAGGGCGATGTGGGCTGCGGCAAGACGGTCGTGGCCCTGTACGCCGCCCTGCTGGCAGTGGCGCAGGGCAAGCAGGCGGCCATCATGGCGCCAACCGAAATCCTCGCAACGCAGCACTTCGAGAAGATCAAGGATTTCCTCGCCGGGTCGCGCGTAAACATCGCCATGCTCGTCGGCGGCCAGAACGCCGCGCAGCGTCAGGAGATCCTGGCTGGCCTGGAAAGCGGCAAGACCAACATCGTCGTCGGCACGCACGCGCTGATCAGCGAAGGCGTGCGGTTCTCGGATCTGGCGCTGGTGGTCGTCGACGAGCAGCACAAGTTCGGCGTGCGGCAGCGCACGAGTTTTCGCGGCAAGGGCTTCGCGCCGCACTACCTGGTGATGACGGCCACCCCCATCCCGCGCACGCTGGCGATGACGGTCTTCGGCGACCTGGACGTCTCGATCATCGATGCCCTGCCGCCCGGGCGCGGGACCGTCACCACGCGCACCGTCGACGCGGCGCGATTCGACGAGGTGCTGGCGTTCGTGGCCGACAAGCTGCGCGAGGGCCAACAGGCCTACTTCATCTATCCCCTCGTGACGCCCTCGCCGGATCTCGAGCTCAAAGCGGCCGAGGAGGCGTATCACGAGCTGGCCGCTGGGCCGCTGGCCCAGTTCGGCGTGGCTCTGGTGCATGGGCAGATGAGCCCCGCCGAAAAGGCCGCCGCCATGGAGGCGTTCCGGTCCGCCGCCGCCAAGGTGCTCGTAGCGTCGGTGGTCGTCGAGGTTGGCGTGGACGTGCCTGCCGCCAACGTCATGGTCGTGATGCACCCCGAGCGGTTCGGTCTGGCGCAGCTCCACCAGCTTCGAGGCCGCATCGGTCGCAGCCGCCAGAACGCCGTCTGCCTGCTGGTCACCACGCCGCGCAACGTCACCGCCGATGAGCGTCTGGCCGTGCTGGTCAAGACCCACGATGGGTTCGAGATCGCCGAGGAGGACCTGCGCCTGCGCGGCCCGGGCGAGATCTTCGGCACGCGACAGCACGGGCTGCCAGAGCTGAAGGTCGCCGATCTGGTGGAAGACCTGGATTTGCTGCGCGTGGCGCGCCGCGACGCCTTCGCCATTGTCAACGAAGACCCCGGGCTCAACGCCCCGCATCACCAGCAGCTTCGCCGCGAGGTGCTGAAAGCCTACGCGGGAAGACTGAATCTGCTGGGCGGGGCGTGATTGTGCTGCCGGGTGCCGTGGCGGGACGGCGAAGCCCGACAGCCACGACGAAACGCTGCTGGGCATCCTGGGATCGTGGCTCTCCGGGCCTGCAGCCCTGCGAGCCACGCCACCCACGCGTGGTGAACGCGCCGCGCAAGTCTTGTTGCAGCCATGGCCCTGCTCCGATAGCATGCACGCATAACCTAAGGAGTCTTTCGTGCCAGAGTTGGAACAGACCGTTAACGCTCTCAAGTACGATTCGGCCGGGCTGATCCCGGCCGTCATCGTCGACGCCAAGACCAAGGCCGTCCTCATGGTGGCGTACATGAACAATGCCTCGCTGCTGGACACCGTGCGGACCGGCAAGACGCATTTCTGGTCGCGCAGCCGCAAGAAATACTGGATGAAGGGCGAAAGCTCCGGCCACACGCAGCAGGTTCACGCGATCTACACCGACTGCGACACCGACACGCTGGTGATCGAAGTGACGCAGATCGGCGCGGCCTGCCACGAAGGCTACCTCTCGTGCTTCTTCCGCCGCCTCAACGATCAGGGCACATGGGACACCGTCGGCGAAAAGCTTTTCGATCCCGAAAAAGTCTATAAAGACAAGAAGTAGCCTCCGCCCATGAGCACTCGCACCATGCCTTCGCCGAGCGCCGCGACCGCGCCCCCCGCCGCACTGGCGGCGGTTATGGCGCTGGCCGGCGTCGTTGCGGCCGCGCTGCTCGTCCTGCGATACGGCCTGCGCCCGCCGCTGCCGGTCGACGAAGCGACGCTGTTCAGCGCCGCCGCGGCGATCATCGGCGTGTTCATTCTCGACCGCCTGATGCGCCTCGTGCTCACCGGCGACCGTGCCGCGGCCCTGAGTGAAAACGGCATCGACCTGGCGATGATCGTCGCGGCCTCCGTCGCGACGATCATCTTCAGCTCGCGCGGCGACTCGATCTGGCCGATCATGGCCGGCGCCTTGCTCTACATCATTATCTCGCAGGCATACCAGCTCGGCGCGTGGACCATCCGCCGCCTCGGCGAGGCAAGCATTTCTCCCCCGGCGATGTTCGTGTTGGCGTTTCTGACGCTGGTGCTGGCCGGGACGGCCATGCTTAGCCTCCCTGCCGCCACGCCCGAGAAGGCGCGGTTCTTCTTCGTCGATGCCGTCTTCACGGCCGTCAGTGCCGCCTGCGGCGTCGGCTTGGTCGTCAAAGACACCGGCGGCGACTTCACGCCCCTGGGCCAGGGCGTAATCCTGGTGCTCGTGCAGGCCGGCGGCATGGCGATGCTGTTCTTCGGATCGTTGCTGGTGATGAAGATCGTCTCGCCCCAGCGCGTGGCGGCGCATCAGGGCCTGCGACGGCTTGGGGCGTCGGTGGTGCTGGTAGCGTTGGCGATTGAGGCCGTCGGAGCCGCCCTGCTGTACCCGATGTTCGCAGCCCCGCAGGGGCCGCACACCCCTGCGCCCGCCCAGGCGGCATGGGACAGCATCTTCACCAGCGTCTGCGCGTTCTGCAACGCGGGCTTCTCGCTCTATCGCGAGAACCTGATGGCCGGCGCGGCGCAGGGCTGGGAGCAGCCGCTGCGGTCGCACTGGCAGGTGCTGGGGGTCATCGCCCCGCTGGCGGTGCTGGGCGGGCTGGGTCTGCCGGTGCTGCTGGACCTGGGCGCCTGGCTGCGCAGCGGCCTGCGAACCAAGCTTTCGTCGCACAGCCAACTGGTGATCGCCGTCACGGTGCTGCTGCTGATCGGCGGGGCCTGCGGGCTGCTGCTGATTCAGCGCGGCGACGCGTCGACCAACGTCGTCGGCCGCCACGCCAAGTTCAACACCGTCGGCGCGACTGTCAGTGACTGGAACAAGCTCACCCCGCCGCAGCGGCTGGCCAGCTCGCTGTTCCAAAGCGCCTCGGCCCGCACGGCCGGGTTCACCATCCTCGATGTGACGCAGCTCAGCGACGCAAGCAAGTTCTGGTTGTGCGGCCTGATGACCGTCGGCGGCGGACCCGGCGGCACAGCGGGCGGCATGAAGGTCGTGACGCTGGCAGTGCTGCTGGCGGCGGCATGGGGATTTCTGCGGCGCCGCGACGATCAGCAGCCCCTGGCCGGCGCGGCAGCGCCGCTGCTGCGGACGGCGCTGCTGGCGGCGTTCTTCTTTTCGCTGCTGATCGCCACAACGGCGATCCTGCTGTGCCTGGCCCAGCCGACGGGCCAGTCGTTCATCGACCTGTTCTTCGAGGCCTGCAGCGCCTGCACGAGCACGGGGCTGACAGCCGGCGTGACCGGCCCGACTACGAGCTTGAACGAGGGCGGCAAGTACATCCTTGCCGGGGCGATGGCCGTCGGGCGCCTGGGCCTGCTGGTGATGCTGCTGCACCTGGCCGACGGCATGCAGGGCAAGCCGCAGGAGATCGCCATCGCGTAGGGAAATCGCGGCAAGTGCCTTGTCAATTTCGTGCGAGGGGGTAGAATCGGCGGCGCGACAACACTTTGAGAGGAGTTGACGATGACCAGGCGATCGTTGTTCAGCCTTATGAGCGGCGTATGTCTCTTCGTAGCGATGTGCGGCGGGTGTGCCCCGGAATTGGTGGCCAATCCCAACTACGCCGGGTGGGCGTCGTTCCTGCCCGGCGCCAGCGTCACCATGCAAGGCACGCAGAAGGACGGCAAGCGGACCGACCAGGTCACCATGACTGAGAAGCTCGTTTCCCGCGACGCCGAGAAGGTCGTCATCGAACGCACCGTTCAACTGGAGCAGGGGCCGCCCCACGTCGCAACGCGCGTGGAGAAGGCCCTGATCGATCCGGCCGACCACCCCCGCACGCACCCCGGCGCCAAGGTCAAGCCCAAGGGCACGCAGAAGATCCTCGTCGGCGACAAGAAGGTGCTCTGCGCCGTCTGGGAGCTTACTGTCAACGCCGCCGTGCCAGGCTTCGTCGACCAGAGCCAGGACATGTGGATCCGCTCGTGGCGGAACACGGCTGTGCCCGGCGGGCTGGTCAAGGTGCTGCTCAAGACCAAGACCACTTTCCGGCAGATCGAACTGGATGGACAAGTGACCCGTTTTAGCGGAACGCTCGCGCCGGCGTCGCAGCCGGCCACAGCGAAGGAGAAATGACATGTCTAGCGCAGGAAGTCTTTTTGTAGTGGCGTTACTTGCGGCCGCGCCCATGCTCAGCGGCTGCGGCGATGAGGCGACTTTCGCCTCCTCCGATCGCCTGGACAAGGGCCTTGTGGTGATTCTGCCGGGCATCGAAGGCGAGAGCTCGGCCAACCACGAATTGCGCCAGGGGCTGCTGGACTCGAACATCCCGTACGCGCTGGTGATCCACAAGTGGGGATTCCCGATCCCGGGCCTGGGATTGCTGGTCAACCAGACCGACAGCGATGGCAACCGCCGCGCGGCCGAGTCGCTGGCCGAGCACATCGCCGCGTACCAGGCCGAGCACCCGGGCAAGCCGGTGTACCTCGTCGGCCACAGCGGCGGCGGCGGGGTAGCGGTCTTCACTCTCGAGGCACTGGCGGCCTTGCCCGGAGCCAAGCCCGTCGAAGGGGCGTTTCTGCTCTCGGCAAGCCTTTCGGCCGATTACCCGCTGGCGACGGCAATGACGATGACCCGCAAGGGCATCTGCAACATCTATAACCCTGATGACACCAACACGCTGGGGACCGGCACTGCCGTCTTCGGCAACGTCGACGGAGGCCATGGCGACTCGGCCGGACGCACCGGAATCTATGGCAAGTATCCCAAGCTCTATCAGATCAACGCCAGCCGCGCCGGCGCCAGGGGCAACCCGCACTTCATCGTCACCAAGGAGCAACTGGTCCTGCGGGCCGCCCCACTATGGCTGAGCGGTCAGCCCTGGCCGCCCAAGGGCAGCATCGCCGATCAGAAATAGCACCGGAACGTGCTTCTCGCCATGGACCGATCATGGCAGAACAATGGAACTTGGAGAGAAGGCATGCGTATGCGCAAGCGCTGGATCGCGGCCACCGTCGCCACGCTGCTGTCAGCCGCCGCGTGTGGCTGCCAGAGCAAGGACGATCGCATTGCCCGCAATAAGCTCCGCAGGGCCGTGGCGCAGACGCAGTCGAAGGACGTCGCGACGGCTGTCAAGGGCGCGCGGGCGATTGCTGAAAACCCGCGGGGCGTCGAGGCGCTGCCGCACCTGGCCGCGGCCTTGAGCCGCCCGGAGCCCGAAGTCCGCCGCGCGGCGGCGATCAGCCTCTCTCAGATGGGACCGGCAGCCAAGCCGGCCCTCGATGCCCTCAAGCCCGCCAGGAACGACCCGGATCGCCAGGTGCAGATCGCGGCGGTGTTCGCGCAGTTGATGATCGAGCCCGAGGCCACGCCCGACCTGGCGCCGCTGACAGAGGCGCTGGACAGCCCCGTCGAGGCCGACCGCGGACAATCGGCCTTCCTGCTGGGATTCCTGGGCAAGCGCGCCTCGGCGGCAATTCCATCGCTCGAGGCGGCGGCAAAGAAAGGCGGCCGCGCCGGCGATGTGGCCCGAGCGTCCATCCGGAGAATTAATGGCGAACGCGCCCCCGTGCCGGCGATGGGCTCGTCACCGGGAAAGGTGACGGAGTAGCCGCAGGCAAGAAGGACGAATGAACGGGGGCCCTGCATCTGCTGAACCATGCCAAGAATGTAAGAAGGCGTGGCCGTTATATTGACATCAGGGTTTCCACAAGTCCGCGGTGCTTTGAAGTTCTTGGGCCGTCACTGCCCGCACGGCGCCGCTGCCCATCAGGGCGTTCATCTTGCCGCCGTGGCGAAGACGCTCCTCGTCGACGATCGCGTTAAGAATGTCCTGATGATTCCCATCGGGGTCGATGACGGCGGTGTCGTAGTCGGTGACGACCAGTTGTTCCGGCCGCACGGTCGAGCCCTCGGGCACTTGGTTATTCATGCCGTAGTTGCCCGGCCAATTGACCATGACCGGCCCCCCGCCGCCCCCGCTGGGCGCCACTTCGGTCACCAGCACCCGCCAGCAGTCGATGTATCCGCCCCAGCATCCCGTCGAGACGATTTCCAGACTGGTCCCGCCGTTGCTGAGCCGCAAGGCGTCATCGCCGTTGAGGCTGATCCACGAACCCCAATAGTACGAGTTGTAGTTGGTGCCGGGATTGCCGACGATGGGATCGCTGGCATAGAGTGCGGAAGCCACATAGTCGCCGGCGATGATCCCGATGACCTTGCCGCCGGTAACCGTGATCGTCGCGGGGCGGTCGGCCCAGTGCGGGCCCCATGGCGCCCACGGATCGCAGTAGTACATGAAGTAGCTGTCGACTTTCGTGCCGGCCGGCACGATCTTGTTGGCCTGGATGTCGTACATCATCGACTCGAAATCGGCGTCGGCGAACGACACGGCCATATTCGACGCCAGCGTCACGTTCTTCCTCTCGGGGAAGATGAACGACTTGGTGCCGCTAAAGGTGCTCAGGTAGGTCTGCGTGGCGATCATCTGCGTCCCGCCGGTGGCGGCCACCGACAGCGGAACCTGCGGCGGCGGAGCCGAACCCTCCCCCGCCGGGGCTGGGGCCTGGAACGAATAACGGTCCCCGCCCTTGGGGCACGCCAGAATCACTGGCGTCGCATTGGCGACGACCGCAGCCGTCCACTTCGACACCGCAGGGATGCCGTTCTTGCCGACGTGAAGCGCCTGGGAAATGTTATTAAGGTTGGACTTGCACTGCGTGTCGGCGATGCGCTCCATGAACGCCCCGCCTGCGGGTATCAGCAGTGTCACGAGAATCGCGATCACCGCAATCACCACCAGCAGTTCCGTCAGCGTCATACCCTGCCGTCGGTTCTTCCATTCCCAATGGCCGATGGACCCCATGTGCGACTCCTGATGGCGCGATTGCCGCTACTATTATCCGCACCAGTCGCGGCCACGTCTTCAGATTTCTTCAAAGCATCTGGAATATCCTTGAATTACGTATAATAGATGCTAATCTCTATGGACATTAGCGGAGACTGGACGCATGAACGTATCGCAAAAATGCCACCACGCGCTGCGGGCGATGCTCGAGCTGGCCATGAGGCATGATCGCGGGGTGACATCGATCGCCGAGATTGTGGCCTCACAAAGGGTGCCCGCTCGATTCCTTGAGAGCATCCTCGTAGAGCTCAAGCGCGGCGGACTTGTGGAGTCGCGCCGCGGCGTGCGAGGCGGGTACGTTTTGGCGATGAATGCACGCGACATCAGCGTCGGACACATCATTCGCCTCATCGACGGCGAGATCGTGCCGCTCGCCGGCGTGAGCGTCCCGCTCGACGCAACGGCGCGCGGCCGCACGGCTCTTGGCGATCTGTGGCAGCGTGCTGCGGAGGCCTTAGCGGAGATCTATGACACAACCATGCTGCACGATCTGGTCGAGCAGGAGCGTTCGATGCTGGCCCGCAGCACGCCAATGTACAGCATCTGATCAACCTGCCCTTGCCAGCCGGAGGCACCGCTTGCGAACTATCCTGAAAGGCAGACTCAGAAGACTCGACAAGGAGGCGTTTCATGCCTGGTCCCAGTGAGCCGCTGACATTGCTCCTGCTCTTGATGGGCGCGGCGTTCATCGCCAAGTATCTCGATACGTCGATCGGCATGGGGTATGGCACCGCCCTGACGCCGGTGCTGTTGCTGGCGGGCTTTGAGCCGTTGACGATCGTGCCGGCTGTGCTTGCCAGCGAACTGGGCCCCGGTCTGCTGGCGGCACTGGCCCACCACAACGCGGGCAACGCGCGGCTGATTCCGCACAGCCTGGCCACGGCCGCCGCAGCAGCGCCCGACGGGTCCGGGGTGATGCACATCCTGCGCTGCGCCCTGCCGACGGATCTCAAGATCGCCTTGTTCATCGCCTTCACGAGCATCGCCGGCGCCGCTGTCGCCGTGCTGCTGGCAGTCAAGATCAACGCGCTGGCGATGCAGATTTACATCGGCTCTCTGGTGGCCGCAACGGGGGTGTACCTGTTGGCCTCGCGGAACAAGCGGCGTCCGCTGTCGATCTTGCGCCTGGCGGGGCTGAGCCTGGTGGCCTCGTTCAACAAGGGGCTCACCGGCGGCGGGTATGGGGCGATCATCACCGGCGGGCAGATCATTACCGGCGTCGAAGGCCGCAACGCCGTGGCAATAACGTCGCTATGCAAGAGCCTCACGTCGGTGGCCGGATTCGTGCTGTACCTCGCGTCGCACCGCATAAACCACTGGCCGCTGGTGCTGTGCCTGTGCACCGGCGCGGTCCTGTCGGTGCCGCTAGGCGCCGCGACAGTCAAACGCGCCCACCCGGAAGGGCTCAAAATTGCCATCAGCATTGCCTGCATGGTGCTGGGCGTCCTGACGCTGATCAAGGCGATGATGCTGTAGCAGTACCCCGTAGCCGGTAGCCAGGAAATCTCGAAGCGTTGTTCTCCATCACGGGCTACCGGCTCCTGTTTCTACAGGAACATCGTCATGTCGCGGGCGCTTTTGGCCAGGTCGGCGGAGGGCATGCTGAGGGTTTGCCACTTGGCGCTGCGAGGACGGGCCAGGGCGGCGTAGTCGCGCAGCGAAACTGCGACGAAGGCATAATGCCTCTGGCGGAAGAGGTGCACGTCCTCGAACGGGCTGCGCTGAGGCGGGCCCTGCAGCCAGTAGGCGAACACGAGAACGGCATGGAAGTCCTGGCCGAAGACTCTCTCCCACTCCGTCAGACCCTCGACGTCGTCGCGGGTGATCCAGTTCTCCCACGCGCGGGCGTGGCCGCGCTTGAGACCGGGGACCGAGTCGGGAAACTTGCGCCCCTTCACGTCCACCAGCAGATTAGGCCCGGACTGGCTGTAGACCAGGAAGTCGAAGCTTTTGACGGCCGCCTCCGTGAAGATGGCCTTCTTGGCTTGATCGACGGCCACATACGGCCACCCCTTCGATCGCAGGTAGTCTTCAAAGGCCGCTTCGTAATGCAGGTCCCGGCGAGTCATGTGCGGATGAGACTATACTGCAAAGCATGCCTGCATGTCACTGCTGCGAAAACGCGCGCTCCAGAACGGTCTTGATCATCTGGGCCTTGTTGCCCTCGGGAGCCATCTTCAGGGCTTCTTCCAGAGTCGTCTTGCTCGCGTCTCGCTGCTTGGTGGCGAAGAGAGCCTGGGCCTTGACGAACAGCAGGTCCTGGGCGAGTTGTCCGGTGGCCTTGAGCTTGACCATGGCCGCGTCGATCTTCGCCAGCGCTTCTTTCACCCTTCCGGCGGCCATTTCCGCCTGCACGTCGGCCATGACGACCGCAACCTGGTACTTGCCGCCCAGGCCGGCCTTGTTGTCGCTGTCGAGCTTGAGGATCTCGTCCACGGTCGGGCGGTAGAAGTTGACCGCCAGCGACGGGTCGATCTCCGACAGGGCCTTGTCGAGCAGCTTGGCCTTTTCGATACCGGAGGCCTTGGCGGCCGCGGCGAGCGCCGCATCGCGCCGCACGCGGATCTGGCGCTTGGCGTTGAGCGTCTCCATGTACTTCTTGGCGCCGCCTTCCTGGTAGCCCAATTCCGCATAGGGACGGCCTTGGGCGTCGAGCAGGAAGATCGTGGGGAACCCCTGGACGACGAGTTTCTGCTGCCACTGGCGGTTTTGGGCGACCACTGCCGGCGCGAGCTGCGTGCGCTGGGGAAAATCGAGCGTCACCAACACGAACAGCTTGGGCGCTTCGGTGACGAATGGCTCCTGGCTGAAGACTTCCTTATGCAGCTTGATGCACCAGCCGCACCAGTCCGAACCGGTGAAGTCGAACAGCAGGTCCTTGTTGTCCTTCTGCGCCTGGGCCATCGCTGCCTGGACGTCGCTGCCCCACTTGGCATCGGCGTGGGCCAGGCCGCAAGAGGCCAATACCGCCAGGATCATCGCACCCGCCGCTATTCGATTCATCATGTCGCGTCCTTTCCTTGAAGGTCAGCTTTGCTGTAACTATAACACACCTGCGGGCAATACCCGTTGCGAAATGATTTGCCCGAGCGTACAATCCCCGCTCCCGAACGTTGAAAGGATGTGTCATGGGAGAGCGCAGAGAACGTAAAGATAAGCGTCTGGCCAACCAGGCGACCACGCGTCTGAAGAACGCCCCACGCAAGGCCAAGGCCCGCGCCCGCAAAGCCGCGCGCGACGCCGCCAAAGCAACGCGCCGAACCGCCAAGTAATCTTCGCTTGGCGTAATCCGCTGGCATGGCGCACGCATGCTTCTCGCAGGGCGCCATGCGGCCTGTGAATCATTCCCCATTTGAATGCGCTATCTTTGCGCGCATATCGTGCCCCTACCGTTCGACCTAAGCGGCAATAGTTCAACCACCGCGTCGGGTGGGCCGCAGAGACACGGAGCTCACGGAGACGGGGCAGGATCTTGGCAAAGAGGAACACAAATACAAGTTCCTCTCTGTGTTCTCTGTGCCTCTGTGGCCCAACGTCTTATCCTATCGCCGCGCGGAGATTCTTCAGCCCGGCCGCCAGGCCCTTCAGGCAGTCGTCGGAGCCTTCGTATTCGATGGAAACGAATCCGCTGTATCCGACGGCCTTCAGCGCGGCCATGCAGGCGGGAACGTCCACGCTGCCTTCGCCCACGGCTGTGCCTTCCAGCAGTGCCCCGCCGCGCGACCGCAGGCCGCCCTTGCCCGCCGACCCCGCGGCCGGCGTCACGCGGAAATCCTTAGCGTGCACGTGCACCACAAAGGGCGCCATGCGCTTGGTGGCCACCACCGGATCGTCGTCAGCGCACAGAAAGTTGCCGATGTCGATCAGCCAGCCGAAGTTGCGGTCGCCCACCGCGCGGGCGAGCTTCGCGCAGCGAACCGAATCCTGGACGAAGTACCCATGATTCTCCACGCATGTGCGAATGCCCAGTTCGGCTGCGAACTGCGTGATCTCGCGGCAGGCCTCGGCCAATTGCGGCAGCACGGCATCGAAGGCCGCCTCGTCTTTGCTGTCCTCAGGGCCTCGCCATGCCGCATCGTGTCGCAGCACCGGCGCGCCCAGAATCGCCGCGATCTGCAGCTCGCGTTTGACGCCTTCGATCGCCGCGGGCGTCTTGTCCAGCAGATTCGCCCCGACCGTGTACGAGACGATCGGCAGACCGAAAGCCGCGCAGGCGTCCTTCAGCCCAGCCGCCAGGTCTTCCGGCGCTTCGCCACCCAGGCCGGTGAATTCGATGCCCTCGAAGCCCAACTCGGCGGCCGTCTCGACCGCCCAGAGGAGGTCCTTGCCCCGGCCGAGATATTGCGAAAAGCTGTAGCTGCTGACGGCAGTCTTCATGGTATCACTCCTGTATGCAAGGCAGGCACTCTATCGCCCCAGCCGCCGAGGGTCAAGAATTGCACACCCATATGGCCCGGCCGACGCGACAGGACTATAATCACATCCAAGTGACGCATCGATCATCCTGGGATAGAACACATAGAGGTGGGTCATGAAGAAAGTATTTGCTGCACTTGCGGCGTGTGCCTGCATGGTCGTTCTCTGCAGCGTGAGCCGTGCTCAGACGCCCTCGCGCCTGGACGTGCTGCTGGCCGGTGCGAAAGATTCCAACGACTCGCTGCGCAAGTCGGCGATCCGGGCGATGGCCGAGGTCAAAGACCCGCGTGTGGTCGATGCGTTGATCGAGCTGAGCTGCGACCCCAGCACCGAGATTCGTGAACTGGCGGTCGAGTCGATGGCCGCCGTCGCCACGCCCAAATGCTTCGCCGCGCTGGTCTCGGCGCTGGCCGACAGCAACGACCGCACGCGAATGCATGCGGCACGCGCCCTGGGGGCCCTGAAAGACCCTCGGGCCATCGAGCCGCTGATGGAACTGCTGGGCACGCACCGGTACGAGTACGACAGCTACGGCCGCGGAACCAACGTGGCCGCCGTCATCGCCAACTTCGGCGACCAGGCCGTCGCGCCGGTGGCCAAGGCGCTGCAAACCCGCATCGCCATGCGGGCGTCGCTGATCCAGATTCTGATGACCATCAACACCAAGGCCTCGCAGGCCGAACTGGCCAAGGCCGCCGCCGCGGACGACTGGCGCCTGCGCCTGGCGGTGGTCGAGGCCGCCTCCCGCTATGACGCGCGCGGGATGGAGGCCATCGTCACCAAAGGACTGGAAGATCCGATCGCCTCGGTGCGATTTGCCGCCATCGTGACGCTGGACAACCTGACGCAGCGGCAGTCTCCGCCTTCGCCGGCGCTGCAGGACGCCATCGTCAAGGCCCTGAACGATCCCAACCCCTCCACCCGCGAGCGGGCGGTGCAGATGGTCACGCGGCTGGACGACGCCCACGCCCTGGCCCCCCTGGCCAAGCTGCTGGGCGAGGGAAACTCCAACATCCGCCGCCAGGCCATCTCGCGCCTGTCGAACATGACCGACCAAGCCGCCGCCACGGCGATGGTCAAGTCCCTGGATGACTCCGACGCCTATGTCAGCCGCACCGCGGCCATTGGACTGGCACGCATGGGTCGGCCCGAGGCCGTCGCCGCCCTCAAACGCGCCGCCATGGCCGAGAGCGAAGGCAGCGACAACCAGATCCTCGACGCCCTGCGGCAGATCGGGACCAAGGCCGTTCCGGCCCTGCTGGAGATCGCGCGGGCCAAGGTTCCCGCCAGCCGCCGGGCGGCGCGAATCCTCATGGATATCAACGACTCCGCGGCCGCCGCGGGCGTGGCCGAGGCCATCAAGAACGGCGACGCGCAGACCCGCCGCGAACTGATCTCCGCGATGGGCTCCTCGCGCCAGCCCTCGTCCATCGCTGCCCTCAGCGAGGCTCTGAACGATTCGGACGAGTCCGTCAAACTCGCGGCCGTTCACGCGCTGGGCAACCTGCGGACGCGGACGGCCGTGACCGCACTGGCCAAGGCCGTCAAGGACCCCAGCCGCACCGTGCGCTACGAGGCGGTTCGGGCGATGGGCTACAGCCGCGGCAACGGCATGAGCGACGATATCGCCGACGCGCTGGCGCCGGCGGCGGACGATTCGGACCAGCAGGTGCAAATCTCCGCCGCGGCGGTTCTTGCGGGCGCCGATAGCCCCAAGGTCGTGCCGCTGCTGTGCCGCATGATCGAGAAGGGAGTTCTTACCAGCATGGGCAGGGGCGGCGACGGTAACAGGTCGGCCATCGTTCAGGCCCTGGGGCGCCCGGGCGACACGCGCGGCACGGCGACGCTCATCGGACTTTTGAAGGACTCCAACGACCCGCAGGTGCGCTACGCCGCGGCTGTGGCGCTGGGCAACACCGGCGGGGAAGGCGCCGGCGCGGCGCTGCTGGCATGCCTGGCTAATGCTGAAATGTCCCTGCGGGAGATGTGCGTGATCTCGCTGGGCCGCCTGCGCGACAAGAATGCCACCAAGGCCCTGCAGGCACTGGCGACACAGGAAGACGGT
The DNA here is from genome assembly GCA_021371965.1 of Planctomycetaceae bacterium. The sequence continues at coordinate 72,426 of JAJFVE010000019.1, forward strand.
TCCCTGAGCCGCAGCGTCGCGATCGCCTTGGCGAGAATCGACTCCAAGGCCGCCTGGAAACCTTTCCTGGCGATGCTCAGCCATCAAGGCGGCGACAATGTCGCCCTGGCCAAGGCGATGGAAGAAAGCGGCGACGACGTGATCGAGTCGCTGATCGCCGTGCTCAAAGCCCCGGCCTCGCCGGCGGTCTTTCAGGCGGCGTACTGGCTGGGCGAACTGGCCGACCAGCGAGCCGTCCAGCCGCTCCAGAAGCTCATGGAACAGGCCAAAGAAACCGGACTGGGCAACCAGGCTTACAACGCCCTGCAGATGATATCGCGCGCCAACAGCTCCAATCCGCGCCACCCCCCGTACATCCGCCCGCGACGCCCCACCAGCCGCCCGGCGATAAAGTTCCCCCGTACCATGCCATCGTCCGCCCGCTCGAGAGCTATGATTTCATAGCCGAAAGGAGACGGTTATGGATGAGACCACAAACTCAGCGTGCTCGCTGGCCGACCGGGAGTGCGTCCCGTGCAAGGGCGGCACGCCGCCGCTGCAGGGCGAGGAGATTGAACAACTCCAGGAGCAGCTCGGCGGCGAATGGGAGGTCGTCGATAGCAAACGGCTGACCAAGAGCTGGAAGTTCAAAGACTTTCGCCAGGCGCTGGACTTCACCATTGAGGTAGGCGCACTGGCCGAACAGACCGGCCACCATCCCGACATCCACCTGGGCTGGGGCAAGGTGACGATCGAACTGACAACCCACAAGATCGGCGGCCTGTCCGAAGCCGACTTTGTCATGGCGGCCAAGATCGACACACTTGACAAACCGACGTAGACGCCACAACTTGCCACAAAGATCACAAAGAACACGAAGAAGTAATTTCCTCGTCGTCTTCCCTTTGTGGTCTTTGTGTCCTTCGTGGCAATGTTTTTGTCTTTGCCTTTCTTCAGGGATCTGCAGTGAAATGATACTATGAACGAACTTGCCGGAAAGACCGCTCTGATCACAGGCGGCGCGCTGCGGCTTGGCCGGGCGATGGCGCTGGCCTTGGCCGCGCGCGGGGCCAATGTCGCCGTTCACTACAACAAGTCCGCCCAGCAGGCCGAATCCCTCGTCGCCGAGCTGGCGGACATGAACGTGCGATCAGCAGCCGTCGCGGCCGATCTGTCCGATGCGGGCGCCGTCACGAGCCTTGTCGGCCGGGCGATCGAATCGCTGGCGCCGCTGGATATCCTCATCAACAGCGCGTCGATCTACGAGGGCGGCCGCGTACTGGAGCTTACCGGCGAGGATTTGTCGCGCCACGTGCAGATCAACGCCCTGGCCCCGCTGGAACTTGCGCGGACATTCGCGGCACAGAAGCGGCCCGGCCACATCATCAACTTCCTCGACGCCACCGTGCTCGATCAGGATGCCTCACACGTGGCGTATCATCTGAGCAAGCGGATGCTGCTGCAGTTGACGCAGCTCCTGGCCGTCGAGCTCGCCCCAGCGGTGGCCGTCAACGCCATCGCCCCCGGCCTGATCCTCCCCCCGCCGGGCGAACCGGCCGACGCCTACGACAAGCTCACCTGGACCAACCCGATGCACAAAGTCGGTACGCCAGAAGCCATTGTGCACGCCGCGATGTTCCTGCTGGAAAGCGATTTCATCACCGGCCAGGTGGTCTTCGTCGACGGCGGAAGACACCTCAAGCGTTTCATTCGCCGAGGTAAGTGATTGTGTCAAATACACTTCTTGCACTCCCGAATTATTGCCCGGGTCCTACGAGTCCCCCGTCATATGCACTAGCAGTGATCGTTGGCATTGTCTGTCTGATTGTCGTGCACAGGAAGTGCGACCTCTCAGTCAGAACGCGCGTTATTATTACCTTGGGGGCGGTAATCTGGCTTGTCGCCAGCACGATCAGGTTCATCTGCTCTCGTTGAATTGCTGACACCCTCAAGATCTCATCTCACGGCCAGAAGATGGCGATGGCCGCGGCGATGAGCATGATGACGCCGACGGCCATTTTGCCGATGGTGCCCAGCAGGCGGCCGATGCCGGCGCCTTTGCCTACGGCCACAGCGGGTTTGAGCGGCTTGCCTGAGGCCATCTCCATCAGCATCGCGCCGGCGAACGCCCCGCCGCAGGCGCCGATCAGCGTGCCTAGCAGCGGCACGGGGATGATGAAGGTGCCGACGACGGCCCCGATCAGCGAACCCGCCAGCGCCCCGATCGAGCCCAACCACGTACCGGAGGCTTTTCGCGCCCCGGCCAGGCCGGCGACGAACTCGACGATCTCGCCCAGGATCGCCAGGACTGTCAGTACGATCAGGCTCTGCAGGGAGACCGCCTGGTTCCACGGGCCCAGGGCCGGGTTCCACTGCCACCACGCAAAGCCCCCCATCGCCAGCACGATCAGCCAGTTGCCCGGCAGACCGAAAAGATTCAGCGTGAAGAACAGCACGTTGACCAGTACCAGAACAGTTCCCCAGACATAGAACATTGATCGGTTCCTTTCAGCAATATCTTACCCGTCGCCGGGTTCGCCCGGAAGAGATCAACCGCAAAGATCGCAAAGGGCGCAAAGGAGAAAGTGTTATTGTTCTTTTCCAAGAACCCTTTGCGTGCTTTGAGATCTTTGCGGTTAACTCCCCTGTTGCTTTCTCGCGTGCCCGTGGCGACCCGCTGCGTGTGTCGCCATGTCACCCGGTCTTGTATAATGCCGCGATGGTAGTTCTGGGCATCTTGATGGGTCTGGGCTGTGCGCTGGCGCAATCCTTTGGGTACATCTTCTCACGGAGGTTTGTGCTGCACCATCGCGGCGGGCCGCTGCGGCTGTTGGTGCTGGCCCACGTGATCATGGGAGTCGCGGCCGCTGCCGCCCTGCCGTTCTTCTGGCCGCGAACCATGCCGCCGCTGTCGGTCTGGGCCTGGCCGGTGATCGCGATGACGGGCTTCTACCTCATGGGGCAGATGGTGATCTTCCTGGCGCTGCAACGCGTGGAGGCCTCGAAGGTCGCCCCGCTGCTGGGACTGAAGGTCCCGATCCTGGCCATCCTGGCGGTGGCGGCCGTCAACGCCCCGCCGCCCCTGCACGACTTCGCCGCGTTCATGGGCATCACGCAGGCCAAGTCGCCGGTGGGCCTGCAGTGGCTGGGCGTGGCGCTGGCGGTGGCGGCCGCGATGGCGCTTTGCCACCACGCCGGTCAGTGGCTTTCGCTGAAGGTAATCGCCGCGATCGTCTTTGTGTGTATCACGTATTCGCTGTCGGACCTGAACATCATCGCCACGCAGCACGCACTCGCCAACACCGGCGCCTCGCCGGCGATCCTCAGCGCGTGCATCTGCTACGTTCTGTGCGGCGTGATGGCGGCCGTGACGCTGCCCTGGCTGGGCACGCGCAACCGCGGCGCCTGGATCGACGCGGCCCCGTTTGCGGGCTGCTGGCTGGTAGCCATGATTCTCTTCTTCGCCTGCCTGGCGCAGGTCTCGGCGATTTTCGGCAACATCCTCCAGTCGACGCGCGGGCTGCTGTCCATCGTCGTAGGCGCAGCCACCGCCCACATCGGCCTGCTGCACCTGGAGGGCAAAATGGAACGCTGGGCGTTTGTTCGCCGAGTCATCGCCGCGATGCTGATGGTCGGGGCGATAGCGCTGTACGCTGCGGGGTAGAAACAGATCCTAGATCCTAGGTCCTCGATCCTAGGCGGGGAAACCACAAACAAGACGGTCCTAGATCCCCGGTTTTTCCCGAGGATCTAGGACCTGTCATCTAGGATCTGTTGTTCCCTACTCCTGCTCTTCCACCGGAAGGTCGGCGAGTTTCAGGTACCAGGCGTTCTTGACGAACTGCAGTTGCGTCAGTTTGTCCATCAACGCCTGGGGGGCGGCCTGGTCGAGGTTGATGCCCACCAGCGCCATGCCACTCTTGAGCTTGCGGGAGAACGTCATGTCGGCGATGTTGATGTTGTTATCGCCGAACAGCGTCCCGTAGCGGCCGACGACGCCGGGCTTGTCCTCGTTCTCGATCACGACGACGTGCCCCTCGGGCTTCATCTCCATGCGGTAGCCGTCGATCCCGATGACGCGCGGGAACTTGTTGCCGAAGATCGTTCCCACGGCCCAGCGTTTGCCCTTGTCCGTCGTCACGTGCACTTCCATCAGGTTGGCGTGCTCGCGGATGCGCGGGCTGGTGATCGTCTGCACGTCCACGCCGCGCTCCTGCGCCAGCCCCGGCGCGTTGATCACGTTGACGGGGCTGTCCATGTGGCCGCTCATCAGGCCCACCAGCACGTGCGTGGTCACGGGCGTGACGTTCATGTCCGCGATCGCGCCGCGATAGATCACCTCGACTCGGCTGATCGCACCGGGCGTGATGGTGCCCAGGATCGTGCCCAGCCGCCCGGCCAGTTCCGTGTAAGGCCGCAGCACTTCCGGCAGGGCCTGGTCGAAGCCGGGGGCGTTGACGGCGTTGCGAACCTCGCCGCCGCGCAAGGCCTCGACAAGCTGCTTGGCCGCGTCGAGGGCGACCTGCTCCTGCGCCTCTTCGGTGCTGGCGCCCAGATGGGGAACGGCCAGCACGTTGGGGTGCGTGATCAGGGCCTTCTCGACCTCGCTCTCGGGCGGCTCGGCCATATAGACGTCCAGCGCCGCGCCGGCCACTCGGTTTTCGTTGAGGGCCTTGAGCAGCTCCTGCTCGTCGATGATCCCGCCGCGGGCGGCGTTGATCAGCCGCGCTCCGGGCTTCATGACGGCGAACTGCGCCGCGCCGATCATGCCCAGCGTTTCGCCGCTCTTGGGCACGTGCACGGTGATAAAGTCGCTGCGCTTGCACAGCTCGTTGAGGTCCTTGACCATCTCGGTCTGGTCCATCGACTCGCCGGCGAAGAACGGATCGTACCCCAGCACGCGCATGTCCATCGCGGCCGCCCGCGTCGCGACGGTGCGCCCGATGCGACCCATGCCCACGATGCCCAGCGTCTTGCCGGCAAGCTGCGTGCCCTCGAAGTTCTTGCGGTCCCACTTGCCCGCCCGCAGCGAGGCGTTGGCCGGGGCAATCTTGCGCGACAGCGCCATCATCAGCGTCAGCGCAAGCTCGGCCGTGCTCATCGTGTTGCCCCCGGGCGTGTTCATGACGATGATGCCCTTGCGCGTGGCCACGGGCACGTCGACGTTGTCGACGCCCACGCCCGCGCGGGCGATGCACTTCAAGGCGCCCGGCTCGGCCATAACCGCGGCCGTGATCTTCACGCCCGAACGGATGATCATGCCGTCGTACTGGCCGGCGATCTTGGCCAGCTCTTCCGGCGCCAGCCCGGGCTTGATGGTGATCTCGACGTCCTTTTGTTCCTTAAGCCAGTCCAGCCCCACCTGGCTGAGTTTGTCTGCTACGAGCACTTTCATGGTCTTGCTCCTTTCAGAAACCTACCACAGAGACACAGAGGGCGCAGAGGTGAAAAACGGAAGGACGGAATGGTGAATTAATGAGTTGACGGGCGCGGCCATTGGGCGGCGTTTACCCATCCTTCCATTCTTCCATTCTTCCATCATTCCCCGTACCTCAGTCTTCTCTGAGCCTCTGTGGTCAGTTGTTCGTTGTTAGTTCCAGTCCTTGAGCACTTTCGCCGCGGCGGCGACGCCTTTGCCGATCTCGATTTTCGCGCCCAGGTCGGCTAGCACGTACTCCACTGCCGCGATCAGGCCCAGCGTGTCCAGCGGATCGACGTAGCCCAGATGCGAGACGCGGAAGATCTTGCCTTCCAGGTCGTCCTGACCGCCGGCGACGCTGCAGCCGTACTTGTCGCGAAGCGTGCTGCGGAACTTCTTCTCGTCCAGTCCCTCGGGCAGCCAGATGCCCGTCACCGAGTCGCTGGGCTGCCGCGAATAGGTCTTCATCCCCAAAGCCTCGCAGGCCGCCCGGGTCGCCTTGGCCATGATGGCCGTGCGCGACCAGATCTTCTCGATGCCGACGGCGTGGATCATGTCCAGCGCCACCTTGAGCCCGCGCATCAGCGAAACGGCCGGCGTGTAGGGCACGTCGCTCTTAGCCAGCGCCTTTCGGTACGCCTTGAGGCTCAGATACAGCGTCGGCGGGTCGATCTTCTCGATCACGTCCCAGGCCTTCTTGCTCACCGACACCATCGCCAGCCCCGGCGGCAGCATCAACGCCTTCTGGCTGCCGATGCCGACAATATCAATGCCCCAGGCGTCGGTCCGCAGCGGCAGCGTGCCGGCCGCGGTGATGCAGTCGGCGATCAGCAGCGCCGGCGTCGGTGCCACGACCTTGCCGATGGCCTCGAGGTCGCACGCGGTTGCGGTGGAGGTTTCGCTGTAGACAACGACCACGGCCCCGTACTCGCCGGTGGCGAGTTTGGCCTTGATCACATCCGGCGAAACGGCCGTGCCCCACTCCTGTTTGACCTCGTCGATCTTGAGGCCGTACACCTTTGCGACCTTGACCCAGCGCTCGCCAAACTTGCCGCTGTTGACGATGAGCACTTTCTTGTCGCGCGGGACGGCGCAGGCGATGGCCGCTTCCATGGCGGCCGTGCCCGACCCGGCGATCATCAACACGTCGTTCTCGGTCATCAGCAGCTTTTTGAGTGACGCGTTGACCTCAGCGAACATGGTCTTGAACCGCTGCGTGCGGTGGTGGAACATGGGCTTGGCCATTTCGATGAGCACTTCGGCGGGGACGTCAGTGGGACCGGGGGTGAACAGACGCTGCTTGATCATGAGGGATCTCCTCGAGTTAGGCGACTGGAACAGGCCGGCAGAGCCGCGGGCACTTCCCACGGTTGCCTCACAGCCGCAGTTCTTATCCAGAGCGTCAGGGCGTCGAGAACCGATGCTCCTTGCGCTGGTCACAAGTATTCTCAGCACGAATGCCGAATTCGTCAACAGAAAAGTGTGAGATTTTGCAATTCTGTTTATCGTCGCGCAGCGTCCCGTTAGCGGCGGGGCTTGCCTCGCGCGGTCTCCTCACGCGAAAGCCCTCTGAGCAAGAGCGCCACGCTGCCGCCAGGAAACGAACACGAATGTCACGCATGAGCGAATAAAAATGAAACGTGCGCAGGATCCGCCACATTACTCGCCGGATTGCGATTTGCGGGGCTGTGCGACTGAGCAGAGAAATACTTTCTGTTTTCTCTGATAACCACCGGTGCTCCTTCGTTAGCAGGCCGAAGCGGCGCGCGAGCCTTGAGAGAAACAGGTCTCGCTCGCTACAGCGGGAAGATGAAGTACTTGGCGGGTTGCTGGCCGGTGATGCCGTAGCTAACGGCGCCGGCGATCATCCATAGAGCGCCGCCGGCCAGGTCGCCGGCGATTACGCCGATCATGAACAGTCGCAGCGATTGCCATGACAGGCCGTACTTCAGCCCCAGGCGCTTGATCAGCCAGCCCAGCAGGAACGAGTAGGCCATCTCCTGCATAGGTCCGGTTCCCCAGACCAGCAGCAGGATCGGATGCAGCGGCCACCATGGCAGTCGCATCCGCAGCCAGGCCAGAAGTAGTACGGCGCCGAATCCCAGGCCCATCGACCAGAGGAATTTCGGGTCGGGCTTCATGTGGGTCAGGCGATCCAGGACGGACATGTTCCGCGAGTTGAGAAGTTGGCCGCGGCCCCGCAGGTCGTTATAGGACTGTGCGACATACTCAAACGTGCCCGACGGCGGGTTGGCGATGGTGCTGGCCTCTTTGGGCGTATTGCCCATCTTGAAGCCCCAGTTGTAGTCCACCCACAGGCCAAACGGCACGGCCACAGCCGCGATGGCCAGCAGCGAGAGGACCGAGATGGCCCCCACGCGGCCGGCAAGAACCTTGTTGTAGCGGCAGATTCGCAGGCCGTTGAGGATCATGGGCATGAGGCAGTCGCGCCGATCGAAACTCAGCACCGGGTAGAAGATGCCGATCATCGCCAGGTTCTGCAGCCCCAGCGACTCGGCGCCGAAGAGCCCCACCAGCACGGCCATCGGCTGCCACCAGCTCGTGATCAGCACCAGTCCGGACTCGACGTTGATGCGCGCAAAGACCAGGAACCCCAGCATGAACAGGCCAACGGCGATGACGGCAAAGGGCCAGTCCAGGCCCATCTTCGTCATGATCAGCACCAGCAGCGCATAGCAGATCAGGAAAACCCTGCCGGCCCAGGCTTCGTGCGATCGCACCTCGCCAGGTTGGCCGATACCGAAGACGCGCCCCAGCAGGCGGCTGTAGTAGCGGCGTCCAAGGTAGAGGATCGTAACTCCGACGGCCAGGAAGCTGCCGGCCATTTGCCAGCCCAGCACGCCGCCGTCGAGGTAGCTCCAATTGAGGTTTATCCCGCTCTCGGTGCACAGCACGCCCACCAGCAGAAACGGAATGGCGGAAATGCCCAGCGAGAAGCTCACGTTTTCGTTGATGAAGCAGGCGAAGGCGATGATCGTCGGCCACAAGGCCACGTGCACCAGGCCGAACCCCCACACGCCGCTGTTGAGCGTGGGGTATTTCTGGAGGAACTCAAAAAAGTTGTAGACCATCGGGATTTCGATAAAGCGACCGTTGGTCCAGGTGTTCAGACCGTTGACCAGGTGAATACCGAAGACCACTATGGCGCCGATGATGAAAAGGTGATTCCGGAAGAGCCCGCCGGGCGCCGGGTTTTCATCGGTGCCCATGAAGGCCGCGGCCACCGCCGCAATGGGATACGGCAGCCGCTCGTTCTCCGCCCATTGGCGACGGACCATCAAGGCCATGCAGATCGAGGCGATCGAGTAGAGCAGAATGATGGGCATCCAGGTCGCCAGGGGGCCTCGCCACTGCCACCAGGGGACGTCGGAAAAAGAGATGTTGGGGGCGTCGGAACCCTTGCCCAGGCCGCGATAGGCATCGGCGATGCCTTCGCTATACCTGCCGTCGTTGACCAGCAGATATGACGGGACCTGCTGCATGGCCTGGGCCTTATTCCATCGGACATTTCCGTGGTTGATCAGGACGGGCATGAAGGTCCCGCGGCTCCAGAACCGCAGGAGCCCCGTGCCCAGGAGGCTGCATCCGATGAGCATGATCGCGGCCACGACGGAGAGCTCGCCGCCCGAGAGGCGCCAGCGGCTGCCGATGCGATTCAGCAGCGGATTGGCTGCCCCGAGCATCACCAGCGGAAAGAACACGACGATGGGGAAGAACTGGTTGGCGAAATGGGCGAGGTTGGCGACCTGGCTGGAGAAATAGCCCACCGTGACGATAAAGATCGCCCCAAGCAATCCCAGGATGGTCGCTCGCAAAGTCATGCAGGGATACTCAGGTTGGTCTCCATTAACCTCGGCCGCTTGCGCCTTGGCAGTTTCTGTGCTTGCTGAACAACGGCCACGCTGCAAGCGGCAGTGCGCAGACTTGCATGGTACTTCACGGACGCTACCGGAGGCAACCCGATGTATAAAAACTTGCGCAAGGCTAATTCTGAACTTGAATCGTCCGGCGCGGGCGGGTATCTGGTTCATTTCAGGAAAAGTTCAGTCACACCCCACGGAGAACTCGCGATGTGGAAGAAACCTTACGGCAGGACGGGCAAGAATGTCAGCGCGATCGGCTTTGGGGGGATGCGATTCCCCAAGCCCGAGGAGATCGACGCCAGTGCCGCCCTGGTGCTGCACGCCCACCGGCGCGGGATCAACTACTTCGACACCGCCCCGGGCTACTGTAACGACAAGAGCGAAGACATCATGGCCGCGGCGTTCAAAAGCATGCCGCGCGACTCGTTCTACGTCTCGACCAAGACCTTCGCGTCCAAGACCGACGAGATGCGTGCGGCAATCGAGAAATCGCTCACGCGCTTGGGCGTCGACCGGATCGACTTCTATCACATGTGGTGCCTGAACAAGGAAGGCGACTACCAGAACCGCCGGGACGAGGGCGCCATCAAGGCCATGATCAAGGCCAAGGAAGAAGGGCTCATCGCCCATGTCGTCGCTTCGTCGCACCTCTCGGGCGGGCTGCTGAAGGAAGTGCTGGCCGAGGGCGTCTTCGAGGGCGTGCTGCTGGGCTACTGCGTCGTCAATTTCCCCTACCTCCAGGAAGCCGTCGACGCCGCCGGGGCCATGGGGCTGGGCGTGGCGGCCATGAACCCCCTCGGCGGCGGGCTGCTCGCCCAGCACGCGAAAACGTTCGACTTCGTCCGCGGCCCGGCCGACCGGACGGTCGTCGAGGCGGGGCTGCGATTCGTCGTCTCCGACCCGTCGATCTCGACGGCGTTGGTGGGGTTCTCCAGCATCGAGCAGATCGACGAGGCCGTGGCGGCTGTGGAGAACTTCCGCCCGTACGATGCGGCCCACATGGAGCGTCTGCGCAGCGGAATCCTGGACAAGTTCGACGGGTTCTGCACCGGCTGCGGGTACTGCGTGCCCTGCCCCAACGGCGTGCCGATCCCGCAGTTCATGGACACGCACAACGTCATGAAGCTGCAGAACGACCCGGACCAGTCGGTCCCGCGGCTGCGATGGCACTGGGTGGTCGATCCCGAAGCGGCCGCCAACTGCAACGATTGCGGCGCCTGCGAAGACCAATGCACGCAGCACCTGCGGATTCGCGATCGCCTAAAAGAAGTGCTAGCCGCCTCGCGTGAGTGGGAAAAGAAGCGGCAGAAGTGAGTGGCAGGGATTAGGTCATAGGGTCTAGGGCTTAGGGTCTCGATATGATGTCTGGTGCGTTGGCGGCTATTGCCGCCTTATTCGACGCTCGACGAATCTGCGCCCTATGACCTACGACCCAAGACCTAAACCCTATCCCTTCGCGAAACTCAGCAGCTTCAGCGCCAGTTGCGGGTCGGGCGCGCGGCAGGCGGTGGTGCCGGTGATCTCGATCATCACCACTTCCAGCACGCAGAAGACTGTCGCGCCGCCGCGGGGGCAGCCGTTGATGGCTTCGTCGCCTCGGCCGATCGCGCCGTGAAGATGCAGCCTGGGTCCCGTCTCGTCGCAGAAGATCGTCCCAACGCCGGCGATCTCGCGGGCGTCGTCAAACTCCTTGTACTGTGGCTCGATGGGCCCGTGCGGGTCCTTGGGCCCGACCACCACCTTGGCTTTTCGCAGCCCGCCCACTACCAGCACCGCGGCGCTCTTGACGCCCTCGCGATCGGCGAGGCCTTCGATCTCTTTGTAGACGTCCTCGCCCTCGAACCCGCGCATGACAATCACTCTGCCGACGCCGCCAACCTGGTAATCCATAATTCTCTCGCTTTCAAAATAGCTGTCGGTTGTCAGCTATCCGCTTCACTTGCACGCTTCCGAGTATCGCAGGACGTCTTCCCACAGCGGGCCCAGCGGGGCCTCGACGGTTACCGACGCCCTGCCGTCGTCGCCAATCTTCTGCGTTCCCTCGACGACGCGGGCGTCGAGCGGATATGTCGCCACGAAGGCGCGGATCGGCTCGCTGGCGGCCATCAGGTCGCGCATCGTTGTCGCCGGGCCGACAGGCAGGTCCAGGAACTTCGTCGCCAGCGAGCACCGCGCCTCCCGAGCCGCCGCCAGCATGGCGCTGCGCATGGCCTCGTCGCTCTCACCGGCCTTGGGCGCTGCAGCCGACCCGCTCGCACGCTCGCTGCGGCCCAGCCAATCCGGCGCCGCCGAGGCCAGGGCCAGGCGCTTGAGCATTTCGGGCGTAGCGTTGCGGACGTGCTTGAGCGGCGCTGCCGCCACCCCGGTGCCGCTGATGACGGCCTCATCGCCCTTGAGTATCAATTCCTCCAGGCGGTCGACCTGCTCGCGCGAGGCCTTGGGGTGGCTCGTTCGGGCCCAGCTTCGCAGGCTCATGTAGACCGACCGCAGGCGCACCTGCACCGCCGACTCGACGACGAGGGCGTCGCGGCGGTATCGCCGGCCGGTCTCGCGGGCGCCGCGGAGAAACTTGGTCATGTCGACGGCCGGCTCGTCGCTGGTAGCCACGAAATCCGCCACGGTGACCTCCGGGGCAATGTAGATGCCGCGGACTTGCAGAGCCAAGTGCCGCCGGGCGGCCATGTAGGCGTCCTGCTCGGCCTTGCGCAGGCCCCAGGCATTGCAGTGTTCCTGCCAGAACTCGCGGACGGCCGGCGGCGCGTTGTCGATTCGCGGCTCGCCCTCTCCCACTGCCGGCTCGACCAGCGAAGACCAGTGCTCGTCCACCACGCCCGATTCGCCGCTGGCCAAGAGGATTTGCCCTTTCGTGTCGGCCGCGAGCTTCTTGAAGTCCTCCGCCTTGACCGTGTTGCCCTTGTAGGTGCTGGTGCAGATTTCCGCCAGCGCCTCGGCCACCGCCGGCACGTCGGCCACGACCGTCAGCGAGCACGCGCCGCGGCGGTATTGCTCATCGAGTATCTTGCTGATGGCGGGCAGGCGAATCATCAAGGCCACTTCCAGGCCGCTCGACTCGGCCAGGAAATCTTTGACGCTGACCTTGGGCGTGACGCTCAACAGCCGCGCCTGGGCGGCCATGTCCATGAAAGCACCGCTGCGCGCGGCCAGGTACGCCTGGCGCTTGGACTGCTCGGTCCACTGCGGCTGGCTGGCCGAGGCTGCCTGCGAGGTGGCCGCCGGTCCGGTAGCGGCCGCGGTGGCGGTCGCCGGCTGCGTCTCCTGCGCACTGGCGGCAGAGAGACCAATCGCCATCGAAAGGAAGAACAGGGCGGATTTTGCCATCGTACAATCTCCAGTCCATCGCTACGACGTTTGAGATACCATAGCAAAATGGCCTCCCGCCTGCAGCAAAAACCCGCGAGGCATGGGCGCCACGCTCATGCCACGGGATGGGAGGAGGCTCATGGCGGGCGAAAAATGATTTTTGCAGCGGCGATAAATTTTCGTGTTGACTGGCGCGCGAACCGCCGCGATAATGCGCGACTCGTTTTGAGTGCTCTGTTTACAGCTACTGAGGCAGTGGAATGAAGACGTACATGGCAAAGAAGGGCGAAGTCAAAGCCGCCTGGCACGTGGTGGACCTTACCGACAAGGTCCTCGGCCGCGCCGCGACCAAGATCGCCATGCTCCTGATGGGCAAGCATCGCCCGGAATACACCCCCAACGTGGACACGGGCGACTTCGTCATCGTCGTCAACGCCGCGAAGGTGCGCATCATCGGCGACCAGAAGCAGACCGATCGCACCTACGACCACTACACCGGCTACCCGGGCCACCTCAAGCAGATACCCTTGAGCAAGATGTTTCAGCGCCGGCCGAACTTCGTCGTTACCGAGGCCGTTCGCCGCATGATGCCCAAGAACAACATTGGGCGCGCGATGCTCAAGAAACTAAAGGTTTACGCCGGTCCGACGCATCGCCATCAGGCACAGAATCCCCAACCGCTAGAGGTCTAGTTCAGGACGTACGATTCCATGGCAGAGAACGAAAATATCCCCGCCGCCCCTGAAACCCCCGCCGAGCAGGTCCCCGTCGTCGAGGCGCCGGAGGCGCCTGTCGAAGAAGTCTCCAAGCCCGCCCCGCCGCTTCCCGAAGGCGCCAAGTTTATCTGGGGCGTCGGCCGCCGCAAGTCGGCCGTTGCCCGAGTGCGCATTCGCCCCGGCACGGGAAATATCCTGATCAACAAGCGCAAACGCGACGAATACTTCTGCCGCGAAGTCGACCGCAACGCCGTTGACGCCCCGCTTGCGGCCGTCAGCATGCCCCGCTCGTGGGACGTCTTCGTCAACGTCAACGGCGGCGGCACGACCGGGCAAGCCGGCGCCGTCATGCTGGGACTGGCCCGCGCCCTGTGCAAGGCCGCCCCGGAAATCGACGCCATCCTGCGCACCAAGGGACTGCTCACCCGCGACGCTCGCATGACCGAACGCAAAAAGTACGGCCAGAAGGGCGCCCGCAAGCGCTTCCAGTTCTCGAAGCGTTAATCCCGAGCACGCACGACCGAAACAATCAGGCTCCGGCGGCCGCTCAGGACCGCCGGAGCTTTTTTTAAGGACAGGAGCACTCCGTGGCGCAATCAACCAGAAAGATCCGCGTCGCCCTTATTGGCGGCAGCGGCTACGCCGGCTTTGAAGTCATCCGCTGGCTTCTGCGACACCCCGTCGCCGAGCTGGTGGGCGTGTATGGGCCGGCCAACGAGCTAGGACCGATGGAAGATTTCTACCCGCTGCTGAGCAAGCAGGTGATGCTCAGCCAAGAGCTCTTCGACCCGGCCAAGCTCGCCGCCCTCGACGTGCAACTGGCGATGATGTGCGTTCCGCACAAGGTGGCCATGAGCTACGCCCCGCAGCTTCGCAAAGCCGGCCTGCGCGTGATCGACTGGTCTGCCGACTATCGCCTCAGCGACGCGGCGGTGTATGAAAAGTGGTACTGCCCGCACACCGACCTGGAGGGCCTGGCCGAAGCAGTGTACGGCCTGCCCGAGTACTACGCCGCCCGGATCGCCGGAGCGGGACTGATCGCCAATCCGGGCTGCTATCCCACGTGCACGATCCTGGCGCTGGCGCCGCTGCTGCGGGCCGGGCTGATCGAAGACAGCGGGATCGTCGTCAACGCCATCAGCGGCGTCAGCGGCGCGGGGCGAACACCCAGCCTCAAGAACCACTATCCCGAGCGCAACGAAAACTTCGAGCCCTACGGCGTGGGCAACCACCGCCACATGCCCGAAATGGAGCAGGTGCTGACCGACGTTGTTGGACGCCCGGTGTCGCTGCTCTTCCAGCCGCACCTGTGCCCGATGGACCGCGGCATGCTCGCCAGCATCTACGCGACCCCCAAAACCGGCGCGACCGAAGAGACGCTGACGGCCGCCTTGACCGAGACGTACGCCGACGCGCCGTTCGTCCGCGTGCGCACCAAGGTGCTGCCGGCCACCAAGTACGTCAGCGGCACCAACTACTGCGACATGGCCGTCAAGATGGCCAAGGGCAAAGTGATCGTCTTCTCGGCACTGGACACCGTGATCAAAGGCGCCTCCGGCCAGGCGATCCAGAACATGAACATCATGTTCGGCCTGCCGCAGACGACCGGACTGTATTGACCAGTTGTGAGTTGTGAGTCCTCGCCCCGAAGGGGCGACAGAATTTAGCCGGGGGCGTCAGCCCCCGGAAAGATGTCTTTTAGGCGCAGAGCCCCGAAGGGGCGACAGGTTTTTTGCCCAAGGCGCACGCCTCGGAAAAGGAGCTTACTCCTGATGCCCGCAAAACAGCAGCACATTACCAAGCCCCAGGGTTTCCTCGCCGCCGGCGTCGCCTGCGGGATCAAAAAGTCAGGCCGCAATGACATGGCCATCATCGCCGGCCAAGCCGACGTGGCCTGCGCGATGCTCACGACCACCAACCAGGTCGTCGGGGCGCCCGTCATCTACAGCCGAAAGCTGCTCCCCAAGGGCTACGGCTTCGTGCGTGCCATCGTCATCAACGCCGGCAACGCCAACGTCTGCACTGGCAAGGTCGGCCTGGCCAACGCCGCCGCCATGGCCAAACAAACCGCCCGCTGCCTCGGCACTAAGGCCGACAAGATCCTCGTCGCCTCGACCGGCATCATCGGCCACCAACTGCCGATGGAAAAAGTCCGCTCCGGGATCGACGCCGCGGCCGCCATGCTCGGCACCGACCAGGACATGGAAGCCCTCCACGCGATCATGACCACTGACCTGCATGAGAAGTACGCCGTCGCCACGATCAAGATCGGCGGCAAGACCGTCACGCTGGCCGGCATGGCCAAGGGCTCGGGCATGATCGCCCCCTCGCTGGCGACGATGATCTCCGTCCTGACCACCGACGCCGCCGTCGCTCCCGCCGCTCTGTACAAAGCCCTGAAAACCGCCTCGGGCCGCACGTTCAACGCACTGACCGTCGACAGCGACACCTCGACCAGCGACACGCTCGTGCTGATGGCCAGCGGCCAGGCGGGCAACAAGACCCTCACCGCAACCGGGGCGGATTATCCCGCCTTCGCCGCGGCAGTCTATCGCCTCTGCGACCAGCTCGCGCGGAGGGTCGCTCGCGACGGCGAGGGGGCGACCAAGCTCATCGAGATCACCGTCCGCGGCGCCGCCAGTGACGCCGACGCGATGATCGCCGCCAAGAGCGTCGCCAACAGCCCGCTGCTCAAATGCGCCGCCCACGGTGGCGATCCCAACTGGGGCCGCATCGCCGCCGCGCTGGGCAAGAGCCCCGCCCGCGTCGTGCCTGAAAAACTCTCGATCCGCCTGGGCGGGACGCTGGTGTTCCGCCGCGGCATGGGCGCCAACTTCGACGTCAAGAAGGCCGCCGAGCACATGTCCGGCGACCCGGTCATCATCGACGCCGACCTGGGCCTGGGCAACGGCGTCTTCACGGCAGTCACCTGCGATTTCTCCCGCGAATACATCGCCATCAACGCCGACTACCACACCTGATCGCCTCTCTGCGAGTCAGCCTTGATGTCGCCGCGGCACCCGTGTTGATTTTCGCCCGCCAATCCGCTATCTCTTGAGAGCTGATCCCGCGATGTTGGCGGGCTTTTCTTTTGACGAAGGCAGCATAGACGATGGCCGGTGCGGAACGATTATTGCTCAGCGGCAACGAGGCGATGGCCCTTGCCGCCCGCGACAGCGGCTTTGCCCTCGGGGCCGGTTACCCGGGCACACCCTCGACCGAAATCCTTGAGCGATTCGCCGACCTGGGCGGCAAGGCGCAGTGGTCGCCTAACGAGAAGGTCGCCTTTGAGGTGGTGCTCGGCAGCGCCTACTGCGGGGCCCGCTCGCTGGTGACCATGAAACACGTCGGGCTCAATGTGGCCGCGGACGTGCTCTTCACGGCCGCCTACACCGGGGTCAGCGGGGCACTGGTGGTCGTCTCGGCGGACGACCCGGGCATGTGGTCCAGCCAGAACGAGCAGGACAACCGCCGCTACGCAGTCGCCGCGGGCGTGCCGATGCTCGAGCCGGCCGATTCGCAGGAAGCATACGACTTTCTCTTCGCGGCCGCCGAGGTCTCCGAGCGATGGCGCCTGCCGGTGATCCTTCGCCTGACGACGCGGGTCTGCCACTCCAAGACGGTCGTGCGGCCCCGCCAACGCATCGAGCCTCAGCCTCCCAGGTACGAGCGCGACTATCGCTCGCGCGTGATGATCCCGCTGCATGCCCGCCCCGCCCACCGGCGCCTGCGGGCGAAGCTGGCTGAGATCGACGCCTGGAACGAAACCTCGCCGCTCAACCGTCGCATCGTCGGCGAGAAATTGCTGGGCATCATCACCTCGGGCATCAGCTTCATGCACGCCCGCGAGGCGGCGCCGCAGGCGTCGATCCTGAAGATCGGCATGAGCCATCCCCTGCCGATGAAAATGATCCGCGATTTCGCCGCCTCGGTCGACCGCTGCGTTGTGATCGAAGAAGGCGACCCGGTTCTGGCCGATGCGATTCGCGCCGCCGGCATCGCCGTCGAAGCCAAGAGCGAGATGTACCGCTTCGGCGAGCTCAACGTCTCGCGCGTGCGGCGCATTCTGGCCGGCGACAACTCGCCCGAGCCGCAGCCCGCCAAGGGCAAACCGCCCGAGCTATGCAAAGGCTGCCCGCACCGCACGGTCTTCGAGACGCTCAAGAAGCTCGACTGCCTCGTCAGCGGCGACATCGGCTGTTACACGCTGGCGGCCCTGCCGCCGCTGGAGGCGATGGACAGCATGATCTGCATGGGCGCCGCCGTGGGCGTGGGACTGGGAATGCGGCACGTGCTGCCGGCCGACCAGGCCAAGCGCGTCGTCAGCGTCATCGGCGACAGCACGTTCGTGCACAGCGGAATTACCGGTCTGGTCGAGATGATCTACAACCCCCCCGCCACCGGACACGTGCTGATCATCCTGGATAACGGCATCACGGCGATGACGGGCCTGCAGGAGCATCCCGGGACGGGGCGCACGCTCGACCACAAGGCCACCGGCCGCGTCGTGTATGAAGACCTCGCCCGCAGTCTGGGTGTGAAGCAGGTTTATGTGCTGGACCCGATCAAGGATCCTCAGCGACTCGAGGACGTGCTGCGGCAGTGCCTGGCGGGCGACGAGCTTTCCGTGATCGTCGCGCGGCGTCCTTGCCTGCTGGCGGCCAAGAAGATCGAGCAGTGGTCCGCCGCCAACGCTGCGGCAAAGGCGGTGCAGCCATGACGGCCGCAGTGACGAACGTCGTGCTGGCGGGTCTGGGCGGCCAAGGCGTGATCAAGGCGTCGGACATCCTGGCGCAGGCGGCCTTCGACGCCGGATTCGACGTCAAGAAGAGCGAGATTCACGGCATGAGCCAGCGCGGGGGGTTCGTCGCCAGCGACGTGCGATTCGGCGAGCAGGTGCTCAGCCCGATGATCCCCGCCGGCGAGGCCGACATCCTCGTCCTGATGGCCGCCGATCAGCTCGAAGCGGCCCGCCCGTGCCTCAAGGCCGGCGGCGAGCTGATCCTTGGCGCCGAAATCGACATCAAGGGCATGCCGCCGCGGTGCCTGAACGTGGCCGTGCTCGGGGCCTTGAGCTCGGCGTTGGAGATCCCCCGCAAGAGCTGGCACGCCGCGATCCAGGCGCTGTTGCCGCCGAAGTCTCACGAAGAAAACCTGCGGGCGTTTGAAGCCGGCCGCCGGGTATGACGTGTCGCGGACGTCTCGTCCGCGCTTGCCGCGGGCGTCCCGCCCGCGGAGCGCAGGCAAGAACTGACCGGGATGCGAGGGCAAGATGCCCTCGCGACGCGCGGGCGGGACGCCCGCGATGCGATCAGAGGATGATTCATGATTCAAAGCGACGAGAACATCAGCGCGCCGGACTACCTGCCGGCGGAGGAATTGCGGCGGCTTCAGTTTTCGCGCCTCCAGGCTATCGTGCGGCGGGCGTACGACCACGTGCCGCTGTTCCACCAGCGGATGCAGGAGCGCGGCCTCACGCCCCACAGCATCACGCGGATAGAAGACATCGCCCGCCTGCCCTTCTCCGTCAAGGCCGACCTGCGCGACACGTATCCCTTCGGCCTCTTCGCCAGCCCCATGGAAGACATCGTGCGCCTGCACGCCTCCAGCGGCACCACGGGCAAGCCGATCGTCGTGGCGTACACGCAGGAGGACGTGAACGTCTGGACGAGCGTGATCGCCCGCACGCTGGCCGCGTGCGGCTGCCATCGCGGCGACATCGTGCAGAACAGCTACGGCTACGGCCTCTTCACCGGCGGGCTGGGGCTGCACTACGGCGCCGAGGCGCTGGGGGCGACGGTGATCCCCATGTCCGGCGGCAACACCGAGCGTCAGATCATGCTGATGAAGGACTTCGGCGTGACGGCGATCTGCTGTACGCCCAGCTACTTCGTACACCTGGTCGAGCGGGCGGCGGCAATGGGGATAGACGTTCGCGATTTGCCCCTGCGGACGGGCATCTTCGGCGCCGAGCCCTGGTCCGATGCGATGCGCCGCCAGATCGAGCTCACCGGCGGCATCAAGGCGTACGACATCTACGGCCTCTCCGAGATCATCGGCCCGGGCGTGGGCATCGAGTGCCCTTGCCAGAACGGGCTGCACATCTTCGAGGACCACTTCTTCCCGGAGATCGTAGACACGGCCACGGGCGAGCCGCTGCCGGAGGGCGCCGAGGGCGAGCTGGTGCTGACGACGCTGAGCAAGCAGGCCATGCCGATGATCCGCTACCGCACGCGCGACATCACGACGCTCATCAGCGGGCAATGCCCCTGCGGGCGCACGATCCGCCGCATCCGCCGCATCGGCCGGCGAAGCGACGACATGATCATCATCCGCGGGGTGAACGTCTTTCCCTCGCAGATCGAAGCGGCGCTGCTGGCCGTATCCCCTTCGCTGCTGCACTACCAGATACACCTGTCGCGCGAAGCCGGGCTCGACCAGATGCAGGTGCACGTCGAACTCACGCCGGACCTGTTCAGCGACGAGGTGCGGGCGATGGAAGATCTCGCCTCGCGCATCGACCGCTCGATCGAGGGCACGCTGGGCCTGCGCGTGGGCGTGCGGCTGGTCGAGCCGCATTCCATCCAGCGAAGCGAAGGCAAGGCCAAACGCGTTTTCGACAACCGCCAACTTCAAGCCTGAGGTGACGCCATGAAAGTCATGCAACTTTCGGTCTTTCTCGAAAACAAGCCCGGAGAGTTGAGCGGGCCGTGCAAGGCCCTGACTGACGCGGGCATCAATCTCCTCTCGGTGTCGCTGGCCGACACTCGGCAGTTCGGCATCCTGCGCATGATCGTGTCCGACCCCGACAAGGGCAAAGCCGTCCTCGAACGCGCCGGCTGCGTCGTGAACCTCACGCCGGTGGTGGCCATCGACATACCCGACAAGCCCGGCGCGCTGGCCTCGATCGTCAAGTCGCTCGAAGAGGCCGCCATCAACATCGAATACCTCTACGCCTTCTGCTCGCGCATCGCCGGCCACGCGGTGCTCGTCATGCGATTCGACGCCCCCGACGCCGCCATCGCCGCCCTGCAATCTACCGGCGCCCGAGTCCTCCAGGCCGCCGAGCTTCTCGATCGCGTGCAGGAAAATTAATATGGAGCGCGGCAGCCTTAGCTGCCGCACTCCACAGGAGCTTACCATGATCGCAATAGACCTCTCCGGACATACCGCCGTCGTCACCGGCGCCAGCGGGCAACTCGGACGTGCCATGGTGCGAACCCTCGCCCGCGCCGGGGCCGACGTGGCCGTCTGCTTCCTCAAGAACCAATCCAAGGCCGACGAACTCGCCGCGCAGGTCGAGGCCCTGGGCCGGCGCAGCATCGTCGTGCAGGTGGACGTGACCGCCGCCAACGCCATCAACGTCCTTCGCGACCGCGTTGCCGCCGAACTGGCCCCGGCTGACATCATCGTCAACAATGCTGTGATCCAGTATCCCTGGAAGGGCGTGCTCGAGCAGCCCAGCGACGATTTCGAAAGCCAGTTCCGCTCCTGCGTGATGCACAACGTGCTGATGGCCCAGGCGTTTGTTCCGGGGATGATCGCCCGCAAGTGGGGCCGCGTGATCGGCATCAACACCGAGTGTGCCATGCAGTGCGCCGCGGGGCAGGGCGCGTATGCCTCGGCGAAGCGCGGGATGGACGGCGTGCTGCGCGTGCTTGCCCGAGAGGTCGGTCAGCATGGCATCACCGTCAACGAGATCGCCCCCGGCTGGACGATCAGCGAAGACCAGGGCGACGATTCGCCGCAAGCCTACCGTGACACGCTTCCGCTGCGCCGCCGGGGCACCGACCAGGAGATCGCTAACGTGGTCGCCTTCGTCGCCAGCGACCTGGCGTCCTACATCACCGGCGCTTATATCCCCGTCTGCGGCGGCAACATCATGCCCGCAATTTAGGCGCACCGCCGTTAAAGATGTGGGTTCAACAGATGGGCTGTAAAGTCCGTCTATGATCACTCGACAGACATTGCTGGTTCTGATCGCCTGCGCGGCGCTGCTGGGCGTGGGCGGCAAGCGCGGGCGGCAGTTGCCCGTCGACGCCGAGATGACCCCCTGCGGAAAGCTCGACCCGCTCCCGCGCGACTTCGAACTGCGGACGCGATGCGAGGCCCTGTTCCGTAGCGACAGCCCCGCCACCAAGGAGCTTCTGCGGCCGGAGGACATCCAGAAGATCCTCGATCTAGGGACGGCGTCGGGCTATGCCTTCGACAAATCGCCCTCGCACTATGTCGCGTGCACGCTGGCAATGGACGAGTTTCTGGCCAAGCTGCCCGCCGATTTTGTAACGCCGCTGCGCGACGCGCAGAACAAAGCGGCCTTGCGCCACGTGGAAGATCTTCGGCCCGCCGGCGATACCGCAGCCATCGCCGGCCTCGCCCGTCGATACCCTTACGCCGCCTGCGTCCACGAACTGCTGCTGGAAAGCGCCGAGAGGGACCTGCGCCGCGGCCGCACCGCCCCCGCCGCGGCAGCGCTCAATGACGTGCTTGTTCACGCACCACCTGGAGCGCTTCGCGATAATGCGCAGGCGGCGGCGTGGTTGGCCATGGCCCAGGAAGACACGCCGCAGGCGCGAGTGGCCCTGGAAGAGCAGCTCGCTGCGGCGGCCGGGCCGCCCATGACCTGGCGCGGCAGAAGCGCCGCACCGCAAGATATCCTCAAGGAACTGCTGGCGGGCCTGCCCCCTCGTGCGCCGCGGGCGATGGCAAGCCTGCCGCGAAAATCGCTGCGTCTACCCGCCTCGTGGCCCAGCGAGCAGCGCAAGGGCGATGGCCCGTTGCTCGACAGCATGCTTCATGCCCCTTGGCCGGTGATGGGGATCGCCTCGATGGCCGGCGCTCCTGTGCTGGCGGGGCGCGGCGTCATCGCCCGCTGGCGAGATGACGGCGCCGGACCGGCGTGGACTCGCCCTACGTGTATCGAGGACAAAACCTGGGATCCGCTGGCCGCTGCGCGATTCCTCAGGAGCAACCCCGCCCCGGACCTGACCATACGTCCGGTGGTGACCAGCCTCGCTGTGCCGGCCTCACCGGATGCAAAGGCGATGTATTGCCTCACATCGCAGCCGCCTGCCATTGCGGCGGTGGAGGCCGCAACCGGCAACACGCTCTGGAGCACAGACCAGCGCCCGGACTGGAAGGACATGACGCCGATGTCGCACCCGGCGATCTGCGAAGGGCGGCTGTATGTTCTTGCCGTGCCGGTCAATTTGACCGGCGACGCCGGCCCCGGGCCGCTCAAGGAAGCCGGCCCGCCGGTGCTGTGGCACTTGGCCTGCCTGGACGCCCGCGACGGGCGGATGATCTGGAAGCAGCCGCTGGCCTGGCAGCCGTACACGCTGCTGGACCTGGCCCGAGCAACACCGCCCGTGACGATCAGCCAAGGCAGCGTCTACTGCAACACGAACATGGGCGTGATCGCCCGCTGCGACATCCGCGACGGCGCCCTGCTGTGGCTGCGGGGCTACGCCTGCACGGTCTCGGCGGACATACTATCGCCGAATTTCAGCCGCGAAGGTTCTTCCCCCATTGTCGCAGGCAAGACGGTGATGGTGGCCCCGCGCGACTGCAGCGGCATCCTGGCCTTCCACCGCGACAGCGGCCAGGAACTTTGGGATAGCGACGAACCATCGCAGCGTCTCGTTGCGGCATCCGGCGGTGTACTGATTGCGGCAGCCGATCAGGGTCTTGCCGGCGTCGAGATCGCCACGGGCAAGACCCTCTGGAAGCGGAGCTTTCCCGCCGGCGGCGCCACGCGCGCAACCGTCGCGTCCGATGAAGTGCTCGTCATGGACGGCAGCCCCGCCACGGCGAACCTCCAGATGCACCGGATCGCCGCCGCATCGGGCAAGGACATCGAGCAGGCCGCCCTGCCCGGCGCGGGCGCGGATGAAATCCTGCTCCTGCGCGACGGCACGCTCGCAGAACTGCACTTGGCGCCGGCGATGGATCCCGCGACGGCGATGGCCTCGCGCCCGGCCGGACAGCCGGGCAACGTTTATGAAGAGATCATGCTGCTGCCCATGGCGCGCCCGGAGATCGTGTGGCCCACTGTCCCGGGCGAGGGCCAATTCGTCGTCTGGTGCGGGCGGCGCCTGGCACGCATCGCCGCCGGACCGAACTGGAATGTCGCATGGCAGCGGGTCTTGCCCCGGCAGCTCGGGCGCGTGGCGCTGCAGGGAAATCTCGTCGTCGCGGCCGCCGGAAGCAGTCTGACTGCCTTTAGCGCTGCCGACGGGTCTGTGAAATGGTGCGTCAATCTGCCGTTCGTCCCAGGTGCCGTCGGCAGCAATGGCGATATCTCCTTTGCCGCCGGTGCGGGCGCAGCAGCGTGCGTTGATGCGGCGGGCAAGCTGCTCTGGAGCGGCAGGCCGCCGGAAGGCTCGCGAGTGCAAGGCCCGCCCGCCCACGCAACTCTCAAGGGGGCCGGTCAGCAGGTGTCGCTGCACGTGATCTTCCCGGCGGCCTCCTTCCCTGATAGCGGGATGTTTCCGGCAGAGATGGTTCTCGATGCCCGCACCGGTCGGCTGCGGGAGTTCAGGCGTTTCCTCCCGCAGGAGCCGGGCTGGCCGCCGCACATCGTCTTTGACGGCGAGACGATCCGCTGGGTCGGCCGCGACGGCCGCGCGCATGTCACCTCGCCCGCCGGCGACCATGACGCCGCCGCCAAGTGGCGTCGCGGCGCCAACCTGCAGGGGTACCCGCAGCATCCATCGTTCGCCTTCGGCATCAGCACGGCGCCCTCGGGCTTGTATCTGCGGTCGATCAGCCAACTGGCGCACTACGACCTCTCGGGCGACAAGGAGATGCTCTACAATCTGCCGCGCAATCGTTTGCCGCGGCGCACGCGCGTCGAGCAGCCGCCGACGAACTTGATCTTCGATCTGCGCGAGGAAGGTAACCTGCTGCTGGTACTCTCGGGCACCACGACTGCGGCCTACGAGGACTGGGGCAAGTACTGGCGCGACGTGTTCAATCCCAACTGGGCGCGGATGTTCGTCGATGTCTTTGACCGCACCACCGGGGCCCACCAAGGACGCCAGCAGTTGGGCGATCTGCCTTACTGCACATTCGGCAGCGACGGCATGGACACGCAGGCGCGATTCGTGGGGGAGACCGTCGTGGTGACGGCCCCGGACGGCGTGCATGTTTTCAAGCCCAAAGCCGGCGGCGCCAAGATCGACAACCCCCCGCCGCCGCCTCCGCTGCCGCCCAAAGAGCCGATCAAACCGAGGGCCGCGCCAGCCAAACGTCCCAAGAACCGTCTGGCCCACTAGCCGATTGCTTTCCCGTGATTGGCCTCGTAAGATGCGCCCGATGACCACAGCACAAGCGCAATCGGAAACGATCGTCATTCTCGATTTCGGCAGCCAGTACGCCCAGCTCATCGCCCGGCGCGTGCGCGAAAACGGCGTCTACAGCGTGCTGGCGCGCCCCGACGTTACACTCGACGAAATCGCGGCGCTCAATCCGCGCGGGCTGATCTTCACCGGCGGGCCATCGAGCGTCTACGAAACCGGCGCCCCCCGCTGCCGGGCGGAAGTCTTCAATCTCGGCGTGCCGATCCTGGGCATCTGCTACGGGATGCAGCTCGCCTGCCAGATGCTCGGCGCCGAGGTGCGCAGCGCCCCCTCGCGCGAGTACGGCCGCACCACCCTGAACGTCACCGAGGGCGGACACTTTCTCAAGGGCGTCCCGGCCGAGACCACCGTCTGGATGAGCCACGGCGACCAGGTGCGCGAGCTCAACGACGACTTCGTCTCGCTGGCGGCCACGCCCACCTGCCCCATCGCGGCGGTGCGCCACAAGACTCGCCCGTTCTACGGCGTGCAGTTCCACCCGGAAGTCACGCACACGCCGCACGGGCGCGAGATCTTCGTCAACTTCCTGTACGACATCTGCAAATGCCAGGGCCTGTGGAAGATGGGCTCGTTCATCGAGGCCGTCGTGTCGGACGTGCGCTCGCGCGTGGCGGCCGACGAACGCGTCATCTGCGGGCTCTCGGGCGGGGTCGACTCCTCCGTGCTGGCGGCCCTGCTGCACAAGGCCATCGACACGCGGCTCTCGTGCATCTTCGTCGATAACGGCCTGCTGCGGCTCAACGAAGTCGAGCTCGTCGAGACGACGTTCAAGGATCACTTCAAGATCAACCTGACGACCGTGCGCGGGGCGGACGATTTTCTGACGAACCTCAAGGGCGTGATCGACCCGCAGCAGAAGCGCCGCGTCATCGGGCACACGTTCATCGACATGTTCAAGCGGGCCGCCAAGAGCATCCCCAACGCCCGCTACCTCGCCCAGGGCACGCTGTACCCCGACGTGATCGAGTCTGGCCACTCGCTGGCCGGGCAGGCGGCCAACATCAAGCTGCACCACAACGTCGGCGGCCTGCCGGCCGAGCTTGGCTTCGACCTGATCGAGCCGCTGCGCGACTTGTTCAAGGACGAGGTGCGGCAGGTCGGCGAGCTGCTGGGCCTACCCGAGCAGGTCGTCTGGCGCCACCCCTTCCCCGGCCCGGGGCTGGCCGTGCGGTGCCTGGGCGAAGTCACGCCCGCACGCCTGGAAGTGCTGCGCAAGGCCGACAACATCGTCATCGAAGAAATCACGGCCGCCGGGCTCTACCGCAAGACCGCCCAGACCTTCTGCGTGCTGCTGCCGGTTCAGTCGGTAGGCGTAATGGGCGACGGCCGCACGTACGAAAACGTGGTGGCCGTGCGCTCGGTGGACACCTCCGACTTCATGACCGCCGACTGGTCGCGCATCCCCTACGACGTGCTGGCGACAATCTCCAACCGCATCATCAACGAAGTCCGCGGGATCAATCGCGTGGTCTACGACATCAGTTCCAAACCCCCCGCGACGATCGAATGGGAATGACCCGCAAGAGATTCCCGAATAACCCTCTACCTCTTTTCCGGTTTGAGCCATGTTCTATAAACTCATCAAATCACTAGTCCTGCCGCTGAGCGTGATCCTGATCGCGATGATCGTCGGCCTTGTGTTGACGCGCCGTGCGAATGCGGAAAAGCGCCGGCGGTTCCGCGCGGGGCGCATCCTGCTGATCGCCGCGGCGGCTCTGCTGTATCTGCTGAGCATCCCGCCGGTGGCGGACCTGCTGGTGCGGCCGCTGGAATCGGGCTACCCCCGCTCCGACGCGGCGGCGCTCCAGGGCGTGCAGGCGGTGGTCGTGCTGACCGGCGGCGCGGGCCAGGCCAACGCCTTGCGGCCTGAGGCCGCGCCCGGAGGAGTAAGCCTGGCCAGGATCATCCATGGCGTAGAAGTGTTCCGCGCCTCCGGCGCGCAGCACTTGGTCATCACCGGCGCCGCGCCGGACCAGGCCGTTAGCGAAGCGGCGACGATGAAGGCCGTCGCGATCAAGATGGGCGTGCCAACGGACAAGATCGTTCTGGAGGAAAAGGCCACGAGTACCGCCGAGCACGCCCCGCGCGTGCTGGAAGCGATGCCCGAACTTGCCGGCATGAAGATCGCCCTGGTGACGTCGGCCCTGCACATGCCGCGGTCAGTCGGGGCGTTCCGCAAACACTTCCGAAGCGAGCAGCTAGTGCCCTGCCCCTCGGACTGGCTGTACAACTCCGAGCCATGGACGCTGCGCACCTTCGCTCCCAGCGCCGACTCGCTGGCCAAGAGCACCAACGCCTGCGTGGAGTACATCGGGCGGCTGTGGTATTGGCTGCGAGGCTAAAACCCGTGTCGCGGGCGAGACGCCCGCGACACGTAACGAGCTACATCGTCACCTCGCTGTAATCGAGCACCTCGAAAAATGATCAGGTCGTGGCCGCAGGCTTATAATTGTTCATGCTTGTTAAGTACCTACTTTATCTGCTTCGGTGGCAGCTTTCGACGCCGATCCTGGCCGGCTGCGTCTACCTGCTGACGCGGCACCTTGGGGCCACGCTGACCACCGTCATCGCCAATTTCATCGGCGGGCTGATCTTCTTCTGGGTGGACCGCTGGATCTTCACGCGCACGAGCATCCTGCACTCGGGCGAACTGTGGGAGGCCCTGCCCAATGTTACCTGCGCCGACTGCCACCAGACCGTCCAGCGTGGCTACCGTCTCGTGAGGGCGGGCAGTTACGACCGCTCGCGCGATCGCCATCCGCAGTTCCGCTGCCACGAATGCTCGCGCCGAAAGTACCTGCGAACACAGCAAGAAATCGCCGCCACCTCAAAAGCGAATACAGAATAAAACGCTCCCGCGTGTGCGGAAGCGTAAATAGGGCTTGTGCTTTCAGTACAGATGGGTTGCCAAGACGAAGTTCGCCGTTGCCCCCAAAGCGAGAGCTCGGCTTCGCGTGCACCGCTCGTGGAAGTCTTCGTTCGCCACAAGCGGCGAACGAAGACTGGAGCCGAGGGGGCTCGAACCCCTGACCTGCTGATTGCGAACCAGCCGCTCTTCCAACTGAGCTACGGCCCCGGAACGTTTCTACTGTATCGGAAAATACCGCCCCTGACAATAGCCTATGCGCAGTTGAAGCGGAACGTTTGTCGCTTTAGTATACAAGCAGCACAATGCAGGAGCGTCCTATGAAACTTCAAGGCAAGCGCATCGCTATCATGATCGACCAGGGCTACCAGGAGATCGAGGTCTGGTACCCATACTATCGCTTTATCGAGGAAGGCGCGCAGGTCATGTTCGTCGGCCCTGAGGCCAAGACCGCCTATCCGTCGAAGCTGGGTTATCCCTGCACGTCGCACGTATCGGCCACTCAGGTCCACGGCAAGGACTTCCACGCCGTTGTAGTGCCCGGCGGATGGGCGCCTGACTTCATGCGCCGCGACGAGGGCATGGTCCGTTTCATTCAGCAGTGCGTCGCAGCCGACATCGTTTTGGCGGCGATCTGCCACGGCGGATGGATGCTCTGCTGCACCGATGCCCTGCGCGACAAGCGGGCGACAAGCTTCATGGCGATTCGCTTCGACATGATCAACGCCGGCGCCCACTGGGTCGACGAGCAATGCGTCGTCGACGGAAAGCTCATCACGGCCCGCAAGCCCGACGACCTGCCGGCGTTCTGCCGGGCGATTACTGATTCGCTGGCCTTGTGACCATTTCCAATTTCCAATTTACAATTTCCAATTGAACAACGGTGGCGCTGCGAGGCGGTCGGGCGTCTTGTCTTAAATTGGAGATTCCAAATTGGAAATTGGAAATGCTTACTGCGCGAACAACGCGCGCCCAATGCGGAGCATGGTCGCGCCTTCGGCGACGGCCAGGGGATAATCGTCGCTCATGCCCATGGAGAGATGCTTGAAGGCTGGTCCGCCGATCTTCTGGCTGCGGATTTCTTCAAAGAGCTCTCGCAGACGCACGAAGGCCGCCCGGGCGCCCTCGGGGCCGCCTTCGGTCGGACCGATGGTCATCAGCCCCACCAGGCGCACCGACTTGAGCGTAATGGCCAACTCCGCCATGTGCAGGGCGGCGCCGACGGCGCAGCCGGATTTCTGAGGTTCCTCGGTGCAGTTGACCTGCAGGAGGATATCGACGGTCTTTTCGTCCTTTTCGGCGCGGGCATTGATTTCTTCGGCCAATCGCAACGAGTCGACCGAGTGGACGACCTGCACGAAGGGAAGGACCTTTCGAACCTTGTTCCGCTGCAGCGTGCCGACCATGTGCCAACGCGGCGTCAGGGGCTGGTCGCTTCGGCGCCGGGCGATCCAGGCGTTGATGGCCTCGGCTCGCTCGGCGAGGATCTGGGCGCGGCTTTCGGCCACGTCCGTCACGCCGGCCTCGAGCAGGGCCTTGACAGCGTCGAGTTGGCCGCTCTTGGTGACGGCGACGATGGAGACGTCCTTTTCGCTGCGCCGCGCGGCGCGGCAGGCGCCGGCGATGTTCTGGCGGATCTGCTGCAGGTTCTTCAGGATGCGGTTCTTGGTCAACGCCATAGCGGAGGCACAATACCGCGCTGGGCGGCGATTAGCAAGGGCTCGCGGCGCCGGATGCGAAGAAACAACCTCGCCGCGGATATCACAGAGAACGCTGAGGGGACGGGAGTGCGGGATTACCGGCCGGAGCGGGTCTGGGGGGACTTGAATTAGCCGCTGAGGTCGCTAAGGAAGACAGTTGTGAGGTGTGAGCGTTTTGCCACTCACAACTCACAACCCGCCACTCACCACTGCTGTCTTCATTTCAGCTTCATCACGTAGTTCATGCAGTATTCATCGCGGCCGCCGACGGCTTCGGCGGCGTAGATCGTGGCCATGATGCCTTCGATGCACGGGTCGATCAGGCCGGCGTCCATGCCGTGATAGATCGCCTGGCTGAGCAGGGCGAAGTTCACGAACTTGCGCTTGGGCAGGCCGAAGCTGATGTTCGAGCACCCGCCGCCGATGTGCACCGTCGGCCATTCTTTATGGATGGCGTCGAGAGCCGAGATCACCATGCGCCCGGCGGTCTGGTCGGCCGAGACGGGCAGGAAGCACGGATCGATGATGATCTCGTCGACTTTCTTGCCCACGCCGGTGAGCTTGTCGATCAGGGTCGCGGCGCTCTTGAGGCGGTCGTCGATCCCGCAGGGCGTGCCCGCGTCGCTCATCAGCAGCGCCACGATCATGCAGTCATACGAGCCGGCCAGCGACAGCAGCCCGTCCAGGCGGTGCTGCTCGAGCGAAATGCTGTTGAGGATAGGCTTCTTCTTGGCCTTGTCCAGCCCGACCTTGACCGCTGCCGGGTCGGCCGAGTCCACCGCCAGCGGCAGCTCGCAGTTCGCCTGAACCAGATCGGCCAGCCAGGCCATGTTCGCCGCCTCGGCGCCGGGGCGCGGGTCGCCGCCGTTGATGTCGATGTAGTCGGCGCCGGCCGCCGCCTGCTCCTGCGCCGTGGCGATGATCGCCTTCTCGTCCTTGGCGGCCAGGGCGGCCGCAATGGCTTTACGCGTCGCGTTGATCTTCTCGCCGATGATAATCATGGCTCACCTTTTTGTGTGCCGGCCGAGGCCGGTAGTCCTTCAAAGGGGTTCTTCATAGCCTCTGGCGACGCGCGTGGCAAGAGGCAAGAGCGGAAAAATGCGGCGTCGGCTTTCCATGCTGTCCAGCCACAGCCTGGACAGGCAGGCTACATGGGTCATTGCGGCGTCAGCGCGTCCTGGGCTTCGTAGAACAGCGTCGCCAGCGTGCTGCGGTCGAAGGAGCGGCACTGGCCGCCTACGCTCTTGGCAAAGTCGGACATGCTCTTGGCGTCGGTCTCGGTCGGGCAGATGCCGACGATCACGATGCGGATCTTGGCCAATTTGATCGCCTCGGTCATCCCCTTGAGCGTCTCACTGCCCTTGCGCGTCAAAACCACAACAGTGCTGGGACTGAACGACATGGCCTTCTGCATCGCCCGCCCCAGGTCGGTCAAGCCGTTGGGCTCGATGCTGACCAGGAACATCTCAGCGTTGCCCAGGCCGCCCTTATTGGCCTTAATCAGCCCGCCGGGAGGGGCCTTGTCCTCTTTCGCCTGGCAGGCGACAATCGAGAATTGCCCGCCGTTGAGCGACTTCATCGATGCGCTGGTCATGCGGCAGGCGTACGCCAGAGCCGAGTCCAGCGACATGCTCCCGGCCCCGTCGACGATGTAAACCACCGGGGCGGTTATGGCGATATCATCCGCCACCGCCGGGCGGCTGCGGTTGGCCAGGAAGGGATTTCGCAGTTCTGGAGTGTGGTTCGGGTCGATCGGGGGCGGCGGATTGATGATCGAAATGACGATCCACACGCCAAAGCCCAGCAGCACTACCAGCGCCCCGAGCATGACCAACGCCGTCACGCCCTGGAGCATCACGCGACGGGCCTCGGGAATCTGGCTCTCGTCAATCGCCCCGGCAGCAGTCTGAACGACGCGGCCGCCGCCGCAAGCCCCGGCCGGTTTGGCCGGCGCTGCCGACCTCGCCCCGGCGGGCGCAGCGGGCCTGGCGCCGGGCGCCGAGGGGCGTGCGACGGTCCGGGTCGTGTCGACCATGCCCGGCACCGGGACCAGCGCCCGGCAGTACGGACAGCGGCAAATGCCGCCGGCGAAGGCCTCGTCGATGGCAATGCGTTTCTGACATTCGGTGCAACGTATTTTCATGACAACGTCCGAGGAAAACTCGCTCCCATACTATGATACTCGCCGGGCCTGGGAAAACAACGGCCTTGGATGCGCATAATTGCCCACCCGCATCGGGCGCGCACCCGCTCCATCCCCTATGGCAAGAGCCCGATGACCGCCAGCAGCGGTTGGGGATAAACCCCGATCGCCACCAACGCCGCCGAGAGCACACACAGGGCCGCCGCGGTCGGCCACGCCACGCGCGGAAGGTCCGGCCCCGCCGCTTGTGGTGAAGCGTCCGTCTCCCATGCCGGGCGGAACATCTCCGAGATGACGCGCAGATAATAGAACAGCCCCACCGCGCTGTTGATGATGAGGATGACCGCCAGGGTCCACAGCCCGCGCCCCGCGCCGGCGGCGACGACGTAGAACTTGCCGACGAACCCGGCCGTCAACGGCAGGCCCGCCAGCGACAGGAGCATCGCCGTCATCGCCGCGGCCAGCCATGGCCGCCGCCATGCCAAGCCGCGATAATCGCGCACCTGCTGCGTCTCGCCTTCAGAATTGCTCATCGCGGCCACCACCGCAAAGGCGCCGATTTTGGCGACGAAGTACGCCGCCAGATAGATTCCCACGGCCTGGGCGGCCAGCCTGCCCGCAGCCAGGAATGCCACGAGCAGATAGCCCATGTGGGCGATCGACGAGTACGCCAGGATGCGCTTGACGTTGTCCTGCTGGAGCGCCAGCAGATTTCCCGCGAACATCGAGGCGACGGCAATGACCGCAAAGGTCCAAAACACCGGTCCGCCGGTGGCATTGGCATTCCAGCCTGTGGCGCCGTCACCGCCGGGAAAGGCTGTGCCGCTGCCCATCTGCCAGAAGTACCGCACCAGCAGGGCGAAGATGGCGCCCTTGGACACCGTCGCCACCAGCGCCGCGACGGGAGCGGAACTGCCTTGGTACACGTCGGGCGTCCAGAACTGGAACGGCACCACGGCCAGCTTGAAGCCGATCCCGACCGTCATCGCCGCCATGCCCGCGAACATCAACACGCCCGCGCCGCCATGGGCGAGCTGCGTCAGGTGCATCGTCCCGCGCGCGGCGTACACCAGCGCCATCCCGAACACCAGCATCGCCGACGACACCCCCGCCAGCAGCAGGTACTTGATGCCCGCCTCGAGCGCGGCCGCCTGATCGCGGCGGTACGCGATCATCGCGAAAAGGCTCACGCTGAGAATCTCAAGCCCCAGCAGGAACGAGGCGAAATGGCTGCTGG
Source organism: Planctomycetaceae bacterium (assembly GCA_021371965.1). Next base: position 105,051 of record JAJFVE010000019.1, read on the forward strand.
CCGCGAGCACGCCCGCCCCCGAAGCCGCCAGCAGCACCAGCACGTAATACTCCTCGGGCATCAGATCGCCCCCGCGGCCGACGGCGACGAAGTACGGCTGCGAGATCATCACCACCGCCAGGCTGCCGGCCAGCACCAAGCCGATGTAATACAGCGCGAAGCGGTCGATCATCAGCATCGAGCTGATCTCGCGCGGTGCCGCCGCTGCGGCGACGGGCAAAAGCCCAATCGCCGCGGCCAGGCCCAGCGCCGCCAACACGGCGCAGGCGCGGTGGCTGCGCCGGATGGCGATGGCCAGCATCACCGCCACCGCCGCAGCGGCGGTAACGATCAGCGGGAGCATGGCCTGCACGTCTGCGGCGTTCATCGGCGGGCCTCCGTCAAGGCAACGGCCGACTCCTGCAACTTCTTCACGGCCGGCTGCGAGGTGTCGAGAAATCGCTGCGGCCACAAGCCCATCCAGAGGATGCCCGCGATCAGCGTGGCCATGATGACCCACTCGCGCGGGGTCAGGTCGGGCAGCTTGCTTTCGGTGACGCGCGGGCCGTGGAACGTCTCCTGCATGATCCGCAACGAGTAGATCACCGAGAGCACCAGTCCAGCCGCCCCTGCCGCCGCCAGCGGGACCGAGACCTTGAACGTCCCCAACAGCACCAGCAACTCACCCACGAACCCGGCCAGGCCCGGCAGGCCCAGCGAGCCCATCACCAGCACCATCGCCGCCCCGCCCATCCGCGGCATCAGCGCCCACAGGCCGCCGAGCTTGCCCAGGTCGCGCGTATGCAGACGCTCGTCCAGCAGGCCCACGAGGATGAACATCGCGCCGGTCGTCAGGCCGTGCGCGAGCATAATGATGATCGCCCCATGAATCGCCAGATCGTTCCAGGCGAAGATGCCCAGCATCACGAAGCCCATGTGGCTGATGCTGCTGTACGCCACCAGCCGCTTGAGGTCGCGCTGCCCCAGGGCGAGCAAAGCCCCGTAGATGATGCCGACGACGCCTAGGGCCATCGCTACCGGCGCGACCTGCACTGCCGCGGCGGGGAACAGCGGCACGGCCATGCGGAGCATCCCGTACCCCCCGGCCTTGAGCACCAGCCCGGCAAGCTGCACGCTGCCTGCCGTCGGCGCTTCGGTATGCGCGTCGGGAAGCCACGTGTGGACGGGCACGACCGGCAGCTTCACAGCGAATGAAATCAGAAAGGCGATCATCAGCGGCATCGCCCACTGCAGCGGCATGTGCCCGCCGAGCAGGCGAAGGTAGTCGAAGGTGCTTTCGCCGGTGTTGGCAGCGTGGACGAAGTGCAGGCCAAGAATTCCCAGCAGCAGGAACAGCCCGCCAGCCTGCGTGAAGATAAAGAACTTCAGCGACGCGTAAAGCCGCCGTTGGTGCCCCCAGATGCGGATGAGGAAATACAGCGGGATCAGCATCATCTCCCAGAACACGTAGAACAGGAACAGGTCTCGCGCGAGGAAGACGCCCGTCACGCCGGCCAGCGCGGCCAGAATGTTGAAGTGGAAGAAGCCCACCCGCTCCTGGATCGACCGCCACGATGCCAGCACGCACTGCACGCCCAGCAGGGCCGTCAGCAGCACCAGCAGCAGGCTCAGGCCGTCCACGAACAGCGCGAAGCGGATGCCCAGGCCCGGGATCCAGGTCCAATCGACGTTCATCGCCGCGCCGCC
>JAJFVE010000022.1 GCA_021371965.1 Planctomycetaceae bacterium
GTCACGCTGCAGGCCAAGGCGGCAGGCCAGTGACAGGGACAGTCATACGCGGCAGGGCCCTGCTCATCGTACTGGCACTGGTGCCAACCCTCGTCGTCGCCGCACCGCGGCGCCAGCCGGTGGCGATCCGCGCCTACATCAACGTGTCCAGTGGCTGTCAGGCAGCTACTGTGGACTTCCTCAATGCCCTGAAGGCCAAGTACGCGCCGGATGTGTCACTGGAGATGATAGACTTTGGGGATGAGGGTCGCGGTTTGAAACGCTGGCGCCAAAGTGGCCACCGCTGCCTGACGATCGAGCTGAACGGCTCACCGCTGGCCAAATTCCCCTATCAGAGGAAGATGGCCGCGGTTGCCTTCCGCATGCCAGTCGGGTTCGGTTGGTCCCATGCTGACCTGGAGCACGCGGTGCAGGCAGGACTGAGGGGGCAGTTGCAGCGTGCGACCGAAGCGGAGGTGGCTGCCGCTCAGCGGCCGGCCAAGCTGGCGGTAACAGTGAGCGTGGGGCGGGTAAGCCTGCAGGGCAAAAGCTATGCGAGTGTGCTGATCAATGGCAACAGAGCTTTGCTCATCCCTGCTGGCAGTGGCAAATCGGCTGCGAGCAAACGCGCGGCGGCGGCAGCGACCGCATTGCGGGCGTGGTTGGCCAGGCCCGTCAAACCCGCCGACCTGACGATCAGCCCCGGTTCAAGCGGCTGGAGAGTCCTGGCGGCTGGCAAGCTTGTGGTCACCGCCACAACGGGGGATGGCAAGGTACTGGGCAGGCAGCCCCAGGCGGTGGCGACTGATTGGCTTAGCGGCATCAGGCATGCACTGGCAGCCAGGGCCGTGCGCTGACGCCTATGTTCTCCCCGAGAGAGCCCCGCAGGGGCCCATAGACTGATCTGCGGGGGCCGACGCCCTGATTGTGTGTCCGGTCCGGATCACTCCCCGCCAGCTCGATATTCACCATTCGCCTCCAGGCTAGCTCAGTCTGGGGGCGAATTGCTTCCCGGGGGCGGGACCGCAGGGGAAGCTGCAAACCGAGCCAGGTGCGCCAGTCTGGGCGCGTGCCGACCTCTGCGTGCCGGTGGTCGGTATCGATTCTCGAGAGAAACAGACGCCTGGTAGGCACAGTGCGAGCAGGAAAACGCGGCACCGGGGGAGCACACTACGGGATTGCCGGGTGCGGCAGGCGGTCGTTGGCGTCGGCCGCGTCTGTTGGCCGGCGTTTGCGGACGTGTGGCGACACCTGTGTGGTGACGCCAGGCTGGCTATGCTACCGAGAGGTGATCGCATGCTGACGGTCGGTGCTCAACAACTCCACGACAAGGCTGAAGAGGCATGGACCCGATCGTGGGAGTGGTACTTCCATCCCGCCACGGGCTTGTTCTACGACTACCTGTGCAGCACCGAGGCGGCGCAGCGTTTCCGGTACCTGCCGACGCCCGAGGAGATTACGCGCCAGTGGCCCAACCCCAACGGCTGGGGCTCAGGGATGGAGGATAGCTCCATCAACGCCGGCGTCTGGATGGGGATGATCTGCGACCGCTTTGAGGCGACTGGCGAGGAGCATCTGCAGGAGGCCGCAAGCCGCGTCTACGACGGCATGGCATTGTGTGCCACGGTTAGCCCCTCGGCGGGCCTGGTCCTGCGCAGCGTCAGCCCGGCAGATGCGAAGTCCCGCTTCATTGAGAGCTCGCGGGACCAGTACACCTGGCACGCCTACGGCTTGTGGCGCTTCAGCCGCTCAGAGCTGGCCAACGCGGCCCAGCGCGAGACCATTCGCACCATCATCACCGCGGTCTGTGAGCGCTTGGAGCGCAATATCACGGCGGGCAAGACGGACTACCACATCTGCCGCGAGGACGGTGAGCCCGGCCTGGTGGACAGAATGTGGCATGTGGACCCCCACGAGGTCGCGCGACTGCCGATGCTGTACGCCATCGGGGCCGACCTGACGGGCGAGGCCCACTGGTGGGGCAAGTACGGGGAGTACGCCCAGCAGGCGGCGCAGGAGTCACTGCAGGTCCCCGCGAGTATGCGGACGGCGTATGCCTTCCTGCAAGAGCAGGTATCCCTGGAGGCGCTGCACGAGCTTGAGGGCAATGAGGCGCAGCTCAAGGCCGCATGGCTGCGGGGTCTGGAGTTCGTCGGGCAACGAGTGGAGGAGTTCCCCGCACAGTGCCGGGAGTACGCGCCCCAGGATGTCACTGCTGTGGACATGGACTGGCGGCACTGGGAGTTCGTCAACCAAAGCGGCTACCATGTGCCGCGCTGGCCTGAAGCCCTGCGCCAGGAGGACGCCGCGGTACGGCAGCCGGGGGAGGCACTGCTCGCGCAGCTTATGTGCCCGACGTGGCAGCCGTCGGAGGAGTGGACGGCGCTGCTGGCCCAGGCGCTGCGGCAGGTGGATTACTCGGCTTCCATATTGTATGGCATCTTCTACCCCCTGGCCGCGTACTGGCGCGCTGTGCGGCGCGGCATCCTGAGGCTACCATAACGCCAACGCGGCCAACTCGCGACGCGGGCGCGGAAGCTCCCGACGCGCCTGGGGCCTTCCGGCCTCACAGCCCGTGGTGGGCCCGAGCGCTGCTGCAGCGTTTGGCGGCAGGATGACGCCCTCACGCGGCGAAGTCTACCCCGCCGCCCCCTATCACTAACCTGAGGATGAGCAAACATGCTG
>JAJFVE010000033.1 GCA_021371965.1 Planctomycetaceae bacterium
CTTCAAGCCGCGCTACCAGCGCATGATCAAGACCGCCCACGACTGCGGGATGCACTTCTGGCTGCACACCTGCGGCGACGTGCGGCTGTTCATGGAAGACTTCATCGAGATCGGCCTGGACGTGATCCACCCGATCCAGAAATACACGATGAACGAGCGCGAGGTCGCCGAGCGCTTCGGCGGGCGCATCTGCTTCTGGACGGGCATGGACGTGCAGCAGATCCTCCCGCGCGGCACCAGCGAGGACGTGCGCCGCGAAGTGCGGTTCATGATCGACACCTACGACCGCCCCGATGGCGGCTGCATGGTCACCGCCGGCAACGGCATCACCGCCGACGTGCCGGTCGAAAATCTGCGGGCCTTCTACGACGAGACGTACAACTACGGCCTGGCGCATCGGCGGGGCAAGTAGCCCATCTCCGATGCTGCGAAACAACTCACCACGAATGCCACGAATGGAACGAATGACAGATTGACAACGGGTTTTCGTTTTGTCCGCTAAGTTCTATCCGTGTCATTCGTGTTCTCTCATCCAGGCCGCTGACGTACAATCGGCGCGAAGGAGTATGCCAACATGGGAACGTACTCGGACAGGTTGACCGCCGAGGTGCGGCTGGAGCGGATGCGGCCGCAGCAGATCGAGGCGGCCAAGGCGGCTCGGGCGGCGATTTATGTGCCTTTTGGGTCGATCGAGTGGCATGGGCGGCAGAACCCCGTCGGGCTGGACGCGATCAAGGCGCACGAGCAGCTTGTGGCGCTGGCGGCCCGCGTCGGCGGGGTGGTGTACCCGCCGGTGTTCTTCGGCAGCGGCGGCGGGCACATCTGCTATCCCGCTACGTACATGGTCGGCGCCGCGGCGATGATCGAGATCGTCAAGGACCTGCTGATGCAGTTCGAGCGGGACGGGTTCAAGATGGCCATTCTTGTCAGCGGCCACTATCCCAACCGCGGCGAGTTCATGGACCCGGGCGTGGCCGCATACCGCCAGGCCGGCGGAACCATGCGGATCCTGAGCATCGTCGAGTGCGAGGTGCCCGACGTCGGCGGCGACCACGCGGCGTACTGGGAGACCTCGGCCATGCTGCACCTGCATCCCGAGACGGTGGACATGGACGCCCTTGGGGCGGCCCCGGCTGATCGGGTCGAGACGCCGGAGAACTTCATGCCCGACGAGTTCCGCGGCCACCCGTGCTACGGGATTCTGGGCCTGGACCCTCGCGGCCGCGCCAGTGCAGAAGGCGGCAAGGTCCACACGGAGCGTCTGGTGGACTTCTTCACGCGCTGGCTCAACGGCGAGGAACCGCCCCGCGGCAACGGCTGGCTCAGGGCGCCGGATTGACCCGGGCGTTTTCCCCGAAAACAACTTACCGCGAACGTCACGAATGAGGAGAAGTTGTTTTGTTCTTCATCTATCTTCCCATTAGTGCCATTCGTGTCATTCGTGTTCTCTCCGAGCGGAGAAAGACCACAAGAAATATTTCAGAAAGCGGTTGACGACTCACGAAACGGTTCGTAGATTATACGAACGCTTTCGTTAATCGCTATCTCCTGCCGCGTCCAACTGGGGGGGGACGCGGTGGGATACGCTTTCACCTTCGGCGGGGACAACGATGCGAAACTTGCTTCCTCTCCGCCGGCGGGCAATAATGACGCCATGCCGCCCAAACGAAAACCAACTCGCGGCGAGCCGGTCTCGCAACCGCCCGTGCCGACCGAGGCGGAGCTGGCGATTCTGCGCGTGCTCTGGCAGCTCGGGGCCGCGACGGTGCGGCAGGTCAACGAGCAGATGAGCCGCAGTGCAAGCGTGGGCATGACCACTACCCTGAAGTTCATGCAGATCATGACCGACAAGGGTCTGCTGGTCCGCGACGATTCCATCCGGCCGCAGGTCTATCGCCCCGCGGTGCGGCAGGAACAGACGCAGCAGAAACTCCTGGGCGACTTCCTCAAACGCACTTACGGCGGCTCGACCCGCACGCTGGTGCTCCAGGCCCTCGACGGGGCCGACCTCGATGCCGCCGAACTGGCCCGCGTGGAAAGGCTGCTCGACAAGATCGACCCGGAGTCGAAATGAACGCACTTGGGGCAACTACGGCGAGCCTGCTCGTCCACGCCCTGGGCTGGGCGCTGGTGCACTCCCTGTGGCAAGGCGCCGTCATCGTATTGGCGGCGGCAGCGGCGCTGCGTCTGATCTCGCCGACCCGCCCTCGCCTGCGATATGCGGTGGCCTGCACGGCGCTGCTGATGATGGTTCTCCTGGCTGGCGCGACAGCCCTGGTTTGCGCGGGGCAGTTGCGCAGCGCCCGCGAGCCCTCGCCGGCGCACCGCACGGCTGAGGCGCAAGGTTCGGCCATGCCGGCGGACGCTGCCGCGCCTGCGGCTGGCCTCTTGCAGGCGCTGCTGGACGTCAACGGCCGGCTCCGCCCCGCCTTGCCATGGCTGGTGGCGGCGTGGCTGGTAGGGGTGATGACGGCCGGGGCGCGGCGGGCCTGGGCCTGGCGCTACGCCCGCGGCCTGGTGCGCCACGACGTGTGGCCCGTCGGGGAATCACTGGCGCATGCGGCGGCGGCGATGGCACGGCGCCTGGGCGTCGGCCGGGCGGTGGCTGTGCTGCAATCGGCGCGGGTGGCCGTGCCGGTGGTGATCGGCTGGCTGCGCCCGGTGGTGCTGCTGCCGCTGTCGGCGGTGACGGCCCTGACACCGGCACAGCTCGAGGCGATCCTCGCGCACGAGTTGGCCCACATCGCCCGCCACGATTACCTGATCAACCTGTTGCAGGCGGCGGCCGAGACGCTGCTGTTCTATCATCCCGCGGCGTGGTGGCTCTCGCGTCGCATCCGCCAGCAGCGTGAGTACTGCTGTGACGACATCGCCGCGCGGGCCACGGGCGCCGCGGCCGTGGCGCGGGCCCTGACGGCGACGGCCCGGCTGGCCCTGCCGCATCGTAGCGTCACAGCGGCCGTCGCCGCCGATGGCGGGGGCACATTCTTTCATCGCATCCGCCGCCTGGTCGCGCCGGAAGTTCGGCCCGGCGTCGGGGCACTGGACCTGCTGGCCCTGGCGCTGCTGGCGGCCATCGCGCTGTCCGGCGCCGCCTATGCCAGTTACACGCCGTCAAGCCTCGCTCTTCCAAACCCGGTCGCGGCGCTTGAGCGAACAGTCGCGCCGCCGGTACAAGATCCGGCGCCCGTTTTGCCCGCCGCGCCCGCGGCGCAGCAGTTTGTGCGGCACGCCCTGCCGGCTCCCAAGCTCGCCCCAAGACCCGCGCCGCTGCCGGGACAGCCCGCGCCGGCGCCCATGCAGGTCAAGGCCGGCGACCAGTTCACGTATCGGCAAAATGGCAGCCTGACGGGCCCGCAGGTGAAGGTTCGCGTGATCAGCGTGGCGGGCCGACAGGCGACCCTCGACGTGGAATATAACCAGCCCGGCGCCAGCCGACGACAAACGATGACGGTCGATCAGTCGGCCATCCCCTCCGTCGTGGCCACGGCAGGGCAAGGCACTCTCTCGACCGTAGGCCCAGCCGCCTCGCTCGCCCCTTCCGTCAGCACACGCAACTACGCGCCGGTCCAATGGACTGCCGGAGCGACTGGCGTGACCATGAAAGACCACCTCACCAATCAGGGCCTGACGGTAACCCCTCGCCCAGGCGGGGCGCCGGAGATTTCCGTCCACCCCGGCCTGGCCAACCCCGCCGGCACGCGATGGGTTCCTTCGCCGTAGTGTGTTTGTCAAAGGCCGCGAAGTGCGGCTGAAGACAACTCGCCTCGAATGTCACGAATGGGGGAGGTTGTCTTTGTTCATTTCCAGAACAAGACCGTAATAATTCAGAATATAGTCCTTGGCGCTACGGAAAGACGGTTTGTAGAATATCCGCGTCCGATTGAGATAGTTGCCGCACGGGCATTTCAGGTGCGGCATGATTTCCGTTCTGGAATGGGTTGCGGTGTCGTTTTCGTTCCCGTATAGGATGCGCGGGCATGATACAGATCATTTCACGTCGTGCGGTGGTAGCGGTCTTGGCGGGCGCGGGGCTCGTCGCGGCGATCGCCGTCTGCAGCTCTCTGCTGGCCCAGCCCTCGATCTGCGGCGAGCACCCGGAGCAGCGCGTCGCCCAGATCGAGTCGTTGGCTGTGGAGCGCCCCTTGGGAACGCTGCGTGCCCTGGCCTACGCCGCGGGGAATGATCCTTCGCCGCAGGTTCGCGCCGTGGCAATGGCCGCCATGAGCCACCTGCCCGACGTCCACCGCCCCACCGTTCGCAGAGGCTTGGACGACGCCGATCCGCGCGTGAGGATCGTCGCGGCGCAGACCATGGCGCAGTTCGATGACGACGCGGCTGTCGATGATCTGGTGAAGCTCTCGGTCCAGGACGGCGACCCGCAGGTGCGCATCGACGCCCTGAAGAGCCTGGGGCGCTGCCGCGGTCCGCGGGCAGCGGTGGCGCTGCTGGAGGCGGCCGACACCGACGCCGTGGCCGATGTGAAAATGGCCGGTCTGGAGACCCTGCTGGCCAAAACCCACGGCAAGATCTCCTACGGTCTCACGCCCGCCAACACCGCCCGATGGCGCGAGATCGTGCAGCGATGGAAAGAAATGCTCAAGCCGGTCTATGCGGCCGCGGGCCTTACGCCGGACCTGCGCCCGCAGGATGTCGTCGTCAACCGGCCGTGCACGTATCATTGCGGCCCGCCCGCGGCGGGCGGCCCGCACAGCCATCACGAAGGATCACGATAGGGTGCCAAAGGAGCGCACATGAAGCGGCTGGCGTTCACGCTTGTGGAACTGCTGGTGGTGATCGTGGTCATCGCCTTGCTGGCGGTGCTCGTGCTCCCGACGTCGGGCAACGTCATGGCCCGGACGCGCATGACTGTCTGCGCCAACAATCTTGATCGTCTCGGACAGGCCTTCGTCCTGGCCAAGGACACTCCCGGCGGGCCCAGCGGCAAGGCCAGCTACCCCGAGGCCTCGGCCTGGCCGGGCGTCCCCGCAAACGCCGTCTCGACGCAGGCGATCTATCTCTGTCCCGAGGACGTCGCCTACGGAACGCCCCAGGCCCCGGCCAGTCCGATGCGCGAGGCGCCGCTCAAGACCAAGCTGGGCAAGCTCGAGTACGACTGCGGGATCGGGCGTTGGCCGATTGACACATTTCTTCCCAGCCCGCAAGTCGCGCTGTTTCCTCCGCAGGCGATGCTGGTGGTGTCGGTGGACCCGTCTTTCCCGATCATGAATCTCTACTCCTCGATCCAGGGGACCGACTCGCGAGGCAGCTACGTGGATTATCATTTTGAAGACGATCCCACGTGCCGGCACATCAACCAGAGCAACCTGGGATTCCACTCCGGCCAATTCGACAGCGACGGAACGCTCCGCCTCTATGCAGACGGATCGATCTACGTCCCGTGGGGCACCAGCGACCCGAATTGGCCGACGGTCAAGACCTGGATCTACAACGGCGTCACGCACACCAATGGATGGAACCCCGCCGACTACCTCAATACGTGCGGCAATCAGAACGACCTGTTCTACAAGGACAAGCCCGCCTTCGGAACCGATAGCGTCATCCGGTTCCATCGAGGCCAATGGACCAAGGTGGACGGCTGGGGAGGAGCGGCCCCGGCCGCGCAGGACGACGGATCGGTCGTCAAGATTTCGACCAATTACGCCATCAATTCCCGCATCGACCGCTGCGCCTTCAACGACCCGCCCATCGTGCTGGTCGATTACAAGGACACGACGATCGTCGACATGGATAACACCGTCACCGCCGAAACGATCCTGCTCAAGAGCGCCCGCCACCTGGGCAAGGTCAACTACCTCAAAGCCGACGGAACGGTCAGGACCGCCTCGCCGCTGGAGATCAGCCCGCGACTATACCCGGCCCGCTGGACCCCCTGAGCCGGCACGTTGGCGGGCAAAAGCTCTATCGCCCCCTCCGCAGTGCCTGGCGGGTATAATGCCTCCTCTGCAGGCAAAAAGAATCTGGCGGCGCCCCAGCGCCCGGAGCAAGCACACTGTGACCCACGAGAGCGAATCTATCCGGCGGGAGGCCGCCGTGCAGGGCGCGGCGTGGCAGTCGATGCACGGCGGGTACTTCGCCGACGCCGCCATCGCCGCCCCGCTAGTGGCGGCCATCGCGCAGGCCGCGAGGCACCATCCGCCGGCCGTGCTGGCCGACCTGGGCGGCGGGACCGGCTTCGTGCTCGAGCAGGCTTTGGCGCAGCGCTGCCTCGACGGCGCCGCCCTGATCAACGTGGACCTTTCCCCGAGGCAGCTTGAACAGTCGCGGCATCGCCGGATCGTCCAGCTCTATCGCTCCGCCGACGCCGTCACGCGCGATGACCTCGGCGCCGGCAGCGGGCGGCTGATGCTCGTGATGCGGTCACTGCTGCACTACTTCGGCCGCCAGGGCCTGCGACCCTTCCTGCAGCACGTGCGGTCGCAGATACGGACCGGCGAGATCCTCGTGCACCAGAGCGCCTGCTTTGTGGCCGCACGCGACGCAGAATGTCTCAACGATCTCTACCGCCGCATGCGGACGGAAAAGTGGTATCCGACACTCGATGCCCTCCGCGAGGCGCTCGAGCAGACCCGATGGCAGGTGCTCGACGTGCAGGCCGCCCCGCCGCTACCCCTGACCGGTGCCGACCTGGCCCGGCGCTACCAGCTCACGGCCGGCGATGTCGAGACGATTGGGCGCGAGTTGACCGACCGCTTCGGCCACATGGACGGCGTCTTCGAGCCGGGACCGACGCCGGGAAACAATGCCTTCACTGCTTACCTGCACTATCACATCTTCACGTGCGCGGCCCGGCCATAGGGCGCCAAGCCAAGCCGGCGTCCAGGTGCGCATAGTGCGCATGTCGAAGTCATGGAGAGTACTACCTCACGAGCCTTGTGCATCGTAACGCTTTATATGACAACTACTTAGCGATCTATTGCGCCTCGACCTACATCCCAGGCGCACCAGGTCATCAAGAACCCAATTGGCCCCTAACGCGCTGATGCCATCCGGCGGCCGATGGCTTTTAGTTGGTCTGCGAACGCGGCGGGGATGAGACCGGATTTTTCGATCGGCACGTCCCAGGTCATCACGCCGCCGCGGCCGGCGATGTAGGCGGTGTAGGCGGCCGCCAGATCGTCCGGGAATCGCGGCGCCGCCCCGCCGCACCAGGTGCTGCCCAGGTAGCTCAGCAGATGGTAGCGGGCCTTGTGGCCGTCCTTCTCGACCCACGCGCCGGGGCATGCCGGCAGGGCATCGGCCACCTCGCCGCAGGTGAAGTCTTCGTGCCGCGTGTAGTGAATCACCGGCAGCTTCACGCCGGGGTTGAACGCGACGATCGCGTCGGGGTTGCCCGCCCGCAGGGCGGCCGCAAACGTCTCGAAGTTCGGCGGCTGATTCTCCGGGTACCGCACGTGGGCGTGGTACGCGCCGTCGACCCACCAGCCGCGCACCTTCGTGCCCCATCGCAGCGACCACTCGCGATTGACGTTTTCCCAGTTGGTCTGGAACTCGACGTTGCGGCTGGCGTCCCAGTCGAAGTTGCCGCCGGGGTCGTTCCAGTGGCTGTGGAGCTTGAGGCCTTTGCGGGCCTCGAAGTCACCCCAGGACCCGTCGCCGGTGGTGTAGACCAGCAGCTCGATCCCGCGGCCGTGCAGGGCGTCGTAGAGGTCGCTGACCAGATCGCGCCGCGAGCACTTGCTGGGCGTCAGACCCGTCAGGGCGTCGTACGTCGCGTTGGGGGCGCAATAATGCCCCGACCCCTGCCCGACGGTGATAAAGAAGTACGGGGCGGCCGCCGCCTCGAGCTGCTCGGCCAGCCCCGCCACGTCGAACGCGTCGACCTGGCGGTTCCACTGGTCAGCCGTCGTCCCAATGCCGTGCGTCGAAGGCGGACTGCCCAGATAATGACAGAACACGCCCCACCCGCACTGAGCAAACCAAGCCGTCTTGTCGAGCATGAAGCTCTCCTTAATTCCACGCCGATTGCAGGATTGTCCCCCTTGATGCGGCAAACGTCAACGCCGCGGCGGCATCGCCCCGTCAGTGTCATTGATTCCTGCCGTTGGTACCTTATAATCCTTTCTTACAGTAACTCTCTTTTTCTGGGGCAAAGCATGAGCACTCGATTGGTTCTTGCAGCCGCCGTCGCGATGCTGATCGCAACTACGCCTCCTTCGGCCTTCTGCACCACGTTTGGATCTGCGGAATTGGTTTGTCCCCTGTGCCACACGACGATCCGTGTAATGGTACCGATGTCCTGTTCCACTGTCGGAGGCGACGAGGAAGGCCGTCCCATCTGCATCGGCGCCGATATCATCGGTAGCTCATGCCACGCCTGCCCGAAGTGTCATTATGCGGGCGGAAGCGAGCGTTTTCTCAAGGGCGAAGATGTGCCCACGGGTGCGAAACTGGATGCCATACGCAAAGCTCTGGCCGAAAACGCCGCGGCCTATCCTTGCGCGCAACTTCTGCCGTTGGAGGAAGTATCCGCAGCCGAAACCTGCATGCGGGCAGGCTCGGCGCCGTTATCAGAGCTATATGGCCTCATGATGACCGGGGCGTGGATGGCTGATGATGACGGCGAAGACGAACTTGCCTGGAGCTACCGCAAGAAGGCACATTGGTTCAAGCTCAAGATGCTTCCAGTCCTGTCCGAGCCTGTAAAGGGGTCGTACCGGCAGATGCACCGCCTGATCCAGCAGGGCCAGTACAACCAGGCACTGGGTCTCTGCCGCCCATTGCAGGTCCAGATGGCGCAGGCGGTCTCTCAAGCTCAGGCAAAGGCCGACAACCTCGTCAAAACGATCCTCCTTCGCAAGAAGCTCCCCTCCAGGAAATCGGGGGACTCTGATGTAGAGGAGGATGAGTCCCGCGAAGACCGAAACCAGGCGTGGGAGCATGCAACGGACGATGAGCGAGAACTATTGACGATGCCCTCCCGCCTCAAGAACCTTCTTAGCGAAATAAAAGGCCTGGCCATCCGCTGCGAATTCGGGATGTTGGATGAGAAGGGCGCCCTGTTGCTGGCGGAAAAGAATGACTATCATTACAAGCACATGTTCATCCGCCTCTTTGCCTGGAGCGACTCTCCGCAGGTCCGCAAAGTGCTCTGGAAATATGTGGTAGATATTGATCGGCCGGACACGCGCCCGGCGACGACAACACAGTCGCAAGAAGAATACAACGATCGTGTTCGCCGGGCGCTTTGGGTGATTCTGAGAAACGCTAACCGGGAGTTCTCTCGGGCGCCTGATGTCGCCAGGCCAGTGGCAGATCTAATCGAATCTCTGCGCCTATGCCGTTTGCACAAAGGTGACGCTGGTTCTCACATACAATGGCTTGCCGCCTCTAAAGCTAGAGAGGCGGCCGGGCCGCTGGTATCGGATTTCTCCGAACATCCCGGTGACTACCGCCAGTTCCTCAGCGCCGGTTTCCAGTACGTCTGGAAGACCATGGCTTTGAATGAACCGGCCGCCGTGGCAAACGCCTCGCGCGTTATCGAGGCCGCAAAGAAGGGCGTTCTCGCCGTGCCGGAAGAGGTCCTTTGCCTACAGCCCCTGCAGTTTGTGCGTTCTAAAGAAGCTCGCGATCTGATCGCGCTGGCGGCCGCCAGTCCCAAAGCCGAACTGCGCCTGGAAGGCGCGCGTTGCATGCTGGGGCTGAATGATGCCTCATCTGTTGGGACGCTCCTGGCGGCGGTCGATGAACTGCCCAAGCCATTTGAGAGTGTCGCTGTGGAGATCGGACCGGCCCTGATGAAGCATGTTCAAGCACAACACGAGCCGGCGTTGGCACGGCTGAAGCGCCATTGGCCCGGCGAGATCGGCCGCTCGGACCAGCACGACAAAGCCTATAGCACGATTTTGCTGCTGGCGGCGCTGGCCAAAGTCGATCCTGCCAAACATCAGAAGGCCTATGAAACGGCCATCGCACAATTTCTGGAATGGGGCGCTGGCGATGAAGGGCGGTCGCAGATCAGCAAAATGCAACTGCTGCGGCACTGCGCGGAGTTGCATTGCGTGCCTGGCATCATCAAGGCCAATCAGCAATTGCTGACGGAGGGGCTTCTCGACGGAGACGACGACGCGTTCGCTGTCGTGCTCCTTTCAGGAGCAGGTGATTTTGCAGACCCTATCGGGAAGTGTTTCAACCGTCCGCTGCCTCTATACACTAAACTTGAACTGTTGCGAACAAATGGCTTGGCCGCCATCCCGCAGGCAAAGGCTGCATTCGAGCGATGGTCCAAATCTAAGAATGGCGCCTTGGCCACCGCGGCTAAAGCGGCGCTGAAGCAGTAGTTCGCCGTCCGTACCGATGGCTCAGCCTTTCCGGGCTGGAAAGGGGGCCAAGCTACTTTCCCGATCAGCCAGCATCATCTTGGGGCAATAGGAGAAAGACGTCCCATAAAGCAGCCCATCCCCTTCTATGGTTCCTCCCAGCCTCCGGAGTCCCATGTGGGTCTGGTGCCGCTTGTCTCCATCTTGCCTGTCTCGAAGTCATAAGTCATGGAGTAGTTGTTCTTCGTTGAAAACACCATTCGCAAACGCATGTTGGACGGCCATTCCATTTGCGATATTCCCAAACCGAGGATATCCCCCACCCGTGCGCCAAGGCGATACCAAAACTCGCCCGGTTGACGGTGGATGAGAATCCCTTCCACATCGATCATGCAGTCCATTGGCACCACGGCCGCCTCGATCCTGCCGTCGGGAGACATGCTGCGATATGGCGGTAGTGGACTTCGCCTGTAGTTATGAATGTTGCTGACCAGGCACAACAGGGAGAATATCAGCAAGAGCACGGCCGAGACCCGCAGGCCCTTGCCCTGGCGCGGGAAAAACCCTTTGCGATACATATGCACCAGCCATAACCCTGCCCAGATAACCGCCAGCACCGTGGCGGCTGTCCAGAATACCCGCATCACGGCGGCTTCCAGTTCGGGCGGAAGGATCCGCTGCTGGGCGATGGCGCCCCATGAGTCGCTGCTCTCTTCAAAGACTGCGGCCGTCGTAATTCCCGCAACCCAGGTCAGGAGGATTGATATCTGCATGACCGCCAGAACGATGAAGATGGTCAGTTCGGTCCGCCTGTGCCGAAAGCCCCATGCCGCCAAAGCCACAGCCGCGACGAGCAGGGCGATCACGAACCACGCGGGGACCCACGCTAGTATGAGAGTAAGTTCCATCAGGCCGCCCTCAGAACAGACCAGCGCGGATGGATTTTACTCTCAAGACAAGCGCCAGGCATCAGACATTCCACGTCTTCGAGCCGACCTCTTTTCTGCTTGCCTCGTGGCTGTTCCGCCACAAGCGGTGGTCACGCCTTGCCTGCAACGATATGATGCGTCTATGCCGGTAACGCGAAGAGAGATCGTGATCGAGGCGCTGGAGTTTCGGCGGCCGCCTTATGTGCCGTGGTCATGGGACGCCACGCATGATTGCGGGGTGAAGCTGCGGGCGCATCTGGGAGTCGACGACCTTTGGCACTGGCTGGCGCCGCACATGGTCATCGGCGGGGCGGCCATCGCCGGGCGCAGCGGCGAGATTCGACCGGGATATTGGCGCGACGCCTTTGGCGTGGTGTGGGACAAGACCATCGACGTCGATATCGGCACGCCCTGCGATTGGCCTCTGAAGAGCCCGCAGGACCTGGCGAGGTACGAATGGCCCAACGCCGACGACCCGCGCGCATACGAGCACCTCGGGCCGTTCCTGACCTGGGCGCGGGGGCAGGGGCTGTTCGCGCTGTTCAACATCGGCTTCTCGCTCTATGAGCGGGCCTGGACGATGCGCGGGATGGAGCCGCTGCTGATGGACATGCTCGAGCGCCCGCAGTTCGTCCACGAGCTGCTCGACGCCATCGCCGACGAGAACCTCCGCCAGATCCGCCACGCCCTGCGGCACGACTTCGACGCCTTCCTCTTCGGCGACGACTACGGCATGCAGCGCGGGCTGATCATGGGCATCGACCACTGGCGCACGTTCATCAAGCCGCGCCTGGCCCGCATGTGGGCCCCCATCCGCGCGGCGGGCAAGTACATCTTCCTGCACTCCTGCGGCCGCGTGGACAGCCTCTTCGACGACCTGATCGAGATCGGGCTGAACTGCTTCAACCCATTCCAGCCCGAGGTGATGGACTGCCCGACACTGCTGCGAAAGTACCGCGGCCGCCTTGCGTTCCACGGCGGCATGAGCGTGCAGAAGGTGCTGCCCTTCGGCACAGCCGACGAGGTGCGGGCCGCCACAAGCCGCCTGCTGGCCGCCGGCGCGCAAGGCGGCCTGATCTTCTCGCCCTCTCACGCCGTCCCCCGCGACACCCCGCCGGAAAATCTCACAGCCATGCAGGCGGTGCTGAAGGCCCAGCCGGGATTCTCGAATGAAACGGCGCGATGACCGTGCAGAGACTTGCAGGGAGCCACGTCGCCACGCTTGGATTGCCGCAGTGGTTCCTCGCTATGTCTGGCCATGGTCGAGGCAGGCACGGTACATGGCCGACAGGTTCGCCTCGGGCACGCGCGGCGGGAGGTTGTTGCCCTCGCGCAGGACGAAGCGCCCCCCGTCTTTGACGCCCGAGGTGAGGATGGCGGCCGTGCGCTCGTAGACGGCCTCGCTCGTGCCGTGCAGGAGCAGGCCCACCTCCGGTCCGCCGAGGATCTCAACATCCGGCCCGAGCTCTTTGCGCAGCGCGCCGTGGTCGACGGGAAAGCCCGTGTCGAACGACCGCACGTTGAGCTCGTCGGCGATGACGCCGAAGTGCCGCGTCGCGTCGCCGCAGAGGTGGATCGCGTGCGGACCGCCGCCGGTCCACTGCCCGTACCAGCGCCGGTGCAGCGGCAGCATGAACTGGCGATACATCTGGCCGGAGATCAACTGGATCGAGTCGTCGGCAAAGAACCCGCCGGCGGCCGCGAACGGCTTCATGCCGAACTTCTCGTTCAGCGCGTTGTTGCGGATGACCACCGCGCGGTGGATGAAGTCCAGCAGCCGCCGCACGTAGGGCGGGTCTTCATAGAAGTCCAGGTACAGCTCGGCCCCACGCAGGCAGGTGGCGATGGTCAGGTGGCCGTCGAAGCCCAGCACCGGCGCCGCTACGCCGAGCTTCATCCCGTGGTACGACATGCCGGCGACGGCGGCCTTGAGGTCGTCGTAGAGGGCCAGGCGCTGGCGGACGAACGGGTTGTCCAGCGGGTGATCGAGGTCGAAGGCGAAGATCTTTTCCTTGTCGGCCCCGCGGAGGATCGGCTCGGTGTCGGGCACTTCGTCGGCGCGGAAGTGCATCGGGCAACCGAAGTACAGCGAGTCGTAGCTGTTCATCGCGTCGACGTAGAAGTCCCAGGCCGCCGGCCGGCCGGTCGGGTCGTCGCAGTAGTTGTTGAGGTACTGGGCCTTGTACTCGACCAGGGCCAACTGCGCCTCGATCATCGCGTCGGCCCGCGTGAAGTAATCTTTGAACGTGATGCCGTGCGGGTTCCACTTCGGGTCGAGCACCACGACGCGCGGGTTGGCCCCATACGTCACCGGCACGCGGATGGGCTTTCGCGCCCGATACGCCTGCAGCACTTGGGCTTTTTGCTCATGGGTCGGCATGGGCGAACTGTACGCTTGCCGCGGGGTGGTGTAAAGGCTATGACCCGTTGTGCCACGCACAACTCCGTTGTGCGCGTCCCTGATGATTCAGAGCGGACCGGCCTTCACCTGCATTGCCAATTCCCATGCCGTCAACGCTCTGTGTTGTTCCAGACACCTTGGCACGGCGTTATCCGCCGTTATCCCGGGACATCCCTACCGGTTTGTGCGTTCTCGTGCAGGAAAGGCTTCTGGGAAAG
Organism: Planctomycetaceae bacterium; assembly: GCA_021371965.1. The sequence continues at coordinate 13,829 of JAJFVE010000033.1, forward strand.
GAGGCGGCGGTTCAAAAGCGGCCGTTGGCGGCCATCCAGTCGCGGACGGCCTCGAACCGTTCCAGCGGCGTGGGCAGGCCGTCCACCCCCAACCAGAGGACCATGTTGGCTTTGCGCAGACGCGGGGTGTAAGTGCGGTCGAGCTCGCGCCAGATTTCGTCGCGCGTTGCGCCGGGTTTCTGGAATACATTGGGATTGAAGATGGCCCCAAGCAGCACCATGTCTTCGCCGGCCACATCCAGTATGTGCTCGAAGGGTGCGTCGCCAACGGTTGGAGGCGTGGCCGCGTTGATCCCGTCCAGACCCGTCTGCAAGATCAGGGGCAACAGGTTCCTCAGCAATCCGCACATGTGCAGGATCACCTTCTTGCCCCCCGCGTGCATCACGCTTACCAGGTCTCGGATCTGCGGCAGCGAGTATCGCTCGTAAATATCCGGACTCGTGAGGGTGCTGGATGTGTTCTCGACGGGGCAGACGGCTTCGACGGGCATGCGCCGGGCGACAATGGCGTACTCGGCCATGCGGACTGCGTGCATGGCATCGAGCAGTTGCTGCAAATCGCCGCGGCGGTCGGCCAGCAGGTAGTAGAAGTTCTCCAGTCCGATGTCTATCTCGATGAGCTGCTGGACGGGAGAAGGCTCCAGCGTGAGCATGTACATTCCGTCATCGCCCACAGCCGCGATGGCTCGCTGGGCCGAGGCCTCGGGTTCCTCGCCGGCGACTTCCTCGACATGCGTGGCGCGCCAGAGGTTCAGCGCAACGGCCAAATCGGCGGCGTCGGCAATGGGATACTTGACCGGATGCCCGCCGCGCCACGCCGACTCGAGCGTTCCCCAGCGCGTGACGGTGCGGGCGCGCCACGTGCCGTCGGCATCGCAGACCGACTCGATCGCGGCGGGCGTCACGCGCCGGAAAGGCATCGCTGCGCACTGCCGGGCCGCCAGGGCGGAATTCCCAAACTGCAGAATATCGCAGCCGATGTTGCGATAGAAATCCAGCACCGGACAGGACCGCAGCGGCTCGGGCATCAACGAGCGACTGGCGTCGTCCGCCAGCGTCGTCCACGACAGCCGGTCGACGGGCTTCTTGTTCAGGATGTTGGCGATGCGTTGCCGGCCGTTCATGTCTGCTCCGCTGGCCCAATCATAACTGCGTCATCGGCGCCAAGGGTAGCAATTGCGGCTTAGTTCGCCAGGGCAACAACGCCGCCGCGAGCCGACTCTGTCGCAGGTCGGGTTGGGCCGGAGAGGCGCGCTTCTGCGTTTTCTTTGCCGCGGGCCGTCCGCCGTCCGATAGAATCACACGCACGATGAGCAGCGAGATATCCATCGCGATCGAGACGTCGTGCCGCAGCGGGGGCTTGGCACTGGGACGGGGCGATGCGCTGGTTGCGGCCGAGGCGTTCGAGGCCTCGGGGCGCCATGCCACGGTGCTGGTGTCGCGGCTCAAGGCGCTGCTGGAATCGCACGGCCTGGCGCCGGCGCAGGTGCAGCACGCGTATGTCTCGGCCGGGCCGGGCAGCTTCACCGGTCTGCGCGTGGGGATCACGGTGGCCCGAACGATGGCCCAGGCCGTGCCCGCGCTGAAATGCGTCGCCGTCCCAACGGCCCTGGCGGTGGCCGAGAACCTGGCCGGCGCGAGCTGGGAACATCTGGCGGTCATCACCGATGCGCAGCAGGGGCTCATCCACGCGACGGTCCTCCAGCGACACGGCGATCAGGTCATGCTCAGCGGTCCGGCGTTTGTCGGAACACCGGCGGACTTTCTCGCCCAGGCCCCGCGGCCTCTGCTGCTGGCCGGCGAGGGGTTGCTCTTTGCGGACCTGACGGGCCGCGGCGACGAGCTGGCGCCGAAGGAGACGTATCTGCCCACGGCCGCCGGTGTCTGGGCGGTCGGGCGGCGGATGGCGGCCGCGGGCGAGTTCGTCGACTACCAGCACCTGCTGCCGATCTACTCGCGAAAACCCACCGCCGAGCAAGTCTGGCAGGACAAGCAGGGTGGCCAGGCCGTAAAATAACGGTAGCGGATGGTTGGATGACTGGATGGATGCGTGGGTGGGCGGGGCCTAATCATCCAACCATCCAATCATCCGTGACGAAAGGAACGATCATGCACATGCAAACGCAGTTCTCGGTATTCCTGGTGAACAAGCCGGGCGTTCTGGCGCAGGTGACGGCGGCGCTGGCAAAGGCCAAGGTCAACATCATGGCCTTGACGCTGGTGGACTCGATGGAGCACGGCGTGCTGCGGGTGGTCTGCCACGACGCCGCGGCCGCACGGACGGTGCTGGGCAAGGCCCATGATCGCTGGACGGAGACGGATGTGCTGGTGATGGAGCTGGAGAACCGCCCGGGCAGTTTCTCGCACGTGGCCGAGCGGCTGGCAGAAGAGCACATCAACATTTCCTACGCGTACTCGACCGGCGGGGCCCAGGGCGGCAAGACGACGGCCGTCTTCAAGGTCGCCGACATGAAAAAGGCCGCGGCGATCATGGAAGAGATGGAACGCACCGGACGCAAGGAACCGCGCGCGCCGAAGGCGCCGCGCCCACGCAAGACGAAGTAAAGCAGTGGTGAGTTGTGTGTTGTGAGTGGCGAGTGGGTGCCACGCACAACTCTGTTGTGCGTGTCCCTGACCTTGGGCTCGGAGCCTGGCGCAGGGTGGCATGGCAACATGCGTTTTTTTGCGGGTCGCCATGAAGGACCTTGCGCTAGCGCGAGTTCAGGGAGCATGGGCCCAACGTCCGTGCGAGTTTGGGCGTGAAAAACTGCGGCAAAACGCGCACAATGAACGCGTGAAGATCGCGCTGGCTCAATTTAACCCCATCGTCGGCGACATCGTCGGCAACCTCGAGCGCTCGCGGAACGTGATCGCGAAGGCTGCGGCCGCCGGGGCGCGCCTGGTCGTCTTCGGCGAGCTGTCGATCGTCGGCTATCCGCCGCGCGACCTGCTGCGCAAGGAACGCTTCGTAGCCGACAGCGAAGCGGCCGCGGCAAGCCTGGCCCGCACGTGCACGCAGACGGCCGCGCTGGTGGGTTTCGTGCGGCGCAACCCCGCCGCCACCGGCAGGCCTCTGCAGAACTGCGCGGCGCTGCTGTCGGAAGGCAAGGTGCAGCACGTCTACGCCAAGGCCCTGCTGCCGACATACGACGTGTTCGACGAAACGCGCTACTTCGAGCCCGGGCCCGACCACCCGTGCCTGGAGATCGCTGGCGGGCGCCTGGGCCTGAGCATCTGCGAGGACCTGTGGGACTCCGCCTCCCTCGGCCGCGCGCTTTACGAGCGCGACCCCATCGCCCAATTTCGCTCGTGCGGGGCGGACATCATCATCAATATGGCCGCCAGCCCGTACCAGATGGGCAAACCGCGCCTGCGCGAGGAGCTGTTCGCCCGCCGGGCGGCAGCGGCGAAAGCGGCGATCGTCTACGTCAACCAGGTCGGCGGCAATGACGAGCTTGTCTTCGACGGCGGCAGTGCGGTCATCGCGGCCGATGGTTCGGTCGTCGCCCGCGCGAAAAGTTTTGAGGAAGATCTGCTGATCGTCGAGACGGCCGACCTGGGCGCCTCGCGTCGCGAGACGCCCGCCGAGGACATCGACAGCCTTTGGAGCGCCCTGAAGCTCGGGCTGCGCGACTACGTTCGCAAGTGCGGATTCTCCAGCGTCGTGCTGGGGCTCTCGGGCGGGATCGACTCGGCTCTGGTCGCCGCCATGGGCGCCGAGGCGCTGGGGCCCGACAACGTCCACGCCCTGGCCATGCCCAGCCGCTATTCCAGCGACCACAGCCTCGCCGACGCCCAGGCCCTGGCGCGGACGCTGGGCATTCACTATCGCGTGCTGCCCATCGAGGGCGTTCACGCGGCGTACGAACAGGCCCTGGGCGAAGCGCTGGCCGGCGGGTGGGAAGAGATCGCTTACGAGAACGTGCAGGCCCGCATTCGCGGGGCGATGGTGATGGCCGCCAGCAACGCTCGCGGGCACATGGCCCTGGCGACGGGCAACAAGTCCGAGCTCTCGGTGGGCTACTGCACGCTCTACGGCGACATGTGCGGCGGTCTGGCGCCCATCGGCGACGTGCTCAAGACGCAGATCTACACGCTGGCACGGCGGATCAACGCCCGCGCCGGGCGCGAGGTCATTCCCCAGAGCACCATCGACAAGGCCCCGTCGGCCGAGCTCAAGCCCAACCAGACCGACCAGGACAAGCTGCCCCCCTACGACCTGCTCGACGCGATCCTGCAGCGCTATATCGAGGGCGAGAAGACCGCCCTGCAGATGATCGACGAAGGCTTCGACGCCCAGACCGTCCACCGCGTGGTGGCCATGGTCGACAGCGCCGAACACAAACGCCGCCAGGCCGCCCCCGTGCTCAAGGTCACG
>JAJFVE010000050.1 GCA_021371965.1 Planctomycetaceae bacterium
CCCGCTGATCATCGGCGTGGGCACCGACGAATACGTGGTGGCCTCCGACGCCGCGGCGATTCTCGAACACACCGCCAACGTGATCTATCTCGACGACGGCGAGATGGCCGTCCTCGACCGCCGCGGACTGCGGACGATGACTATCGACAACGTCATCGTCTCCAAGCAGATCGAGCAGGTCGAGGGCTCGCTCGAGCAGATCGAGAAGGGCGGCTATGATTACTTCATGCTCAAGGAGATTTTCGAGCAGCCCCAGACGATCGCGATGAGCCTGTCCGGACGCCTGGACATGCGCGAGCACTCGATCAAGCTCGGCGGCCTGGCCGGCGTTTGCCGCGACCTGGCCAAGACGCGCAAGATCATCATCACCGCCTGCGGGTCGGCCTGGCACGCCGGACTGGTGGGCGAGTTCATGTTCGAGGACCTGGCGCGCATCCCCACCGAGGTCGAGTACGCCAGCGAGTTCCGCTATCGCAACCCCATCATCGACGACGGCACGCTCGTGATCGCCATCAGCCAGTCCGGCGAGACGGCCGACACGCTGGCGGCCCTGCGCGAGGCGCAGGAAAAGGGCGCCATGGCCCTGGGCATCGTCAACGCCGTCGGCTCGACCATCGCCCGCGAGACCGACGCGGGGGTGTATCTGCACGCCGGCCCGGAGATCGGCGTGGCGGCCACCAAGAGCTTCACCTGCCAGTTGGCGGTGCAGGCGATGATCGCCCTGACGCTGGCGCGGCGGCGGTACATGTCGCAGTTTGAGATGCAGCGATACATGACCGAACTGGCCGCCATTCCCGAGAAGATCAAGACCATCCTGGGCCAGAGCGACCATATCAAAGCCATCGCCGAGAAGCACTGCAAGCGCGAGAACTGGCTGTTCCTGGGGCGCGGGTATCAGTACCCCGTCGCCCTGGAAGGGGCGCTGAAGCTCAAGGAAATCAGCTACATCCACGCCGAGGGTCTGCCTGCCGCCGAGATGAAGCACGGGCCTATCGCCTTGATCACCGATGGCATGCCGGTGGTCTTCGTGGCCCCGCGGTGCGGAACGTACGACAAGATCATCTCGAACATCGAAGAGGTCCGCGCCCGCAAGGGCTGCGTGATCGCCGTGGCCACCGAAGGCGACGAACTGGTCGCCAAGCACTCCGACCACGTGATCTACGTGCCCGATGCCCCGGCCCCGCTTCAGCCGCTGCTGACGGTCGTGCCGCTGCAACTGCTGGCGTACCACGCGGCCGTCGCCCGAGGCTGCAACGTCGACAAACCCCGCAACCTGGCTAAGAGCGTTACGGTGGAATAGCAGGACGGATTGTACAACAATTGCACTTTGTTGTACTTTTCACAGCTCTTTCGCAGTGCGATCTTCTTGTTATCATCAATAAGCCGAAAAATCACAAAAGCGAATGGCGCCATTTGCTTGTCAGCGTACTCCGCGGTATCGGCGGTTCATGCGATGGCATGCGGCCTCTGGGCAAGAGCGGCTCGCGGCGGTATCATGCCCAAACCACACTCTTCTGACGAGGAATCAATGAGACATCAGAATCAGGTGAAGGCGATACTTGTTGCCGTGGCTGCGGCGATGCTGCTTGGCGCCGCGTGGGCCTGGGCGGCTGGCCCTGCGTCAAAGGCGCCTGACCGCGCGGCCGCATCACAGCCGCAACCGGCGATGGTTGCGGTTTTCACCCGCGGCGAAGCGGGCGTCCACACGTACCGCATCCCGTCATTGGCGACCACCCCCAAGGGCACGCTGCTGGCGTTTTGCGAAGCGAGAAAGCTTTCCGCGAAAGACAAGAGCCCGACCAAGCTCGTGCTCAAACGCAGCGGCGATGCCGGGCGCTCTTGGGGCCCGATGCAGACACTGGCCGACAACGGCGAGGCGGCCCTGATGGACCCCACCGTCGTTGTCGACCGCGACACCTCGCGCATCTGGCTGTTCTACGTCCGCTATGCCAAGGGCTGGAATCAACCCCCGGCCGACATCAAGGTTTGCCCCGTCGGGCTGTTCGCCCTCTGGAGCGACGACGACGGCAAGAGTTGGTCCAAGGCCGACGACCTGACGGCGAAGCTGGAGCAGCCTCAATGGACCGCCTGCTGCCTGGGCCCGGGAGTGGGCATCCAGTTGCGTCACGGCGACAAAGCCGGCCGCCTGATCGTGCCGTTTCATCACGCCAAAGGGCAGTGCTCCGGCTGGCACATGATCTTCAGCGACGATCACGGCAAGAGTTGGCAGATCGGCCCCAAGCCCGTGCCGCACAATAGCGAATCGCAGGTTGCAGAACTGGCCGACGGGTCGCTGCTGCTGAATCTTCGCGGCTCCGACAGCATCCGCCGCGTCAGCCGAAGCCGCGACAGCGGCCAGACGTGGTCGGCGCTCGAGAACGACGAGACCCTGATCGAGCCCCGCGGCTGCCAGGCGAGCCTGATGCAATACGTGGCCAAAGGCGGCGATGAGGAAGAGTGCCTGCTCTTCTCGAACCCAGCCGATGCGAAAAGCCGCGTGAACCTGACGATGCGAGCCAGTTACGACGGCGGCAAAACATGGCCGCTCTCGCGAACGATCCACTCCGGCCCCAGCGCGTACTCGTGCATGACGGTCCTGGATGACGGACAGATCGGCATACTCTTTGAGGCCGGCGCAAAATCCTGTTACGAGAAGATCGCCTTTGCGCGGTTGGACTTGAAATAGAATCGGACCGCCACGCTCATCGGGGGCGTGCAGGATGTATACAGGGATCGAACCGACTGTCCTTCTCAAGCTTGTCGGGAAGGGCACATACGGTGGCTGGTCAACTCCTCCATCCTCGATATTGCTTCGGTACGAACACTCAAGTGGTCTGTCGATGGACTTGGTTTGTTTGTTGGCCAACTATTCGGTCGTCATCGAAAAGCCAAAGGAGAAGGAGTGGGCAGTGCTTTCAGGACACCGGGAATAAAGCGGGCCTTGGTAGCTTTCGCTCTTTTCCACTCTCTTCCACGTCGTGACAACAGGACAAGGTTAGAACTCTTACGGGGGAATCGAACGCGGCCTTCAGGGTAGTGCAGGCCTGTTCAATCGATCTTGTGTCACAAGACCACAGGCAGTAGGACAGGGCAGGCGGGTTGTTGCCATGGAAGGTGCTCTTGAGCCTGGGGCGTCGCTGATCAACGGTGCGATGCACGTGATTCTGCGGGTCTTGTTGACGAGATATTATCTCGGTCCAATGCAGCCTTTGCCTGTTGTCGCATCTTCTCCGCCTGGGATCGGGCATCCGAAGCCTTATCATGCTTGCCAGTCGCCTCGTACATTTCCGCAAGGTCCAAGAGAACTGTCTCAGAATGGTCATAGAAGTCATAGGACCCTTTGGGCAGGGCCTTCGTGTAAATATCGAGACATCGGAGGTAGAGTGCCTCGGCCTTTGTAAACTTGCGTAAGCGGGTCCAAGTATCTGCCAGCGACTTCAGGCACGGTGATATGCGCATGTCATCGGGACCGTACGCCTTTTCCGAAAGTAACAGTGCTCGCTGGTACAGTAGGAGTGCCTTTTCGTCGAGACCTTGCTGGCCGTAGTTGTACGCCAGATGATTCAGACAAGCAACCAGAAGCACGTTATCGGGGCCCAAAGCCTTTTCTTCAACGGCGAGAGCCCTAGTGTAGAAGGATTCAGCCTGTGCAAACTGGCCCTGAGTTTCATGCAGAATCGCAAGATTGTTTAGGGTCGCCGTCACGGTGGAATCATGGCCCCCCAGAGACTTCTCTCTTATTTCCAGACACCGCAGCAACACCGTCTTGGCCTCTGCAAAGCTACCATCCTTGGAATGTTGAAGTCCAAGTTTCTCCAGCGCTGCACTTAACGAGACTGGGTCAGGAGGAACCACCTTTTCCAGAATGTCTACCGCACGTTCAAAACATGCACACACATCCTTCCCCGGTTGATCATCGCGGAACTTGGCTTTGCCAAGTTGGATCAGCGCAAAAGCGACCCTCTTATCTGTTTTTCCGTAGGCCTTTTCTTTGATTAACAGCGACCGTTCATAAAGCGAGATTGCCAGAGTCCGGTTTCGGTTGATCTCGGCAACACCTGCCATTTCGTCCAGGAGGGGCGTTAACGATACATCATCCGGCCCGGTCTTCTTCTCATCTTCTGCGAGTATTTCCTTATACAAGGCCTCGGCAAGATCAAATCGGCCTTCGCTACAGAGCCCCTTGGCCTTGGCTTGAAGATCCGGTGCCCGTGGTTGATCCTGACTTGTACAGGAGGTAACGCACAGACAAGCAATGGCTATGATGACGGTGGTATTTGTTCGCATAGCACCTCCCTGTGCTATTAAAAGCCATCAGATACATCGGCCATGTGACATCATTGCGAGAACCAAAAACACAAGCCGCCTTCTTCGGTCTCCCATGAAAAGGCGGGCAGGATGTTGGGGGGGAGAAACATGTGGCCTCTTGGTAAGATTCAGCACGCAATGGGGCCGCTGCGAGTCGGGATAACCTCGGCCAGGCAGCAGGACTCTGACGGCACTGCCAACCTTCCCCGGCAAATGCCGCCCCGATGGCCCGACATAGGGGGGGCGACTCGCGGCGGCAGGGATCCATTGCGGGCGGTGGCATGAGCAAAATGCCCGAAACAATCGTCAAATGAAAAAGGCCGCCCTTTTCGTGACGTCGGGGCGGTTTCCCCCGGCAGAAGCCGCGCGGGGCAAGCCCCGCCGCTAACGAGGCGGGGCAGCGATTGATCTGGCGGTCTTAGCGCTTTTCTCGCTCTGCGTTCTCCGCGAACTCCGCGGTGAAACGTCTCAGAACGGGCTGATCTTGAACTCGGGGACGTTCTTGCCCGTGGACATGTAGTATGACATGCCGATGATGGCCCAGATGATCCCGGCCAGGAACTCGCCTGCGGCCAGGCCGATGAACAGGTTACGGAACCGCACGAAGGCGTTGCCGCCGCCGAACTTCATCACCACCTGCTTGATCATCCACCCCAGCAGGAAACTCGCCGCCAGCGGGCGCATCGTGTCCGAACACCAGATCAGAAACAGGACCGGGTGTATCGGCCACCAGGTCAGCCTCAGGCGCAGCACGGCCGTGCTGACCACCAGGCCCAGGCCGACCAGCGCCCAGATGAGAAATTGCCCGCTTGGGGCGATCATCCCCGCCCGGAAGCCCAACTCGGGCGTGGCCTTGACGCCGAAGTTGCCCAGCTCGCGCACCAGCAGGTTGAAACTGTACTGCGAGACCGTCGGGGCCCAGAAGAAATGTCCGCTCTGACCGAAGTAATACTGCGTGATCAGGACGGCCGGCACCCCGATCAGCAGCGCCAGCACGATCGTCGGGGCGATCCATCCGGCCATGCGACCCGGGCGGATGCCCTCGATCTGCCCCAGCCGCAGCACGTTCGAGACCACCGGCATCATCGCCACGCGCGGGTCGATCGCGAAGACGGCTGACAAGATCGCCAGGATCAGCACGGCCTTGGGCCCCAGCGCCGCCAGGCCGAAAATGCCGATGGCCACGCCGAGGGGCCACCACGCCGGCTGAAGCACGAACACGCCGGTCTCGACGTGTACGCGGGTCATGACCAGAAACAACAGCGCCAGGCTCAGGACGAACAGGATCGCCGCCGGCAGGGGCAGCCTGCCCACCGTCGTAAGCAGGAATACGCCGCCGGCCGCACAGAGCAGACCGGCCCGGCAGGCCCAGGCGGTGGCCACAGTGACGTCCTCGCGGGCCGAAAAACCAAACGCCCGCCGCAGCACGTTCCAGTAGTAAAACCGTCCCGCGTAGAGCAGCATGATCGCCATGCCCACGTACGAGCCCATCACCATCGACGACCAGAAGGGGCTCTCCAGCACCGCCCAGCCCCAGGGCAGGCCGATGTGCGCCGTCAGCAGCACCACCACCGCGTACAGGATGTGGCTGATGCCGACGGAAAACGCCACGTCGTTGTTGACCAGGAACGCCAGCGCCAGCCCGACGAAGAAAATCCGTGGCGCCAGAAGCGTCCCCATCCGGGGCACGCCGCCCAGGGCCGGGAAGCGCTCCATCACGGAGCGGAAACTGAACTCCAGCGGAATGAGAGCGTCTTCAGGCCGCCCGCTCGCCCAGATGCACGCCGCGTTGACGGCCAGAATGGCCAGCACCAGTCCCGCGCCCAGCCAGAAGAGCTTCTGGCGGAAGATACCGCCCTCGGAGGGACCTTCCAGCAGTTCCCCCGTCAGCGTGGCCACCGGGTAGGTCAGACGCTCGTTGTTGGCCCACTGCGGGTGCACCACCACCGCCAGGCACGTCACCCCCAGGAACACCAGCGCCACCAGCGGCATCCAGAACGCCAACGTGCCCTTCCACGCCTGCCAGGGCACGATGTGGAGCAGCGAGCCATAGTCGTCGCCCGCGCGGCCGCGGACGAAACCCTCTACCGTCTCCTCGTATTGCCCGCCGGGCGAAACGAGCATTCCCGGCGGGGCGTAGTCCAGCAGGCCCTTGCTGCGCCACTCGGGGGAGTCGTGGTTTTGTTTCTGCGGCAGCAGGACGATCTCGCTGAACTGCCACATCAGGGCCGGTCCGGAGATGACCGAGGCGACCATCATCAGCGAGACGAGCGTGGCCCATTCGCCCCGCTGAAGCGGGCGCAGGCGCAGCACACGTAGCAGCGGGTTGAGCCCCAGCAGGCCCAGCAGCATCAGCCCCAGGACCCCCGGCATGGTGAGGTTGTGCGCCAGCGGCGCCAAGTGCAGACCCCATTCGTTGAGGTACGACAAGGCCGCCAGCAGCATGCCCAGAACCAGACCCAGAATTATCGAGCGAAACGTCATTCACGGTCATCGTTGCAGAAATCCGCACATGTTGCAAGTAGAGTCAGCAAGTAGAGTCAGAGAGAGTTGGTAATGCCTCAGTCATGGAGGGGGGAAAGTCGCGGCGGAGGCACTAAATAAAGGGTTCTTCCGGGAATATCGGGGAACGTATGAGCCTCCAATTCCGATGCGTCCCAACGGGACGCTAGCCGGGGTAATTCGTTGTGGTGGGACCTTCAATGAGCGCCGTGTGCGTTGGATGGATGGGCGGCCAGGTCGTCTTCCTTGCGGAGCAGGCCCACTCGGGAGGCGGCCTTGCGCAGCGCGTCGGCGCCGTGGCGCCAGAGCGAGGGCGTGTCGGCGGCCGCGCCGCCGTCGGACGGAGTCGGCATGGCCGCCAGGGCCTGCATGAACTCACCCGGCCAGGCGCAGCGGCGCTGGTCTTGCGGCGGCAGATCCCGCACGTCTTTGAGCGACAGCCACTGCGGCATCTCTTCCGAGCGCACGGCGTCGTCGAGCTTGATGTTCCCCTGTCGCGCCCACGTGACCAGCCCGGCCGCGTCGGTGGGCCCGTACGCCTGGCCGTCGATGCGGCAGTACCACAATGTGCCCGACACGCTCAGGTCGTCGGCACGCCCCTGAGGCGGCGGCAATGCCCCGGCCGCCTCCGGCGCCACGGGCGTCTCCCGGAGGCGCTGGAGGATCTTGCGGAATTGCGGCATCTGCGGCGCCTGGTCGATGATGATCTGCCCCAGCGTCGTGGCCAGGCTGTTCAGCGCCCGCTGGATCTTGGGGCTCTTGCGCTCGATGATCGCCAGGTGCTGGCGAACCTCGACGAACTTGGCGTGCTCGGCCTTGGGGTCGATCCCGGCCAGCATCTCGCGGAGCTTGCGCACGCGGTTGTTGCACTGCTGAACGCTGCGGATCAGGTCCCGACCCTGACGGCACAGGCGGATCATCTCCGGATCCTCAAACGGCGTGGCCGCAACGATCGCCAACTGCCCGCAGTCGCGAGCCGCCAGTTGACGTGCCTGGGCATGCTCCCGCTGCGGCCCCTGCCCTACAGCCGCGCCCTGCCCCCCGGCGATCCCACGCGCGGACGCCCCGACCAATCCACTCAGCGCGGCCGCCGACACCATCAGCCGCGTACCGCACGTGGGACACTCTTGCATCTTGCCGGCGTGGGTATCGGGAACCTCCAGAACCGTCCCGCATCGCACGCACGCGTGGCGGATCATCACTGTCGAGCCCGCCGCCGCGGCCACGACATGCAGTGCCTGGAAGCAGACCGGGCACCGGATCGTCTTGCCGCGGCGGTCGTCGCTGAGCTTCAGAACAGCCAGGCACTTACGGCAGGTGACTTTGAGCATCCGTCACTCCTTGGGGCCGAGGCCTATCTTGTGAACTTCACGAACTGCCTTTACCGCTTGCAACCTGAAATGCGCCCGCGATCATACCGCGCCGGCTTTCGCCTGCAATACTATTATCGTCACGAATTTCGCACCGCGGCCAGGGAATTTTGCCGAGGAAGGGTGCGACGCTACAGCCTGGCTACCGGCTACCGATTACCAACTCTAATTCTTGCTGCTGGAGTTGAGGGGTTTGAGTCGGCCGGTGGAGAACTGGGCCTCGGGGATGCCCTCGGGCCAGAACGTCAGCATGATCGTCAGGTCGTCCTCGCGGGCGGTCCACAGGACGTTGAACGCCACGTTCCACCGCTCCATCTTTCGCGTCAGGGTGAATCCGGTGATGCTGTTCTCGTCCTGGCCGAAATCGTACTGCTCGAAGATCGACGCGCTGTACTTGCGGTTGATCTGGTAGGTGGCGCCGACGGTGAGCGCGTTGCTGTCAAGGGCCTCGATGGTGCGCATGCCCACGAAATACTTCAACCTCGGGTCGCGCTGAATCGCCAGCGCCACGCCGCTTCGGGAGATCTCGCCGCTGTCGACGTCGTAGTTCATGTCGGCCATGAACGTCGTCGAGTCGGAGATATACCACGTGTAATCGGTGGTGATGTTGTTGCGGCCGATGGAGTTTTCAGGACGCGACATGAAGAATCGCCCGTCGCCGGGGCCTTGAGGGGTCTCGGTGCTAAAGGCCGAGGCGATCACGTTCAATCGCATCCAGTCGACCGTGGCGGGGGGCGTGTTCTTGCCGCCGCCGCGCTTGGTCTGCCACAACTGGTTTACCGCGAACGACCCGCCGCTGACTTCGCTGATGCCCGTCTCGATACCCGGGTCCATCGGGAACAGGTCATCGGGTCGAACGCCGGCCGTGGTCGTGCCCCAGACGGCGGCCTCGGGCGTGATGATGTGCTTGAGGCCGTTGACGTCCCAGAAACGGCTGCGCACGTCGCGGTCGACCGACCAGATGTGCGTGTTGAACTTCGAGCCGCCCTCCAGCAGCGGGCGGAAGTTCTCGCCGCCCTCGGGGGCGTCGCTCCAGCCGGTGAAGCGCGTCGTCAGGTACGGCACGGCGTTGAGGTTGCCGAAGCGCAGCGGCAGGTTGATCTCGTTCCGCGTGTCGCCGCGGGCCATCACGCTGCTGCCGTCGACGCCGACGAGGTCCTCATCCGGCAGCCAGCGCTTGACGCCGGCGTGCGACTCGCTGAAGTACGTCAGGCGGTCGTCGGCCAGCGGCTGGCCCAGCAGGTAGAAGCTCATGTCGGGGTACGATTCGGTCTGGGTCTGGAACTTGTTGAGCCTCGCCTGGAGCAGGGCCGTCAGCGCCCAGTTGTCGCGCTGCTTGAGGGCGTAGAGCAGCGTCTCGCTCTCCTTGCCGGCGTAGAAGTCGTCGGGGAACTCGGCCAGGTAGTAGTTGCGGTCGCTGAGCCAGTCGATTTCAAACTGCCCCAGCCACCCATCGGGCAGCGTCTGCTTGTGGCGCTCGAGCAGCCGCCCGCGCAGCGACTGGGCCTCGATGTTCTCGTTCTCGGTCCCGAAATCCTGCTCGAGATTCTTGGTGAAGGTCCCGAACGCCATGCCGTATCCGCTGAAGGTGGGGCGGTCGTACTCCCACTCGGCCCCGATGGTGATTTCCTTCTGATAGATGTTGAAGTTGAACATCGCGTCGAGCCCCTCCGGCTCGATCAGGCCCAGCATGCGGAACAGGTGCCACTGCGTTTCGAGCCCGAAGCCGAACTGTTTGTCGCGGCCGATATTCACCCGCCGCAGGGCGGTGCTGCTGCGCTCGGCTTCGCTCTGCATGTACGGCCAGTACAGCAGCGGCACGCCGCGGACGGAGAAGGAGGAGTCTTCCATCTTGGTCAGGAACCGCTGCTCGCCCAGGGCCTGGCCTTTGTCGTCATAGGGCGTCGTGTCGAGCATGTACACGCGGCGGGCGCCCATGTGATAGGTGGGGGTGTAGAAGTCGCTGGTCGAGACGCGGGCGTCTTTGAACAGCATCTCGCGCGAGGACAGCATCCGCATCTCGCCGGCCCGGACGTAGATCGGGATGTTGCGCTGCTGCTGGATCGTGCGGAAGACCACGTTGGGAATGATCGCCCGGTCCGAGGTAAAGTCGTAGTACGCCGTCTCCCCGCGCATGAACCGGTTCCCGCGAGACATCGTCACGTCGCCCTCGAGGTACACGCCCTCGATGCCCTCGCGGGCCGTCGGCGAAACCTTCGGGCTGCCCGGATGAGCGGCCTCTTTCTGCGGCGGGCCTTCCGGACCGTAGATGCGCGAGATGATGACGGCCGCGTTCGACTGCAACTCCAGGAACATCGCAGAGTCGGGGTTGCCCTGGGCGATGTACACATCGCCGCGGGCCACGGTCATGCGCCGGTTGTCCTTGAGCAGGACGGAGGTGAGGCTCTTGGCGTAGAAGTGCACCGGCTGCTTGGGCATATTGGCCGGACCGGTGGCGGCGATCCGGGGCACGGCACGGGGGGCCTGGCCTTGTGCGGGCGCGGGCTTGACGACCTCGGCGCCCTGCTGCGGCGGGGCCGGCGGCGCTTCGCGACCCGCCGGGGCGGGCGCGGGCGGGCGTTTGTCTTCCGCGCTGCGCCTGGCCTGGGGCGGGGCCTTCTCGTCCTGGATCAGCGGCGGGGGAGTGCGGTCGACGGGAGACTTGCCCCCCAGCGCCGCCTCGCGGGCGGCGCTGTCTTCGCGTGCGGCCGTCGCCCGCAGGTACAGCGGGGTCTTCTTCACGTCAGGCCGCATGGTAGGCGTGCCCTTGGTGGTAAAGCGGCCGACGTTCTGGAGCACGGTGAGCATGATCTTGTCGCGGGTGATGCCGCCGGGCTCGTTGACCTGGACGTCGCCCTCGACGTAGATGATGAACGCGTGCTTCTCGACGTTGCCCTCGGTGGCGGTGCGCACCCAGACGACGGCGTCGCGCCCGCTCAGGGTGTGGTCGCCGACGACCAGGCGGAACCCGCCCAGGACGATCGAGCCGTTTTCGCCGTCGTCCACGAAGGGGATGATTTCCTTGCCTTCCAGGACCGCGTCATTCTGGATGGGCTCGGCCTGCTGGGCCAATGCGAGATGATCGCCGGCGACGGCCAAAACGATGGCCGCGATGGCTAACCCACGCCGCAACAGATCCCAGCGGTGGTGTATGCTCATTGGTTCCGGCTATAAACCCAGCTGCGGGGCCCATCCGGCGGGCTCCACTGGCCTTTTGCGTCAACCGCACCGGATGGGCAAGTCCATATCCGGGCGGCTCAGGTTTCGGTTGTCGGTGAGGTTTGGCCGGCGGCCCCTCGGGGCAAGCCCAAAGCCCCTGCCGTTATCCGGCCATGCGGGGAGAGATTTTCGACTCTAGGGCTCTTCAATGCAACAAGATTCTTGGAGCCCCGCCCGCCCCGGCTCGCCGTCGCGACGTAATTATAGTGCTTTGAACCCCTTAACACGGGAAATGGGTGGGGGAGGGGGGGCGGATGGATGGGATGGATGAATGGATGGGTGGATTGCTTGCCAGGCCGCGTCAGTTTGTGCGGCGGATGACGGTTACGGTCAGGTCGTCGGCCTGGGGGACGGCCGCGGCGAAGGCCTGCACGTCGGCGTAGAGGGCGGCGATGATCTCGCCCGAGTCGCGTGAGGCCCAGCGCAGGAGCGAGTCCTTGAGCCGGTCGGACCCGTACTGCTCGCCGGCGGCGTTGACCTGCTCGACGAATCCGTCGGTGATCAACACCAGCACGTCGCCGCGGCCCATCTGCAGGCGCGTGGGTTCGTCGAAGGCCGCCTCGGCAAGCACGCCCAGCGGCACGCCGTGGGCGGTCAACTCCGACACCTCCCCCTGCGCGGCGCGGTAGAGCAGGATCGGCCCGTGCCCTGCCGAGAGCAGCTCGACCGCCGCGGTCGGCGGGTGCAGCACGGCCGTGGCGAACGTCACGAACCGCCCCTCGCTCAGGCTGGCGCCGATGGACTGGTTCAGGCGGGCCACCCACTCGCCGGCGCCGCCGGGCGAGGTGAAGATCGCGTGCACGTAGGCATGCAGGTTCGCCGCCAGCAGCGCCGGGCCGATCCCGTGGCCGGTCACGTCGGCCAGCGTCACCACCGTGCGACCGTCCTCCAGCGTCAGCCAGTCGAAGGAGTCGCCGCCGGTCTGGCCGGCCGGGATCGACCGCCCCGCCACGTCGAAGCCCTGCGCCCGCGGGGACCGCTCCGGCAGCAGGTTCCTCTGGATTTCGGCCGCGACGGTCATGTCGGCCTCGAGCTTCTGCCGGCTCAGCGAGGCCTCGATGGCGTGCGAGGCGCTGAGCAACACCTGTCGCGACACCACCGCGCTGAGGAGCCCGGCCAGCAGCATCATCATCGCCGCGGTCATGCTGAACCACAGCCCCTGCGGCAGGGCCGACGGAGGCGGCGGGAACATCGCGTGCGTCGCCAGCGTGATGGCCAGGTAACCCCCCGACGCCGCCAGGCCCGAGAGGATGCAGATCCCCGGACGCACGCGAAGCGCCGACAGGATGATGAACAGGAAATACAGCGTCACCATCGGCGTGGCCAGGGCGCGGTAGGGTCCGACGGCGGGGTTGGCTGTCATCAGCACGATCCCGATGGTCGGGAAGTTCGCCTCGATCACTGTCCCCGCGGCGACCAACGCGCCCATCAGCGTCCCCGACCCGCGACGCACCCGCCGCAGGATCAGGAACCAGATCGACTCGACCGCCACCATCGCCCCCAGCGTCGCCAGACCGATCCCCGACGAGATCAGCTCGTAACGCCCGGCGAACAGGTCGCGAGCCAGCACCACCACCGCCAGCGTCACCAGCAGCGCCAATGCCGCCGTCACGCGGAGACGCTCGCCCCTCCAGAGCTGCGCGCGCAGCAGCTCGGAGAAATCGGCCCCTCGCTTGGTCGCTTGAGAATTCATCGCACGCTCTCCTGCCGCGCCCGCTGGTGGGACCCTACCGGTCTCACCTGCGGATCAGCATCATCGCCGCCACCTTGCCCATCACGACGCACAGAACGACCATCAGGAACACTTCAAGCATTGGAGTCTCCCACAGTACGACGCGAGCCCAATAGATTCTAAGCCCCCGCCTCCCGTGCGACCACAGCAATCCGGCCGCTAATGCTACCACAGACGATGAATGTATTTCAGAACCCCGTCTCCATCTGCAATCCCGGGATTTCAGAGAGCTCACCCTTCTTCTTTCCCAGTACCCCCTGGTGTTCTCGTGCCTTTGTGGTGAAAGTTCTCCCGAACTTTGGTCGCTGGTGGGGGGTTATATGAGGCACATGGAAAGGAACCTCAGCATGCATACGCGTATCGGCCGGACGATTGCGGGCGTTCTTGCTTTGGGGATGGTTCTTGGCGTAGCGGGCACCGCGTCCGCCGAGGAGCGGGGCGGGCCGTTTGAGAACATCAAGGTCTCGCCCGTGGCGGCTACCTGGCAGTACAGCAAAGACGGTGGCAAGACGTTCTCCGATCAGCCGCAGCCCGCGCCGCGGGCGGGGGTCGCGCCGACCGGCCACGAGCCCAAGTATCCCTACGCGTGGAAGGGGGCGTTCGAGATCGCCGACCCGTCGAAGGTCGCCGGCCTGTGGGTGCGGATCTTCGAGGAGCATGAATACGCCGCGGCGCCGCGAGCCTCGATCTGCACCGGCGACCTGATCGCCGCCAGCGGCGGGTACTGGAAGGACCTGGGCTTCACCCCGACGCTGCTCGACGCCGTCGTCAAGGTCAACGACAAAGAGGTGCCCATCGCGCACGGCCCGCTGCTGTACTTCTGGCTGCCGCTGCTGACGGAGCTCAAGCAAGGCAAGAACACCATCGAGATGTCCGGCCACGTGTACACGTACTGGGGCGGAGCGGCATACGCCGGCTCGCAGGCGCCGGTCAAGAAGCTCGACGTCAAGATGATTATGGCCGAGGCGCAGCCGACGGAAATCTACAACGGCCCGATCCTGGGCGACTGCGGCGATGCATACTTCACGCTGGCCTGCCGCACGCAGATTCAGGCCGACCTGACGGTCGAGGCGACGCCTGTGGAACCGGCCGGCGCGGCAGTGACGGCCGTGAGCAAGAACAAGATCTGGCATCGCGTCAAGATCGAGATTCCCAAGGGCACGCGGAAGGTCACGTACACGCTGACGGCGAAAGTCGGCGCGCACGAGACGAAGCGCGGGCCCTTCACCGCGACGCTGCCGGCCGGGGACAGCTTCCGCTTCGTGGCTTTTGGCAACGTGGGGGGGCATTCGCGCGGCGTTGATATCTGGGCCGCCAACTCCAAGCTGGTCCTCAAGGCCGCCCCGGCGCTGCTGGTCAACTCCGGCAACACGATGGAGCAGAGCCCGTGGACCTTCAACTGGGAGAAGTACTACACCGGCCCGGCGGGCGACCTGTTCGCGGCGGTTCCGCAGCTTGTCACGCCGTGCAACCGCGACTTCACGGGCATCTTCAACGAACTGCACTATACGCCCGCGCCGGACGGGTACGCGCATAACTGGTCGAAGGTGATCGGGCCGGTGCGGTTTATCGGCGTCGACGGCAACGAGGACTGGAAAGTAGGCAATGGCAATTACGTGTGGCTGGAGAAGGAGCTCAGCAGCGCCAAGGAGAAGTTCATCGTCGTGTTGGACGGGTACCCGGCCTATTCCTCGGGCATCAACTCCAAGAAGGCTTTTCCCGCCCACCTCCAGACGCGCAACGTCGTGCTGCCGCTGCTGGGCAAGCACAAGGCCTCGCTGATGCTGTGCAGTTGGGACCCGGACTACGAGCGCATCGAGCCGACGCCGGACAAGGGCGTCACGCAGATCGTCACCGGCGCCATCGGCGCGGCGAGCTGGCACAAGTGGGACGGGCGCATCGGGCAGAACCCCTTCGGCCCCGGGCCCAACGCCAATGCTCGCGCGGCGTGGGGCAAGGTCGTCCGCCCCGACGGCGGGGAGTGGGTGGGCTACGTGTCCACGCGGCACTTCTGCGTCTTCGACGTGACGCCCTCGGCCATGACGATGAAGGTGCTCGCCTGCGGCGGAAACGCCGCTGCCGACATCAAGGACCTCAAGGTCCTCGACGAGAAGGTGTTCAAGCCCAGGCAGTGATCGGGGAGGCTGCGTCCACCGAATGTCACGAATGACGCGCTCATTTCGTCTTCGTGGCCTTTCCCGGCTACGGGCTACAGGTTGCCGGCTACCGCCTTACCGCGTTGCTTTGCCCAGCGCCACGAGTTGCTCCAGCGCGTCGGCTTGCAGATGGCCGTTGGGTTCGATGCCGGTGTCCCATGTGATCACGGCGCCGCGGTCGTTGAGATATTTGGTATAGCCGATGACCAGCTCTACGGGGAAGCGCAGAGGGGAGCGGCCCCAGAACGACCCGATGTGCGTCAGGATGTGGTACTGAGTGCCGTCGATGAAGCGGGTTACCTGGCGGAGTTGGCCGTCGGTCATCCGCGTGCCCAGCGGCAGCAGGTGGCCGACTTCGCCGGCGGTGAAATCTTCGTACTCGCTGTGGGTGAGGATGGGCGTTTCGAGGCCGCCGTTCAGGGCGACGATCGAATCCGGGTTGCCGGCCTTGAGGGCGGACACGAGGCTCCTGTAATTGGGCTCGGCGTCGCTGCGGTAGATGTGCTCGGGCCAGTAGCAGGCGTCGACCCACCAACCGTGTACCTTCTTGCCCCAGCGCAGGGAGAACTCGCGGATAACGGCTTCCCAGTTGCGCATGAACTCCACGGGCCGGCGGCCGGGGCGGACGGTGTTGCCCTCGACGCCCCAGCCGAGCGTCTGGCCGTCGATCCAGCGGAGCTTCTTGAGCATGTACGCGTCGCCGACTCCGCAGGCGGGAATGTACGCCATCACGCGGATTTCGTGCGGGGCCAGCGCGTCGGCGATGTCGGCAATCAGGTCTCGCTTCGAGCAGTAGCTTTCGGCGGGGGATGTCTCCAGGAGCTCATCGAGCGAGCGGCAGGGGCCCATGAACTTGCCGTGCCCGTGCGTGAGCGTGATGAAGAAATACTTTGCCTGCGCGGCGACAAGCTGCTTGACGAGCGTGGTCACGTCGAACTTGTCGATCTGCTCATTCCAGGAGGCAAAGCCCGGTTCGGGCGAGTAATGGCAGAACACGCCCCACTTGGCGGCGGAGAACCAATCGGTGTTCATGGGCTTCATGGTGGAACCTCGTTACTTGGTTAACTGGTTAATTGGTTATCTCGTTAACTCGTCAGAACCTTCTTGTTGTTCCCAGTTAACCAGTTAACGAGTCAACCAGTCAACCGAGAGTCCGCTTGTACCGCTCGACCAGGTCGGCGGGCGGGTCGAAGGTGTTCATTGCGATGGGGCGGCGCTCCAGGGCGCTTTGGTACAGCGCCAGCACCACCGCCCACTCGTGCAGCGAACGCTTGAGGTTCGTCCCGGCCGGCGTGCCGGTCTCGATCCAGGCGAACATGGCCTTGTGGAACGCCGTCTGCTCGACGATCCAGTTGGCGCCGAACTGGGCGCCGTCGACGTAGCACAGGCCGCTTTCGCTCTTGTTGCCGGCGACGATTTCCCACTTGCCGAACTGCTGCCATTCGACGCGGCCGCCCTCGCAGTACGCCCCGCCGCGCACGTGCTGGTAGGTCGTGTTGGGGTCGCGGCAGACGGGGCTGACCGGCCCGCTGGTCCACAGGGCCTTGATGCCGTTTTCCAGCGAGAGCTGCGCAACGGTTGCCTGCGGGGCGGGGTGGCCGGTGTCGTGTATGTCCCAGCCCCAGGCGTTGCCGAAGACTTCCGTCACGGCTGGGTCGCCCACCAGGCTCAGACCGTAGTTAAGCGTGTGCGTGCCCTGTCCGGCGATGTTCATCCCGGCTGAGAGGTGCACGTGCAGGGGTTTGCCCAGTCGCCCGCTGGCGACGGCTTGGCGGCAACTCTCCAGATGCTCGTTCCATCGCGTCTGGTGGCAGACGGCGAACTTGGTCTTGGTCCGGGCCTCGAGTTCGCACAGAGCCCGCCAGTCGGGCACTGCCGTGGCGACGGGTTTTTCAACGGTACACAAGGGGACGTTGCCATCGGAGACGATGGTCATCATCTCGACGCGGATGTTCGGCCACGTGACGATGTGGACGATGTCGGGCTTCTCTTTGGCGATCATCTCGGCAGCGTCTGCATAGGCCTTGATGCCGAAATCTTTCGCGAAGGCGTCGCGGCGATTGGCAGTGGGGGCGCAGCAGGCGACGACCTTGGCGTTGGAGATGGTCTCGTACGCGCGGACATGGTCGCGGGCGCGCCCGCCGCATCCGATTATGGCTGCTTTGTACATTGATACTTCCTTAAAGAAGAAGAAAGAACCGACGACGAGGACGACGACGAGGACGAACAACATCCATCCATCCATCCATTCATCCCTACCGCACGTCCATGGCGACTCGTTACCAGGGGTGCAGCACGATCTTTCCGCACCGGCCGGTCAACTGCAGTTCCCACGCCTTGCCTGCCTCGGACATCGGGAAGGTGTGGGTGATGAGCGTGTTGAGCTTGTCGGTGCTGTCGGCGATGAGTTTCATCATCAGCGGGGCGTCGGCCATGCTCCAGTGCCACTGGCCGTGCAGGCTGATGCCCTTGCGGATCATGTCGTTGCTGACGGCGATGGTCAGGTCGCCGGCCTCGCCGACGAAGCATGCCTCGCCGCGGCGTTTGAGGGCGTCGATCATGAGGCGCTGGGCCGCCGGCACGCCCGAGCAGTCGACGGCCTTGTCGATCCCGCCGCCACTGAGGTCGAGGATCTGCTGCAGGGCGTCCTCCTTCGACGGATCGACGACGGCCGCCGCGCCGAGCTTCTTGGCCAGTTCGCCGCGGTAGGCGTTGGTGTCGACGGCGATGACCTTGGCCCCGCGATAGACGGCGTTAATCACGCCGCCCAGTCCGACCGGACCCAGGCCGGTGATCAGCACCGTGTCGAAGGCGCCGGCGTTCATGCGCTGCATCGCGCCGAACGTCGGGCCCAGTCCGCAACAGGCCATCGAGGCATGGTCGTAGCTGATGCCCTCGGGGATCGGCAGGAGCATCCAGTCGCTCTTGAGCAGGTACTGGGCGTATGTGGCGTTGCCGGCGCCCGAGCCGGTCAGGGCGACCGGGTCGATCCCCTTCTGGCAGTGGATGTACTGCCCGGCCAGGCAGTGCGGGCACGTCCCACAGGGCGACAGCGGCATGACGACGACGCGATCGCCGACGCTGACGCGGCCGGGTTGTGCGACCTGCACGACTTCGCCGGCGGCCTCATGACCGAGGCAGTCGCCGCCCCATCCGGCGGCGTAAGCCTTGTACTCGGTACACATGGGGGCCGCGTGGACCTTCACGACGACGATATCACCGGCAGGCTTGGGATCGGGTTTGTCAACCAGGCTGCATTGCCTGGGACCGGTGATGGCTGCGACTTTCATTTCTTCTCTCCTCAAAAACCTAAAGACCGAGGACGACGACGAGGACGAGGACGAGGAGGGAAAAGCTCGGGTGCCGTGGCGGGAAGGGCTTTAGCCCGACAGCCACGACAGAACCGCCCTCAGGGATCGTGGCTGTCGGACCCTTCGGGTCCTCCCGCCACGGCACCCGCACCACTCACCACTCACAACTGCTTCATACGACTATCGTGCAGTTCGAGAGTGCGCAGCCGCACGGGGCCGTCGGCCTCGAGCACGCGGAAGATCATCTTGTTGCGCCGCACGAGCGGGAACTGGCAGATGGCCTTGTGGCCGATGGTATGGCCTTCGTAGAGCGGGATGCCCGGCGGGACGGGGAACTCGATGCGGAAGCGTTTGACGTGCTGGCCGTGCGTGAGGTCTTCCTGGATGATCGCGTGATCGACGTCCACCAGCCCGTTGATCTTGTACGACCAGACGTTCGGCTCAGTCTGCTCGAAATCCTTGAGCGTGGCGACGGGCTTGCCGAAGCGGCGGCGCACTTCCGCGCCGAACTCGATCAGCCGGTTGGCATCGGCGTCGGGCAGCAGGCCGCGGCGGTCGGGTCCGACGTTGATCAGCAGATTGCACCCGCGTCCGACCGAGCAGTAGTACATGCCCATCAGCACGTCGAGGGGTTTGACGGTGTGCTCGTCCTTGTCGCTGTAGAACCAGTTGTACCCGCGCAGGCGGCAGTCGCACTCGGCGGGCAGATAGCGTAATTCGTTGCCCGCCAGGCGCATCGTCGGGTCGCCGGGGACGTCCTGGAGATTGAGCGTGTTCCACACCGGCAGCGGCGCGAAGCCCTCCTCGTTGCCGATCCAGCGCATGTCCGGGTCGCCCATGTTGAAGATCAGCATATTGGGCTGCATGCGGCGCATCTCGCCGATCAGGCGCGGCCAATCGTACTGGTGGCCGTCGCTGCCGCAGCCGTCGAACCACACCAGGTCGATCTGCCCGTACTGCCCGCCCATCAGCTCGCTGGCCTGCTTGAGGAAGAAATCATCGTAGGCCTTGGGGTCGGTCTTGAACTTGCCGCCGGTCCATTGTGCGGGCGAGTAGTACAAGCCCGCGGCCAGGCCCTCCGCGCGGAACGCTTCCATGTACTCGGCGATCACGTCGCCGCGCCCGTTCTTCCACGGGCTGGAGGCGACGGAAAACTCGGTACACTTCGAGGGCCAGTTGGCGAAGCCGTCGTGGTGCTTGGCCGTCAGGACGGCGTACTTCATGCCGGCCTGTCTGGCCACTGCGGCCCATTGGCGGGGATCGAACTGCGTGGGCATGAAGCTGTCGGCCGACATGGGTTTGTCGTCCCAGTCGAGGTGTCCTTCGTTGAAGGTCCGCACTCCGAAGTGCAGGAACAGGCCAAGCTCCCAGTTGTGGAACTCAAGCTGACGCGGGGACGGTACGATGCAATCGCTCATGGGGCGTTCCTCTCATTGCTGGAGCAGGCGATGAGTGTAGCGGTCCCGGCGGTGGTGTCAAGGCGGGAGCAATGGGCGAGACGCCCATGCCACGCAGAGAGCATGGGCGAGACGCCCATGCCACGCAGAGAACATGGGCGAGACGCCCATGCCACGCAGAGAACATGGGCGAGACGCCCATGCCACGCAGAGAACATGGGCGAGACGCCCGTGCTACTAGGCGGCGGCGGTGGCGACGATGGCTCGGTTGCGTCCGAGTCGCTTGGCTTCATACAGTGCGGTGTCGGCGGCGCGGAGCACGTCGTCGGGCTCGGCCATCCCGGGGGCGTACTGGGTGACGCCGATGCTGATCGTCACGCGGAAGTCTGGGGCGAATCCGAACCTCAGGGCCTCGACGTTGGCGCGGCATCGTTCGGCGCAGATCATGGCCTGGTTGGCGTTCTGGCGGGGCAGGAGGATCATGAACTCCTCGCCGCCGAGGCGGTAGACGGTGTCGGTGCCGCGGGCGGTGGCCCCCAGCGCCGCCGCGACGGTCTGGAGCACCTGGTCGCCGCGGACGTGGCCATACCTGTCGTTGACGCCCTTGAAATGATCCAGGTCGAGCATCGCACAGGCGAACGGTTCCATGTACCGCTTGGCCAGGCTCAGGTGCTCCTGCAGGCGGAACATCGCCTGGCGGCGGTTGAGCAGGCCCGACAGCTCGTCGGTGGTGGCGGCCTCGACCAGGCGCGCGTTCAGGGCCGTCAGCTCGGCGTTCATCTGGGCCGCGCGGGCGGATTGCTGCACCAGTTCATCGTAGAGGGCGGTCATGCGCACGCCCGCGCGGATGCGGGCCTGGAGTTCGCCGGGATGAAAGGGCTTGGACAGGAAGTCGTCCACGCCGGCGTCGAAGGCCTCGACCAGGCGGTCCTTGTCCGACTCGACGGTCAGCATGATGACGTAGGTGTAGCGCACCGACTGCTCGCCCCGCATCGCCCGGCAGACGGTCAGACCGTCCATCACGGCCATGCGCCAATCGAGAATCACGATTTGCGGTTGGCGTTCGACGAGGATTTCGAGGCCGCGGGCGCCGCTCAGGGCCGTCAGCGGCTCGTGGCCGGTGGCAGCCACCTGGTGGGCGAGCATGGCCAGGCTCAGCGGGTCGTCGTCGATGATCAGCAGCGGTTTGCGTTCGGCGGCAAGAGTCATGGCAGATAACCTCACGCGGCGGCGGCCGCGATGTCCGAAAGACGATTTCGCAATTCGAGGAAGGCGGTCTCGGTCTCCAGGAACGCCTTGACGACCACGGGGTCGAAATGGCTGCCGGATTCCTCGACGATGATGGACCGGGCCACTTCGTGGCTGTAGGCGTTCTTGTAGACGCGTCGCGAGGTCAGGGCGTCGTAGACGTCGGCCAGCGCCACGATCCGCGCGCAGAGCGGGATGTTCTCCCCGACGAGTCCGGCCGGATACCCCGTGCCGTCGAAGCGTTCGTGATGGGCGGCCGCGATGTTGCGGGCCATCAGCAGAAACTCGGCGCTGGGGTACTGCACCAGGGCGGAGTTGAGGGTTTCGGCGCCGAGGCTGGTGTGGCCTTTCATGACGGCGAACTCGCGGTCGCTGAGGCGTCCGGGCTTGAGCAGGATCGAGTCGGGAATGCCGATCTTGCCCACGTCGTGCAGCGGGCTGGTGGAATAGATGGTCTGGACGAACCCTGCCGTCACCGGGTATCCGGGGCGGTCCCATTCGAGCAGGCACTGTGCCAGGGTGCGGCAATAGTTGCGGACGCGTTCGAGATGGTGCCCGGTTTCGGGGTCTCGCGACTCGGCGAGCCTGGCCATAGCGAACAGGGCCACGTCGCGCGTCTCCAGGGCCAGCACGCGCTGTCCGGCGCGGACGCGCACGGTGAGCTCGGCGGGGTTGAAGGGCTTGGCGATGAAGTCGTCGGCGCCGGCATCGAGCCCCTGAACCACGTGCTCCTGCGAGTCGTGGGCGGTGAGCATGATGAAGTAGACGTACCCGCCGAAGGCCTCGGTCCGCACGCGGCGGCAGAGCTCCTCGCCGCTCATGACGGGCATGTCCCAGTCGGAGATGACCATGTGCAGCCCGCCGTGGCGGAGCTTGGCCAGGGCTTCCTGCCCGTTGCAGGCGGTTTCGACCTCGTGCTGAGCCTGGCTCAGCGCGTTTTCGAGCAGCGTCAAAGACAGTTGGTCGTCGTCAACAATAAGGATCCTCATCGTGTCCTCTTTTCTTCCCGACCCGCGCCCATTACTTATTCCCGTCCACAGTAGCGATCTCCGCAACGGCGTTCAGACACCGTGTCAGTTCCTCTCTCAGCGGCGGCATCGCCGCGGCCGCTCCGGCCGCGTCGCCCGCCTGGGCCGCCTGCTCGACGGCCAGCGCCGCCTGGCGCAGCATCGGGGCCGACAGATTGGCCGCGGCGCCCTTGATCGAATGTGCGAGGCGCCGCGTCTCGGTCATGTTGCCCGCCGCGGCGGCGGCATCGAGCTTGTCCATCTCGCCCGGTATGGAATCGGCAAATTTTGCCAGCATCTTTTCCATGAACTCGACGCTGTTGAGACATCGCTGTCGCAGGTCATGGAAATTGAACGGTCCGCCGCCGTCCCCGGCGGGAGCGGGGGCCTGGGCGGGCGTCGCCGGGGTCTCCGGCGCGACGATCGAGTCGATCAGGCGGATCAGTTCGTCGGGCACGAAGGGCTTGGAGATGAAAGCGTCCATGCCGGCCTCAGTGCACTTATCGCGTTCGCCGCTGACGGCGTTGGCGGTCAACGCCACGATGGGGATCCGCCCGCTGCGGCGGGCCATGACCATGCCGATGCTTTCCTTGCTGCGGATGGCGCGGGTGGCCTCGAGGCCGTCCATCTCGGGCATCTGGCAGTCCATCAGGACCAGGTCGAATTTCTTCTTCATCAGCAGGTCGACGGCGTCGCGCCCGTTGGCGACGACCTCGCATCGCAGGCCGCCCATGCGCAGGATCTCCGCGGCCAGTTCCTGGTTGACCTCGTTATCCTCGGCCAGCAGGATCGAGATGTCGCGCGGGGCAGCGGACAGGGCAGCGGCCGGAGCCTCGGGTCGCGTGGGACTTTCCGAAAGCCCCTTGGAGCGTGCGACGGCCTGGACGATCTCGTCGAACAGGCGCGACTGGTGAACGGGCTTGAAGACGCAGGCGTGGGCGGCGCGGTAATAGTTGCCGTCCTCGAGGGACGTCTCCGAGTGCACCAGCAGCACGCGCACGGTCGGGGCGATGGCGGCGTCGGCGACGATCCGCTGCAGCAGCTCCTCGCCGCCGATGCCGGGCATCTGGAGATCGGCCAGGACGATCCCGAAGGGGTTCTGGCTGACGCTGTGGCGACGCAGGGCCTCGAGGGCCTCGGCGCCGCCGGGGCTGGTCTTGGCGGTCAGTCCCCAGCTTTCCAGCAGTTCGCACAGGGCGTGGCGGCTGGAGGGGTTGTCGTCGACGACCAGCACGGGCTTCCTGCTCAGTTCGGCCAAAGCTGCAACGGTATGGCGGGGGAGCTGGTTGCAGGTATCGAGCGTCGCGGTGAACCAGAAGGTCGAGCCCTTGCCTTCCTCGCTCTCGACGCCGGTCGCTCCGCCCATCAGTTCGGCCA
Source organism: Planctomycetaceae bacterium (assembly GCA_021371965.1). The sequence goes on from JAJFVE010000050.1 coordinate 23,628, forward strand.
GGCGCTTGCAGATGGCCAGCCCCAGTCCGGTGCCGCTGTGCTTTCGCGTGGCGAAGGAGTCGACCTGGGAGAAGGTCTTGAAGAGGCGGTCGATATTCTCGGGCGAGATTCCCGCTCCGGTGTCGCGGATGGTGAAGCGTACCTGGGCCTTGCCGCCGCTGATGCGCACGAGGCGGGCCCGCACGACGATCTCGCCGCGCTCGGTGAACTTCATGGCGTTGCCGATGAGGTTGACGAGGATCTGCCGCAGGCGGTCGCTATCGCCGCGCACCTTGAAGGGCACCGGCGCCTCGACGAGGCTGACAAGCTCCAGGCCTTTCTGGTCGGCCCTCTGGGCGAACATCTCTACCGTGTCCTCGACGATGGTCCGCAGGTCGAACTCGCTGCTGTGAAGCTCCAGCTTGCCCGCTTCGATCTTCGAGAAGTCCAGCACGTCGTTGATGATCGTCAGCAGCGACAGGGCCGAACTCTTGACGATGCGGGCATATCGCCGCTGCTGGTCGGTCAGCGTGGTGCGCGCCAGCAGGTCGGTCATGCCCACCACGCCGTTCATCGGCGTGCGGATCTCGTGGCTCATGCGGGCCAGGAAATCGCTCTTGGCGGCATTGGCGACGGATTCTTTCCAGGCCGCCGCCTCGGCGCGCCGGCGCGCCTCGTCCAGCGCCATTTCCGCGCGGCGCCGCGTGATCGCCCCGCCGATGGCGCTGCCCAGGGTCGCCAGAATCGTCGACTCCGAGTCGTCCCAGCGGCGCCGGCAGTGGCAGTCGTCGAAGCCGATGAATCCCCAGAATCCCCCGTCGACCATGATCGGCAGCAGCAGGATCGACACGATCCCCTGCGACTGGAGCAGGTCGCGAAGCGGCTGGGGCAGGTTCTGCACCAATCCCACGATGGGAGTGCCTGACGCCAATTCGTCGTACCATGTCGGCGACATCGTGTCGTAGGGCAGGTCCTGCAACTCGGGATTGTCGATCTCCGGCGTGACGACCTCGCTGGCCCACTCGTAGCGCTGGCTCATGAGGTGGCGGCCGCCCGCGGTTTCGTCGTGGTTTTCAAACACGTAGACGCGGTCGACGCCGGCGGCGCGCCCGACGGTCTGGAGCGACTGCTGCACGCTCAGGGACAAATCGGTGACGCTCAGCAGCGCGGCGGTGGCCTCGGAGACCGCCGCCAGCAGGCGGTCGCGATGGCGGAGCAATTCTTCGGTGCGTTTGCGAGCGGTGATGTCGCTGCAGACGCCCACGAACTGGCTGACGCGCTGCCCCTGCTGCGAGGTGGGCGTCAGCGTGACCTGCCAGATGATCTCGAAGCCGTCGGCGCGGCGGAAGGGGGCCTCGAACTCCCCGCGACGTCCGGCGAGCACCTCGGCGACTGCGGCCTGGACGAGCGGACGGCTTTGCGGCGGCCACACGTCCACGTAAGGGCGGCCGATCAGATCCGACAATTCGCAGCCCATGGTCGCCAGGCCGGGCCGATTGACGGTGAGGTACCGCCCCTCGTTGTCGAAGAGCTGCACGGTGTTGGGCGAGCCTTCGACCAGGCAGCGGTATTGCTGCTGCGACTCGAGCAGGACCTGTGCCGACTCGCGCAGGCGGGCATTGACGACGTACGACCCGAGCACAAGGATGCCGACCAGGCAGGTGATGCTGATAGGCCCCAGGCGCTCGATGGCGATCTCGCGCGCCCAGCGGTCGGCCGCGATGTCCATGCCCAGCGCCCCGATCACCCGATGCGTCTTCGCGTCGCGCAGCGGCGCCAGCCCGCTGACCCAGATTCCCCATTTGTCCGGATACGGGCCTTCGGCCATGGCCTGGCCATAGCTGAACATCTTGTAAAACCCGGGACTGGCGTCTTCATAGACGGACCCGCAGGGGGAATGATCCAGAGAGTCATCGCTCTCTGATTCGACCAGGAACATGATCTTGCCGTTGACCTTGCGCGTCAGATAGACGAAGCGCACGTCCTGGCTGGAGGCGCGGAGGGCAATCATCCGCTCCTTCAACTGGCGGTATGTAACAGTCTTCTCGTCTGCCTTGGAGCCCTTGATAGCGTCGACCTGTTCGGGCGAGACTGCCGCAGCCCCGGCCATCGCCCGGGCCACGACGCTGCCGCGAAGCTGAGAATCGGCGTGATTGCCGACGAAGACCGTGGCGATCCACCCTGCAGCGAGGATCCCCAACAGGAACAGCGGCGCCCGAAGGGGCAGGGCGCATAGGGATCCGGCGGCGCCTTGGGCGGCGGGCGCAGGGGTGCTGTAACGCCACAGACCCACCGTCATCACCACGGCCAGGACCGTGCGTATCACCTGGATGGGCAGGCCCGTAGCGTCGAGAAACCAGTGATGATTCAGCACCGCCCCCAGAAAAACCGGCGCCTGCGGAGTCACGAGCCCTGTCGCGATCGCGTAGGCGCCCATGCCCGCAGCGCAGATGCGCAGCCATGCCGCCTGTCGCGGCGCCGCACGATGGGAAGAGGCCCACAGCACCCACGCCGCGGCCGCGCCGCCGATCAGGCCCGTCGCGGCACGCAAACCGACGTTGATCCCCGTCCAGCCGCCGCTGGTCCAACCCGATGCACCGACCGCCAGCAGCGGCAGAAAGACCCACACCCCCGGTGCCCTGCCCTGCAGCGACGCCAGGCCCGACCTCGCAAATTCCAGCAGAAAGACAAATGACAAGGCCATCAGCGTCACCCGAAGGCCGCTGAACAATGGGCTGTCCCCAAGGCTGATCGCCAGCAGTTCCATCCACTCGTTGGCGCAGTGGAACATCCCGAACAGCCCCAGCCACTGCCAGGAGATTCCGTCTCTGCGCCCCAAGGCCAGGCACACGACCCCCAGCAACAGGAAGCCCAGGCCACAAAGCAAATAAATGAAATCGAGCTGGGAGAGCAGGAACTCAGTCATCTTCCAGGCCTTCCGGCAAAGCGCAACCATGCAGCATGGATTGGTGTGCAATCGTGCCAGTCATTAAATCCGCGCCTTTCGCGTCTCGTGCGACACGCTACTGCCGTCATCGGGAAAAATGCCAACTCACTTAATTATGGAACGACGAATACCAGAAATGGCATAGGAGTGTTCCTGGGCCGCTGAGGTCGCTGAGGGAAGAACAGGCCGGGGAAATCGAGAAGAGCACAGCGCGGCCTTCGGCCGCAACCGATTGCGGATTTGTGATTGGCTGATCCTCGACCTCCTCAGCGGCCAAATGAAAAGTTCCGGCGCTGGACGCCGCCCGGCGGCGGGGGTATTCTCCTTGCCTCAGCGGAAGAAAGACCATGAAGATCGTCATCCTCGATGCCTATGCGACCAACCCGGGCGACCTCTCGTGGGAGCCCCTGCAGGCGATGGGCTGCTGCGAAATTTACGACCGCACGCCGGCCGAACTGACCGTCGAGCGCGCAGCCGGCGCCGAGATCGTGCTGACCAACAAGACCCTGCTGCCAGCCGACGTCATCCACCGGTTGCCCAAGGCCCGGTATATCGGCCTGCTCTCGACCGGGACCGACGCCGTCGACTCTGCCGCGGCCGCACGGCGCGGGATCGTCGTCTGCAACGTCCCGGCTTACAGCACGCAGTCGGTCGCCGAGATGGTCTTCGCCCATCTGCTGAACCTGACCTTTCACGCCGCCGAGCATGCCCTGGGCGTGCGGGCCGGGCAGTGGGCGAGGAACCCCGACTTCTGCTACAGCGAGTTCCCGCTGGTGGAACTGGCCGGCAAGACGATGGGCATCGTCGGCTTCGGGCAGATCGGACAGGCTGTCGCGAGGATCGCCGCCGCGATGCGCATGAACGTGCTCGTGTACACGCGCAGCTCGCGGGAGGCCGCAGGCGTGACATTCGTGGACCTCGAGCGAATCTTCGCCGACAGCGACGTCGTGTCGCTCCACTGCCCGCTGACGGATCAGACGCGGGGCATGGTCAACGCGAGGCGCCTGGAGACGATGAAGCCCTCGGCCTTTCTGATCAACACCAGCCGCGGCGGCGTGGTCGACGAGCCCGCCCTGGCTGCGGCGCTCGACGTCGGGCGCATCGCGGGGGCAGGGTTGGACGTGCTGAGCATCGAGCCGCCCCGCGATGGCAGCGTGTTGATTGGCGTGCGGAACTGCTACGTCACCCCGCATATCGCCTGGGCGACGAAAGAAGCCCGCCAGCGGCTCATCAACGTAGTCGTCGAGAACGTGCGGGCATTCCTGGCTGGCAAACCGCAGAATGTGGTGAAGAAGCAGTAGCCGGTAGCCAGTAGCCAGGAACAACAACCTGCTATTGTTTTTACTGGCTGCCGGCTACGGGCTACTGGCTACCACTCCAACGGTGCAATATGACCAACGTGCAAATTGAAGAATGGGACCTGACGGCGACAAATCTGGGTCGTGCCGCCAAGCAGCATTATGAGGTAGCGGTGCTGCCCACCGGCGCTATCGAGCCGCACAACCGGCACTTGCCTTACGGGCAGGATGTTCGCCACACGACGTGGGTGGCGCGAGAAAGCTGCCGCCGCGCGTGGGCGGGCGGGGGCAAGGTCCTGTGCCTGCCGCCGATCCCCTTCGGCGTGGACTGCAACCTGATGGACTTTCCTCTGGCGATGCACGTCAGCCAGCAGACCCTCGATGCGATCGTGCGCGAGGTGATCGTCTCATGCCTGCGCCACGGGATCGTCAAGTTCGTCATCGTCAACGGCCACGGCGGCAACGACTTCACGCCGCTGTGCCGCCAGGTGCAGTGCGACCTGGAGACGCACGTGTTCATCTGCGACTGGTGGAAGGTTGGCGCTGATCGCTACAGTGAGATCTTCGACCGCCCTGACGACCATGCCGGCCAGATGGAGACCTCCGTGGCGATGGCGCTGTTCCCCGAACTGGTCGAGGCGGAAAACGCCGGCAGCGGCACGGCCGCGCCCTTCGCTCTGGAAGGCCTGCGCAAAGGCTACGCCCGCACCAGCCGGCGGTTTTCGCAGCTCAACGACCACTGCGCCGCCGGCGACCCGACCGGCGCCTCGGCCGACAAGGGCAATGCATACCTCAAGATCGTGGTCGATAGGGTCGCCGCATTTTTGGCGGAACTTTCGGCCGCCAAAGTGGATAAAGACTTTCCGCACAAATAGAGAGCTGTGAGTCGTGTGTTGTGATTGCGTTCTCTCACCACTCACAACGCACAACTCACCACTATCAGGAGAACGATATGAGCAGCGTTCGCCGCGGTTTCTCGATTCCGATCGTCGATCTGGATCGGCGCAAAGACATGCAGGTCGTTGTCGACCGTGAGGCCGGGCAGTACCTCGGTCATCCCACGACGGTGCTGCTCGACGACGGTCGCACGATCATCGCCGTATATCCCAAGGGCCATGGGCGCGGAGCCATCGTCATGAAGAAGAGCACCGACGGCGGCAAGACGTGGTCCGACCGCCTGCCCACGCCGGCAAGCTGGGCTACCAGCGTCGAAGTGCCGACGATCTATCCCGTCGTCGACGCCGCGGGCAAGAAGCGGCTGATCATGTTCTCGGCGCTGTATCCGTTGCGGATGGCCGTCAGCGAAGACGACGGCGCCACCTGGGGCGAGATCGAGCCCTTGGGCGAGTGGGGGGGCATCACGGCGATGTCGGACTGTGTGCCGCTCAAGACACCGGGCAACTATCTGGCGATGTTCCATGACGACGGCCGCTTCATCAAAGCAGGCGGCGCGCACACCAACACGATGACGCTGCTGAAGACCTTCAGCACCGACGGCGGCCTGACGTGGCAGCCGCCGCAGACGGTGCTGGCGCGCGAAGACGTTCATCTGTGCGAGCCGGGGATCTTCCGCAGCCCCGACGGCCGCCAGCTTGCCGTGCTGCTGCGCGAGAATGCGCGGCGTCGCAACAGCTTTGTGATCTTCTCCGACGACGAGGGCAAGACCTTCAGCGAGCCGCGCGAGCTGCCAGGCTCGCTCACCGGCGACCGCCACCAGGGCCTGTACCTGGGCGATGGGCGGCTGCTGATCGGCTTCCGCGACACGTGCCACAACTCGCCCACCTGGGGCGACTGGTGCGGCTGGGTCGGCACATACGACGATATTGCCGCCGGGCGCGAGGGCCAGTACCGCATCCGCTTCAAGGACAACCTGCTCAGCGGCGACTGCGCGTATCCCGCCCTGGAACTGCTGCCCGACGGCACGGTGGTGACGATGACGTACGGCCATTGGGATTTTGAAGAGATCAGGGTCGCCTCGATCCTCTCGCTACGGTTCAAGATCGAGCAGGTGGAGGCGATCCTGAAAGAGTAGTAGCCGGTAGCCCGTAGCCAGTAGCCCGTATCGCCATGCCACCTGGAGTCGGCGCATTCAGGCGATAATGTTGCGCCTTTGCCGATAGCGTGCTCTGCCGCTGCCGCCCCAGTGCGAGAAGTCGACGATTACCGCGATGATCAGCAGCGCGAGCCACCATCCAGTGACGTTGTGGTTGTTGTTGAGCATCGCGGCCATGTACGCCAGGGTGGTGTAGGGCATGAAGAAGAACCCCAGCAGCGGCCAAATGACCGTGCTGAACGCGCGGGCGAAGTAGTCCGTCAGAATCCAGATGAAGAACATCACCACGCGGGGAATCAACATCGCCAGGATGACGGCTATGCAGCCCATCGTTCACCTCTCTTGGTAGCCCGTAGCCGGTAGCCAGTAGCCGGTGAAGAGTCGCGATCACGCGGTCTCTTCTTTCACTGGCTACGGGCTACGGGCTACTATCGCATAAGTATATCTAGCCCACGAACTCTGATTCTGCATCAGGGGGCATGTTCGTGCGCAGCGTCGCGCATAGCGTAGATGTTTTCCAGCGGCAGGAGTTGGTGCAGGTCGTGGCTGGACGAGACGATGTAACCGCCGCGGCCGGCCAAAGCGTCGATGTGGCGCTGCACGTCGGCCCGTACGTCCGCGACCGTGCCGGCTAGCAGCACGCCGTTGATGTCGATATTGCCGTGGAGGGCGATGCGGCCGCCCCAGGCTTCTTTAAGATGATAGATGTCTTGCTGCCCGCCGCAGGGGTCGATCGGGTGCAGCACGTCGGCCCCCATCGCCAGCAGCGTCGGCAGCAACGGTTCGACCTGCCCGTCGATGTGGAACATCAGGACCTTGCCGGCGGCCTTGATCATCGAGGCCTGCTCGCGCATGTGGCGGTACTCGAATCGCTCCATCATTTCCGGACCCAGCATCGGCCCGCCTCCGGCGATGAGTCCTGAGCCGATCTTCACCGCGTCGATGGGGTATTCCAGGTACATCGCCAGCTCGCGCAGCGTGTACGCATGCAGGAGCTTCTGGAACTCGTCGACGAAGGCCGGGTCTTCGATGGCCGCAATGCAGAAGTCCTGAAACCCGATCGCGGTGGCGGCCGTGAATCCGGCGGTCTGCGCCCCGATCACCACGCCCATCCCCGTGCCTTCCAGCGCCGCCAGCAGCGCCTCGAGCCGCCGACGCAGCGCGTCTAGGTCCGGCAGCGGCAAATCGCGCAGGGCGGCGCGGCTCTTCATCGTGCCGTCGACGTAATGCAGCCGCCCGTGCTCGTCGCGCATCTCCTTGCGGCCCAGGTGCCAGACGTGGCTGAAGTACGCCATATCGTTGCCCATGCGGCGATTCCATTCGACGACGTCGGCGATGGGCAGCTCGAAGGAATGCAGCGCATAATCGACGGCCTTGCCCAGCATCCCCTCGACGATCGCCGGATCGGCCTCGGTCTCGAACAGCGGCACGTCGGGGCGCGGGCGGTGGGCGACGGCATCGAGATATCGTTGCCGGTCCGGCGCCCGCATGTCAGGAGGCCTTTTCATACGCCTGAAGTTCCGCCACCAGCGGTTCGGCCAGCAGCGCCGCGCGCTGGGCGTCGTCGGGCGCAGCCGCCGGCAGGGCGGCGCCGCGCCCGCTGATTCCGCGGTCGTTGAGGATGGCCGCGGCGGCGTTGAAGACCGAGTATGGCAGCGTGCGCAGCAGGTTGAGCATCGCGCTGAACTGCGTCTGGAGGCGGCGGGCCTGGCGGATTTCTCCGCTTTCGGCGGCCGCCGCGACGCGCAGGGCGCAGCGGGGGAAGACCGAGAAGATCCCGTCGAGGTTGCTCTCGACGCCCAGTCGCACCAGCGTGTCGATCTGGAACGGCTGGGCGGGGATGATGCGGAAGCCGTCCTCGAGCAAGTCGATGATCTGCCGCGTCTTCTCCCAGATGTCCGAGCACTTGATGCCGTGGATGTTGGGATGTCGCGAGAGCTCGACGACGGTCTGGATGTCCAACGCGTTGCCGGTCAGTTGCGGCAAGTCGTAAAGGAAGACCGGCTTTGCCGCGTAGTCCGCCGCGGTCTGGCAGTACGCGATCAACTGCTTCTGTGTGTACTTGACGTACGTCGGCGTGAGGATGACGAGGTAGTCGATGTCATGCTGCTGGGCCAGCGCGATCCGGTCGCGCGTCCGCGGCCACGACGCGTCGCCCACGCCGATCATGACCTCGCCGCGGCCTGGCATGCGCTGCGAGGCGACTTCGATCACCTGGGCGTACGCCTTGTCGCAGAGCTGCTGCAT
>JAJFVE010000051.1 GCA_021371965.1 Planctomycetaceae bacterium
TCGCCGAGGCGGTCTTGTAGTAGAAACTCACTACCGGGCACAGGCCCAGCGCGATCGGCCCGTTCCACAGACGCGTCGGGCTCTCGGCGTCGACTTCGTAAAGCCGCCACTGGTCGGCCATCACCGTCAGGTACCGCCGCACGTCGCCGGGACCGGCGGTCTCGTCGGCGGCAGGCACGCCGCCCAGGGCGTAGCGGACCCAGACATACCGCCCGGCGTGATCGACCGCCCAGTCCAGCCGTTCCAGCGCGGAAAACAGATGCACGCACGGCAGCAGGCCCATCTGCCGCTCCTGGGCGAGGGTGGCCGGCTCGGCGCCGGCCGGCGCGGCGGACTTGTCGACGACCAGGTCGACGCCGTTGATGTAGTGCATGCGCAGGGCGCGGCGCATGAGGTCGTCCATGCCCGTTCCGCCGCCGTCGACGTCGGCGAGGAACCGCCCCAGGAACTCGCCAAAGGGCGAGTGCTGATACTGCCGCACCGGCGGGGCGCGAAAGATGTTGTCGACGCGCAGGTTGATCAGGTCGGCGCAGTGGTCCATCGCGACGGCGGCGTTGCGCCGCCAGGCATACTGCGCGGCCGGCTCGCACACGCTGCCGCGCTCGTCGGCGCCGAAGCGGTCGAGGTAGTCGCCGCGGCGCAGCACGTGCAGGGGCATCTCGGCCATGTCGCGGTTGAGCTCCCAGGCCCCGCGCAGCTCGTCGTAGGTCGCGCAGGTCCGCGTGGGATCGAAGTCGGTCAGTTGTGGTTGCATTGTATTCATGTCGCCACCGTTATCTGAGTTTTGGTAGGAGCCGCTGAGGTCGCTGAGGACGCTGAGGCAGAAGAAGATTGGTTCTTGCCCACTCTTACCTCAGCGTCCTCTGCGACCTCAGCGGCTAATTCAGTCGTACTGCCATTCAAGAAGCACCCAGCCGCACTATGCCGATGCTGCGGCAAAGATCGACGTTCACGAAGTAGTACCGCAGGGCATCGGGAATGTGCTCGTGTTCCTGCGGATCAGCGGGCTCGTCCAGCCAGATCCCGTTGACCCGGCGGTTGTGATAGCGCTGCATCGCCTTGACGAAATACGCGTTGCCGCCGCCGCGCGTGTAAAACAACCGCGGGCAACCGTCGGCCGGGTCGAGCGCCGCCTTGATGAGGGCGATCCCGTTTCGCACCTCGCGAGCCGTCGACGCCAGGGTGTACGTGCACTCGATGCCATACTCTTTTCTGAAGACCTCGATGTTCGACTGCCCGGACTGATCGTTTCGGTTTCGCCCGGCCGGGTCGCAGAACGTCTTGGCCACGCCGCGGCTGAGCGGGTGGGCGGCGATGAACTGCGCGTGCTGGTGTATGGTGGCCTGCTCGCCGGCGTAGGTGTCCAGGACGTAGGACACGCCGTCCTTGTCGCGGGCGATCCACAGGCACACGAAGACGCCGTGCCCCCAGTCGATCGCGCGGTAGATCTTCAGATCGCCCGGCGGCGCGGCGCAGCGGTGGCGGCTCTCGTCGAACTCCGGAAAGACGCGCCCTTCCACGGACGGGCGGCGGCACTCCGCCTCGGCCTGCCATCGCGCCGCCGACCATCGACGGAAGTTCTTGATGGCGTCGTCGATGCGAAAGAGCCCTCGGCATTCGGTGGCGATGCCGACCTTGGCGTCAGGCCCGAGGTGCTGGCGCGCCTTGGCGCGGCAGACCGGCTCGAGCGGGCAGACGTCGCAGCCGCGCCCGTGCTGGTGTCGCTTAGGCCAGCACTTCTCCAGCGACTCCCAGATGCCCCACTTGTGCAGCGAGATCCCTTTGGCCTCGGCGCCTTCGACGAGCGTGGACATCGGCCCATCGGCGCGGTGCCAGGTCGAGGTGTCGACGATGCGGGCCTTCATGGCGTCGCTGCTGGAGAGCATGCCCACCGACGCGTCGAGCACCTCGGAGTCGGTCTCGTCGACTTCGTCGCGAAACAACCGCTGCACTTTGGGTCCGCGGACGCGCTTCTGGCTGGCCGCCAGGATCTCCAGGCGTCCGCCGGCGACGCTGGTCAGCAGTCGCCCGGGCGAGCCGTCCAGGCGATCCTTGAGCATGGGCAGTTCCGTCCATCGCAGCCAGTACTGGTACAGGTTGCGGGCCTGCTCCTCGCTGCCCGACAGCACGCACGCCCTGACGTTGTCGTAACGCATGAACTCCAGCGCCGCCAGGATCGAGGCGCTGAGCGTCTTGCCGCCGGAGCGGTTGGCCCAGGCGGCCACGTCCAGGCCCGGGTTCATGTACGCCTCAGACACGAACGCCCACGGCGACGAATGCCCTGCACTGAAGGATTTGTCCGGTAGACGAATGCCAAAACAATCCCGGATAAATTTCTTGAGATCCTCCTTGTTCGTCGGCATTTTTGAGGCGGCTTGCCGTGATTTCTTCTTTGCCATAATGCCGCCCTATACAAGAGGTTGTGAGTTATTCGGACCCGGCGACCCGCCGTTGGTCCGATTGTCACAGCAAAGCATCGCAAATACTTGCATTTAGTGCTGTCTATTTACTACAATGCGATGACGGGGCTGGTACTCCTCCTTGGCCAGCCCCTCGGAAAGCAGGTTGGCCCTCCCCCAGACCAGCCTGCTTTCCACCTTTTTTATCAGGACCCCTGCGCCAATGGAGGGGAGGCTTGGTTGGGCCTCGAAGAGGCCCCAGGATTTAGCCGGAGGCGTGAGCCTCCGGAAATGATCCTTCCGTGCATCCCCGCCTCGCAGAGGCGGCAGGTTGGCGATTGCACCCGGCGAAAGAACCTTCCGCCTCTTCGAGGCGGGAAAGAGAATACACTTCGTCCGGAGGCTTACGCCTCCGGCTAAACTCTGGAGCCTCTTCGAAACTCAATGCATGCTGCTCCGTGAAGAACCTTTGAGGCGTTCGTTCTTGTTTTCAAAGATAAAGTACGCCGGGCGGCTGAACCGCACGCGCTGCTGGTATTTCCGAAAGCCCTCTTCTGTCCAGTTCGACTTGCCGTAGCAGGTTCGGTGCGGGCCGCCGCCGCGGTCCGATGCGCCCGCGTCACCGGCGTCGACGCGCGTGAACCCGGCCGCCTGGCAGAACGGTACGACGCCCGCCATCTCGCTGACCAGTTCGATCCACCGCCACGACGTCAGCTCGCATGCGCGACGCAGGAACCGCCAGGCGATGCCCGCCCCGCGATATCGCGGGTCGATCACCAGCCGCGTGACGGCCGCAATCTCGCGATTGATCCGCACGGCGCCGGCGGCGGTGATCTTGCCGCCCAGACCGAAGAACATCCGCCGCGCGGGGCTGGCCAGGGGACCGTAGCCAAAGACGCAGATGCCCACGGGCTCACCGCCGTGTCGCAGCAGCAGCACGCGTCGCACCGGGCCCAGGCGCCCGCCGCGGTAGTGCCACGCGGCGAAATGCCTCCAGTCACGCGCGGCGCCTTCGGTGATCGTCAACTCGCCCAGAAAGCTGATCGGCCCGCGTGCGGGGCGACGCGCCTCGGCGACCGCGCCGCTGCTGCCGCAGCGCACGATGACATCCGGCCCAAGGTCGTCGACCAGGTCGTCGTGCGCCGTCGCCAGCAGCAGGGCGAGGCCGCACTGGTCCGCCAGGCGACGGGCGTTGCGGCTGACGACCTTGGCGGTGACGCGGTCGAGCTTGGCGCACCATTCGTCAGCCACAATCGTGCCGGCCCCGCCGGCCACGCACGAGGCCAGGGCGAAGCGGTATCGCTGTCCGTCGCTGAGTTCGTCGGGCGAACGCAGCATCAGATGCGCGTCGCCCAGCCCGCACAGGCTCAGCAGCCGCATGGCCTCGTCGGCCTCGCAGCCCAGGCCGTCGACCAGCGCCGCCTCGCCGTTGGGGGAATCGTCGATGTTGACCGCCCCGCCGACGCACGCGGCAGCGCGTCGCAGCAAGCTGCTCTTGCCGCTGCCGCTGGGCCCTTGGAACAGGACGATCTTGCCCGGCGCGAAGTCCAGTTCCAGATCGCGTGCGATCACATTCTCGCCGCCGTCTGGACCGATCCCAAAGGCCGTCATGACGCGTGCGGTGTTGCACGTGGCTCGCCTGGGCTTGATCGAATATGCGCAGTTCAGTTTCATAAAGTAGCACGGGCGTCCCGCCCATGCTCTTTCTGTGTGGCATGGGCGTCCCGCCCATGCTCCCCGCTCTTTCTCTTGCCCTGGGCGGGCGAGACGCCCGCCAGTGCATGGGCGAGACGCCCATGCCACAAAACTCTTACTGGCCAGCCCCGTCCGTTCGCACGTGGCACTTCACGCCGTCGGCCGCAGCCAGGACATCCAGTTGGGCCCGGAGCGTTTTGTAGACCTTGGGCGCTATTTCAAGGATCACCACGGTCTGACGCCGCCGCGGCGTCGGCGCCGGCGCCGGCGCCTTGGCGGCTACAAGCTCCGCCGGCAGCGCCAGAAGGTCTTGCACCTCCCGCGGCGGCAGAGCCGTCAGGGCTGGAACATCCAACCCGGCGCCGGAGAGATCCGCGACGATCTCCGACAGCGCCTCGGGGTCGAACCGCCCCTGGGCGGCCTTGTGATTCAGCGCCACAGCCAGGGCCTTGCAGCGGCCGTCATCGATGCCGTCCAGAAAAACGCACGGCACCCGTTCGGCAGGCTGCTGCCGCATCGCGTTGGCCTTGAGCCGCTGATGTCCGCCGATCAGCAGGCGGTCCTTGCGCCTGGCGATGACCGGCGAGACAAAGCCGTACACGTCAAGCAGCGTCGCCAACGCCGCCAACGCCTTGCGGTCGATCTTGCGAGGGTTGTAAGCGGCCGCGTTGAGCGAGCCGGGCGCGACGTACTCGACGGCGATCGTCCTGTCCGATGCCATCGCCGCCGTCATGATTCATAATCCCGGCGGTACGTGGTCCGCTGCTGAGGCGGCAGGGCCGAGGCGCGCCCGGCGAATTGCTCATCGAGCCAGTCGACCCCCAGCCGCGGTCGGCGAGTGGCGACGCCGTCGACGTACATCTCCCGGCGGGCGTAGTTGAGCGGGATGTGGGCGTTGAAGAAGCACTCCACGCAGATGCTGTCGGTGCGATAGATCCGCTTCCTGATGGCGATGAGGTGCCCGGACGGGCCGCGGTACCACGGGTCCCCGTACGTCTGACCGCAGTGCTCACACGTAAACCCCGAGGGCCGCAGCCCACTTGGGCCGGCGAGGCCTTCTGCCGGGGATGTTCTGCCGCCTGTCCTGATGACGCACGCTACCATCGGATTCACCGATCCTTTCTTCTACCAGATTGATCGCCGCCAGAAGCATCTGGCAATCCAGATCCAAATCCACGTCGAGTTCCACGCCCGGGTCGTCGACCGCGTCATCCAGCGGCGGGGACGCCGCCGTTTCGACAGGGCGCAGTTTGGCCAGACGCTTGGGGCTGACGAACCGCGCCCCGCATGCGGGGCACCCGCTGGGCTTGTTGCGCACCCACCGCTGCTGCAATTTGCAGATGGAACAGATGATCGTCACTCAGCACATCTCCACTGCGACCGTCAGACGCGTCGGCGGGCGGTCCGTGCCCGAACAGCGGCGCAGACGAACCACAGCCTTGAGGTCCTCCATGCCCCGCAAAGTCCGCAATGTGCATCCCTGCCGCACTGCCCGGCAGACCAGGGCGGCCACGCGGCGGTCCCGCGCCTCCAGCGCCAGAATCGCCGCCGCGTTCAACTGCCCCGCATCCAGGAACGCCGGGGCATCGAGCACAAGTTCGGCCTCAACATCCAGAGCGGTCAACGAAACGGCCGACGCCGGACCGGCGGACCATTTCGAGCGGTCAAAGTCGTATTGGGCCCGCACGGTCTTGAGGCTCACCTCGGCGGCCGTCAATGCCCAAGCCAGCCTCTGCCCCGCCGCTTCCAGACGATCACCGCCGGCAGGTTCATCAGGATGCATCTGGCCAGTCAGAAGGTCGTCTCCGCCCAAGGTCTCACATGCTCGCCAACACCAGCATTATAGCGTCCGGACGGCCGAGTCAAGTAATCTTACTACGTTGGTAACAATCATATATTACGTAACATCTTGAGTCAAAAGAATTTTTACAGAAATACCTTGCCTTCAATAAATTAATTTTCTATAATGTGGACACATGGTAAATGGGAATAACGTAAGAAAGGTCCGTAAGTCTTTGGCTATGACTCAATCAGAGCTCGCCGCTCGCTGCCATTGCGCCACCAATACCATCGGTCGCATTGAACGCAATCAACTCCAACCTAGTGCGACACTTGGGCTGCAGATCGCCCAGGTGCTTGGTGTCGCGGTGAGTTTCCTTGAATCAGCCCCGCAGGAGCCCCCATCGAGAGGCGGCCATCTCAGGAGCGTTCTGCACTTGCTGGTGGAGAAGCTTTCCGACGAGGAGATATCCGAACTGGCGCCGGCGATGGGTTATCGCTCTCACCCCGCAGCCGCCGAGGCGCCGGCCGAGGCCTTGCCGCCCAGCTTTGACATTGTCGACGTCGAGCAACTCCCCCACGACTGGCCCAACCAGTACCTGCCGATCATCGGGCGGCTTGCCGCGGGGCAAGGGCTCGATACGACCGAGGCGGAGTCTTATCCAGCCGGTTTGGCGTATCAATACCTGCGGTACGCGGGGGCGCCACATAACGCATTTGCGCTCATCATCGAAGGGCAGTCGATGATGCCCAAGTTCTCCCACGGCGATGTCGTGATTGTCGATCCCAATCGCACGGTCGATGGCGGAATATGCGCGGTCCTGACGGATGACGGGACGGGACAACGCAGCGCCCGGCTCAAGAGGCTGATCCAGCAAGGCCCTGTCTCGCTTCTGGAGAGCCTTAACCCGGCTTATCCCAGCGTGAGCGTGCCTTCCGAGCGGGTCCAGGCGTATTCGATCTGGAGACACCTGACCTTGTCTGTGGCGCAACCGCACGGTTCCGCCGGCTACCGCTGGCTATAGAAAAGCGGGCGCTCGCGGGCGCCCGCTTCCCCCGCTTTCCTCACGTTCGAGCCTTACTTATGCTGGAAGATTCCCAGCAATGCAGCCCCCATGGCAGTGCCGCTGAGGGTAATGGCGGTCCCGAGACCCAGCAGCGCTGCAAGGCAAATCGTCGTCGGGTTGCCGACCCCGACCAGCGCCAGGATTCCCAGGACAATCGCACCCAGCCCCAGCAACAGCCGAACGCCCGTGGCGCCACCCATGGCCAGAGACTCCAGCTCATGCAAGGGAGCGTTCACGCGCTCGGACTCGGGCGTCGCAAGGACCCGGACCCGATCGGCCGCCCCGGCGCCTATGGCCAGCGCGCAGCCGAACAACAGCACCGAAACCGGCATGAGCACCAACGGGACGATGTTCAGCAGCGACAAGATTCCCAAGATCGCCCCACCGACGCCGGCGAGGAATTCAACCGACATTCCTCCCCCGGCCGCGGTCAAGGTCTCCGCACTGCCGCCCAACAACGCCACGATGCGGGCGTAACGACCCGCGATGGCGCCGCCTTCAAACAGGAAGGCCCCCGCCAGGGCCAGCCCCGCGATCGCCAGCAGCAGCGACGGGTACAGTCCGGCCAGCCCGATGATGCTCAAGACGATTGCGCCGACGCCGGCTATGGCCTCGCCTATCGATCCAGCGGCAAACGCGCCGATTCCTACCTTTGCTACAGTAGCTTGATCATGTCCTAGGGTAGTCATTCGTTCACCCAACCCTTTCTGACTGCGGCCTCGATAACCGAGGCCTAAGGTATCCTTCTTATGAATCCTAGGAGGCGCGGGAAGGGAGATCAATAAGGCCGGCGATGGTTCCAATATGCGATTTTCGGCACCTGCTTTTCCGCCTTTTTCGTAGGAAATGAAAAGGGCCAACCATCAGGTTGACCCTCTTACCGAGGCCGACGGGATTCGAACCCGCAACCACCGGCGTGACAAGCCGGTACTCTAACCAATTGAGCTACGGCCCCAACTGGGCTATACACTATACAGGCACTTGCGGCGAGGTGTCAAGGCGGCGAGAGCGAAAAGTGAAATTAACGTGCCGCCGGCGTGGTTTCAAAAGAGACGCCCCTGCATGACGCTGCGGACCTCTTCAAAAAACTCGCCTGGCCCGCCGCCGGCGCTTACCGGCATGGCTTGCGAATCGAGGACGGCCGCGGCCGGCGCGTCTGCCGCAAGCAGCTCCTTGTGCTGGAGCTTGGAGGCATCGGAGACATACGTGCCCGCCCGGCCGCGCCATCGCCAGGGGCGAGGCATGCGGGCGGCCGTCAGATGACGCAGATACGAATCCAGTTCGTCGTCACGAAATTTCGAGAGAAACTCCGCCTCGGCCGACTGGTTCAGCGACAATATCTGGTCGATCAATTGGCGTTTGGTCATCCGTGCACCTCTGGACACAAATCGACAGCGATAACCCAGATGAGTCTATCGGTCCCCCGGCCCCGCGGACTTTAGCCCAGGGGAGTGGATGAATGGATGGATGGGTGGATGGATGGATGGGAGGATGGATGGGAGGATGGGTGTGGATGGATGGTTTCGGTGTTCTCATACCGGGATAGTCCTGGGTTGTTCCCATACCGGGAGAACGTCGGGACGGGCCCGGCGTCCTTAGGCCGCTTCAGCGGCCTTTGTCCCGCCGGAGGCGGGCCTAGCCCAGGCCTTTTAGGCCTGGGGTGGCGGGCAATACGGCTCTTTGTTTTTCTCTTTCATTCAGCCCGCTTCAGCGGGCTTACCATCGTGCGGCTCAGAGCGCCTGGGAGGTAAGCACGCTGAAGCGTGCTGGAATTAAGAAACAAGAATTGTTTCTGGTTGCCGCACCCAGGCCTAAAAGGCCTGGGCTAAGCCCGGCTTCGCCGGGGTCAAGGCCGCTGAAGCGGCCTCTGAGTTACCGGGGATGTTTCTGCATATTGGGACACTCATCATCGCCCAGTCAGCAGATTGATCGCTTCGTTACGGGTGGCGACGTTGGTCTTGAAGAGCCCGCGCATGGCTGAGGTGACCATCTCGGAGCCGGGCTTCTTGATGCCTCGAAGGGTCATACAGGTATGCTCGGCTTCGATGATCACGCCCACGCCGCGGGCGTTGAGCTTGTCCATCAGCAGGTCGGCGATCTGGCAGGTGAGTCGCTCCTGGACCTGAGGCCGCCTCGCGAACGACTCGACCACGCGGGCGAGCTTGCTGATCCCGGCGATCTTGCCGTTGGGCAGATACGCCACGTGGGCCTTGCCGATGAAGGGCATCAGGTGGTGCTCGCACATCGAGGAAAAGGGAATGTCCCGCAGCACGACCATTTCGTCATACTGCTCGGCGAACGTGACGCCCAGGAAGTCGGCCGGGTCTTCTTCCAGACCGGAGAACAATTCCGCGTACATGCGCGCGACGCGGTCGGGGGTGCGGGCCAGTCCTTCGCGGTCGGGGTCTTCCCCCACCGCCACCAGAATCGCCCGCACGGCGGCCTCGATCGCGGCGAAATCCATCTTCCTGCGTTCAGCCATGATTGACTCCTCGAATGCCCATACCTTATACGAGCCGCGCAGGCGGGCGTCAAACGCCGTTTTCAAGACGCTGCATCGCCCACTGAGCAAGAGCGGCCTGCCCTGGCCACGCCTGCGCGGCCGCGCGGATGCACGTCGTCAACTCCCGCCGCCGGCTGTTGGCGGCAGCGATGATGGCATTGCGGATGAACATCTCGCACGACGCGCGGCGGGCGGCGCTGCCGCGCGTGACGGCGTCCCACTGGCCGTGCGTCCATTGCAGAATATCTTCCAGCGACGCCGCCGCGATGGCGCGCGGCGTCGTCAGCTCTGCGTCGCCGGGCGGGATATCACGATTGTGCGGGCAGGCTTCCTGGCAGGCATCGCATCCCAGGACCTGCCGGCCAAGCTGCGGCCGCAGCGCCTCGGGGATCTCGCCGCGGTTCTCGGTCGTGTGGTAGCTCAGACAGCGGCGGCAATCGACAAGGCCGCCCTCGCCGATTGCCCGCGCGGGGCAGGCCTTGACGCACGCCCCGCATCGGCCGCAATGGCCCGCCAGCGGCTCATCCGGCGGCAGAGGCAGGCTGCACACGATCTCGCAGAGCACGACGTAACTGCCCACGCCCGGCACGATCAGACAGCCGTTGCGGCCGATCCAACCGACCCCCGCCGCCGCGGCGAGACCTCGCTCCGAAAGCGGACAGGCGTCGACGAAGATTCTGCCCTGAAAACCCGGGGCGATCGCGGCGATTGCCTTGATCAGTTTATCGCCGCGGCCGCGGAGAACGCGGTGATAGTCGCGCCCGCGCGCGTATCGGGCGATGGGCGAATCCAGCGGCTCGGACGGGGCATACGGGACCGCCAGGCAGATGGCGCTGCGCGCCCACGGCGCGATGGCCGAGGGGTTCTGCCTCAGCGTGCGGTGGCGCTGGAGCCAGGTCATGTCGGCGTGATTGCCGCCAGCCAGCCATGCGGCAAAGGTGGCGCCGCGAGGGTCGGGGCCAAGGGCGGCGATGCCGACGCGGGCGAAGCCCATCTCCAAAGCCATGGCTTTTATGGCAGCAGCGGCTTGCTGGTGGTCGCTAACAGGAATATCCAGCCTCCCATTCGGGACACGCACAACGGAGTTGTGCGTGGCACCCGTCTCGCGGCTCTCGCTTTGCATGCGCACAAGATACCTGACTTACCTGACAGTTTGATCCTCTTGCCGCAGAGGCGAGTATTTTCCCCTCGGCTGCACTCTCTCTTGCGCCCAAAGCGGCGATCCACGACCATGGGTGAAACGCCGACAAGATTGGCAACGCAATGTGAAGCTTGTGTTCTCGTGAATCATGTACTCGAATGTCGTGGCTGAGCAGTGAGGGCAGACCATGCTTTCAATGTTTCTTGCGAAGAACTGCCGAGTCAGCACAATCCAGCCATCGGCTTCTTTAAGTTGTTCTTCGGCACGCTGCCTTGCTTCATCTGTATTCACTAGTACCTTCTTGCTCAGCGCATCGCACCAAACCAGGAATGAACGGATACGTTAACCGCTCTATTACCTGATCAGCCGCGCGGCGACGAGGTCCACGTGGTCGCCGACGTCGAGCTTGTCGGGGCCGAACTCGACGCGGATCATGAGGCGCTTGACATCCTTGAGCTGGGCGTGCACGACCTGCGGCGGCTGTCCCCGGCGGAGGCGCATCGGCTGGATGAGCGGCTTGTCGTCGCCCAGCACGACCAGCAGAGCGTCGCCGCCGGCCGCCGCGGCGTCGTCGATGCCCGCCAGGGCGGCCAGGCGGGCGTACTTTCCGTCGATGTTGTAGCTCAGCGAAGTGTAGCTGTGCAGCCCCAGCCCGGAGCTGTATGTCTGCTTGTTCATGCACAGCGGGGTGCCGGAGACCGACTGCCCGCGGCGATACTTGAAGCCTTCGCCCAGCAGCCCGTGTTGCTCGACGGCATCGGGCACCAGCTCGGCCAGGTCGGTCACCTTGTCCGAATTGAAGCTGACGCTCGCGACGAGGCCGCGATCCAGCGTCAGGGCCTTGGCCAGCGACGTCTCCACGTGAAAGGCCTTATCGTCGAGCGTCAGCGACGCCCAAGGCAGCCGCGAGCCGTTGCACATGACGAGCATGCCCCCGCGCGGGGCGGCCGCCGGCGGCGCCGTCTGCCCCAGCAGCACCGCCCGGACCGTGTCCCGGGCGCTGCGCCGATCCGATTCCTTCCAGTTGAACGTCACCCCGCCGGCGTCGATGGCCTTCACCGCCCCCTGCACCGAGACATAGGCGCCGTCCTTCTTCACGGCCACCAGCACGTCCTGCGTGCTGGCGGCGATCTTGAGCTCATCACACTTGGCGCGGATGTCCTCGACGCAGCTCTTGGCGTCAGGAAGATAGATCGCCTTCACCTGTGCGATGGGGATCTCCAGGCTGCTGACGCCCGCCAAACTGACCGCAAGCTTGCCTTGGTCGAGCGAGACGCTCTGGGCCGCCAGCTCCGCCCCGTCCAGCGTCATCACCATCGCCTGGCTCAGCCGCGTTTGGGCGTCGCCGGGGGCGGCCAGCGTGAGCCGGGCGACCTCCCCGCGCGGGATGGATTGCTTGCCCTCCTTGGTCTGCAGTTCCACCTGGTCGGCCGTGACGGCGGCGATGGTGCCCCTGATGCTCGTGGCCTCAATCGTGTCGACGCGGTGCGACGGGGCGTCGGCCGCCCAGAGCCCCGCTATAATGATCGTGACCCAGTACATGACGGTTCCTATCTCCCGCCCTCTTCCGCAACGGCAGAGTGGTAGTCGCGAATCAAGTCGCGATACCGTTCGGAAATGACCTTGCGCATCATGGCGTCGAGTTCCTCGCGTTTTCGCGGCGGCAGTTGCGACCAGTCGCCCGATTCGCTGGTATTGCGGACTGCCGGCAGTTGCCCCGGGCGATTCACCGCGCCGGGCACGAGCATGCTCTTCTGGGCCGGCGACGAGGGTTGACCGCCCGGCTGCTGCCCCGCTGCCGACTGTGACCCCTTCTGCTGGCCCTGCTTGTCTTTCTCCTTGGGCTGTTTGCCCGAGGAAGAAGAGGATGAGGAAGAATCTTGGTCGGACTGCTCCTGAGCGGTCTTGATCAGATCGTCCAGGATCGCCACGATCAGGCTTTCCGCCTGGCGCGTCTTGGGCCCGGTGTCGGCCGCCGCCAACCGCGTTCGCACGCTGCCCATCTTCGTCGCCACGGCGTTCATCGGATCCTTGTACAGCTCGGTGTATTCCTTGATCTTGTCGGCGATGAGCTTGAGCTGATCCTCGCCCAGCGTCAGCGGGTAGTTGTTCAGGCAGTAAACGTACATCTCCGTCGCATAGCGGAAGCGGTTGCCTCGCTCGTAGCATTGCGCCGCGGCCATCCCCGCCCCGGCCGCAAAGCCGATCCGGTCGGGCATGTTCATCAGGATCGCGCGATAGAAGTCGATCGCGTCTTCCACCTGGGCCGACTTCTCCATCGCCTGGGCGGCCAGCCAGTGGGTCGCCGCACTGAGATACGTCGTGCGATTCACGTCGGCGAGGGTCTTGGCGGCCTCGGCGGCCTCCTTGAACTTTCCGGCGGCAAAGAGGCTGTGCGCTTTTCGGAACGGGGCGTCCACCAGCGCAAAGGCGCGGCAGATGCGGTCGATGTTGTCCTGCTGCGTGTTGGCGGGCTTGTCCTCCAGCAGGGCCTTGGCGGCCTTGATGTCCTTGGGCTCGTACAGCAACCCTTGCGTGATCTCGCCCGCCACCTGCCGCCGCTCCTCGATCAGGCGGCTGGTAACCGCCTCGGCGATGAACTGCTTGAGCTGCTCGGGCGTCATGGACTCGAGCAGGGCGTCGACGTCCGCGGGCGAGGAATCCGCCGGGCGCGTCGCCGGCGCGGGGGCATCGCCATCCTGCGCGACCGCCGCGGCGGGCGCGACGACAAGCGATATGGCGGCAAAACCGGCAGCGAGAACAGCGATTCGTCGATGGTTCATCATTGAGCCCTCCCGTCTGCAGAGGCCTTCTTGAACTTCTCCGTCAGATCTTTCGCCATGCTCTCGACCTTCTTCTGGCGTCCGGCCAGTTCGGCATGTTCCGCCGCGACAGGTTCGCTGATGGGCGAGCCGGGGCGTTTCATGCCATCGAGCACCAGGGTTCGGCTATTGATCTGGAGTTGGAGCGTCTTGAGCATTTTCAACTCCGCCACCGGCGGCACGAGCGGTTTCTTGCCGCCCCCCCCACCGCCCCCGCCACCGCCGCCGCCGTCGGCACTCTGCTTCTTGCGGCGGGCCTGCTCGTTCTGCAGCGCGGCGATCATCGCGGCCAGGTTGTTCTCGATCTCCGCTTGAATGCCCTGCGTCAGTGGCCCGGCATCCTTGGCCGCCAGACGCTTCTGCACGTCGCCCAGGTCGTTCTTCACCTCGCCCAACACGGAGGGGAAGACTGCCGTCGAGGCCTCGCGCTTCAACATGGCCACGATCTTGCCCGTCTCGTCGGCCAGCGTGCCCTCGCCCTTGGACATCTCGGCGAGCTTGAGCTCTTCCGGCCGCGCCGGCGGGCCCGCCGCGGTCTTGGCCGCAACGGCCTTGGTGTCTCGCGAAATCGCCTTCTGGCCTTCGAGGATCTTGGCCAGCAGCGTTTCAATCTTCACGAGCTGCTCGGCCTGGGCCAGTTCCTTTTCGTCCTGGATGGCCTTGTCCAGTTCGGCAGCGGCCTTCTCCAGGTCCTCGATGGCCTGCTTCTGCGAACTGTTGGCGCTGGAACTGTCCTTCTGCCCCAACTGCTGGGAGGCTTTGGACATCGACTGCGAGGCTTTGCCCACCGACGCCTGCCCCGGCGCCGACCCGCTGGGCGAGTTCTTCATCGCCTCTGCCGTCTTGCTGGTCTTTTCACCCAGCGATTGCTGGTCCTTGGCCTGATCCTGCGTCGGGCGGGCCGCCTTCTCCAGAATCCGCCGCGACAGTTCGGCGACCTTATACTGCTTGTCCTGGAGTTCCTTCAGGGCGTTCTTCTGATGTTCGGTGGCGCCCTTGGGGTCCTGATTTTCCAGCTTGCCGGCGGCCTTATCCATCTCGCCGGCGGCCCGCTTGAGGTCGGCATCCTTGGCGCTGAGGTCGGCCTGGGCGGCTGCCTTTTCGACGGCCTTGGCGAGATCGCCGGCCGCGGCCGCCAGCTTGGACTGCTTGGCCGCCAGGTCGCCGCTGGGCGTGCCTTGGCTCATCTTCTTCATGGCCCCGGCCAGAGCGTCGCGCGCGGCTTCGAGGTCGATCATCGCCTGCTTCTGCCGCTTGGCGGTTTCGTCAGCGTCCGATTCCTTGAGAGTGCCGGCGGCCTTATCCATCTCGCCGGCCGCCTGCGCCGCGTGTTTGGAGGCTTTGGAAAGAGCGTCCGGCGCGGCGCCGGCTTTGGACAGCGCCTTGGCAAGCCCTGCGTCCTTTCCTGCCTTTTCCAGGGCCGCGGCGGCATCGGCGGCCTGCTTGGAGAGTTTCTTCTGCGGCTCGCCCGCCAGGGGCAGCTTGTCGACGGCCGACGCCTTGACGGCCTCGGTGATCTTGTTCTGCTCGGCAATGAGTTTTTCGATCTGGTCGTGGAGCTTGCCGATCTCGGCGGCAGCCGGGTCGACCGGCGGGGCTTTCTGCGTTTCCTTGAGCAGGTCCTCCTGCGCCTTGACCAGGGCCTTCATGGCCTCCTGCATGGCACTGACGCTCTTGCTCACAGCGTCGGCGTTGGCATTCATGCGCGATTCGGTCTCGAGCTTCTTCTGCTTGTCGAGTGCGTCCTTGATCTGCTCGAGCATCTTCTCCCAGGCCCGGGCGCGGTCGAGGCGGTCCTGCGGATCCATCGTCCCATACTGGATGATCTTCCACAGTTCCGTCAGTTCCAGAATGACGCCCTGCTTGGTGTTGGCCGCCGCCCCGGCCAGGCCCTTCGAGAGCAACTCGGCCACTTTGTCCATGTCTTCGGCGATGAAGGCTTTTCGCGAGCGATCGACGGCCTCGAGGAGAATCTTCGCCGTCTGTGGTTCCGTCGGCTGGACGCGAGTGGCGACTTCCTGCATGCGGTCGATCAGGTGCGTGAACTGCCGCTTGAGCAGCTTCTCGCGCGCGGCCAGCTCCGTGCTGGTCTTGCCCTTGGCGCCGGCGTCGGGGGCAGCTTTGTCCTGCGCGGCGGCGATCAGCGTGAATACTCCCAGCACCGCCGCCGTCAGAAGCGCTCGAACTGTACGCGATGTTCTCATGGTCAGACCTCGTTTCGCCGTAGCACGGGCGCCCCGCCTGTGCTCCCGTGTGGCACGGGCGTCTCGCCCGTGCTCTTCCGGCGGGCGAGACGCCCGCCGGATACATGGGCGAGACGCCCATGCCACACAACCAACCACGGGCAAGATGCCCTTGCTACTCGCGTTTGGCGGGTTGCGTGGTCGGGTCGAAGATCGGCTCGGCCTCGCTTTCGCCTTCGCGGTTTATCAGTTTGAGCAACTTCTTGGACTCTTCTATGATGATACCCACTTCATTGGCCAGTTCCTGCCGCGTGGCCTCTTTCTCCATCGCCTCGGCGATGGTCTCCATCTCGCGGCGGATGGCGTCCTGCACGGCCGCCAGTTCGGTCACCTTCGCCCGCAGGCCCGACGGCGGCGGCGAGGTGGAAACCTGGGTAAGCGCCGCCGATGTCTCGCGCAGGCGGACGACTACTTTCCGCAGCGGGGCCACAATCGCCTCGCCGATGCGTTTCTGGTCGGCCTCGCCGGCCAGGCGGTTGCACGCCAACTCCTCGAGGATAGCCGCGAATCCTTCGGCCGTCCGGGCACAATCGCCGCTCACGCTGGTCTCGATGCCGGCGGCGCTGGCCAGCCGCTGAGCCCCCAGGGCCGGCAGCGTCTCATCCGCCAGGGCGGTGGCGACCGTCAGCGTCTTGGCCTGCGCGTCGCTCTGAAGGCCGATGGCCTGCAGGAACTCCAGCCGCAGCGCCTTCTGCCGCCCCACCAGTTCGGCCTTGAGAACCTCAGGTCGCACGATGCGCAGCTCAAAGGGCGCGCTGCGCCCGATCCCGGGCCCGCCCATCGATGCCGGCAGCGTGTCTTGCGCCTCGACGTGCAGGGTGATCGTATCATCGGCGGCCAGCTTGAACGAGCGCAGGTCGACGACGTGCTGCACGCGGCGGCTGCGCTCGCCGACCACCAGCTCGGCCACGTCTTGAGCGGGCAAGGGCTCTTTGCGCTTGGCGACGCTCGTCAGCGCCTGAAGCTTCGACAGACCGTGGTCGTCCCGTGCGTTGATCGCCAGGGGAATCATGGCCTCAGCCGTGACGGCCGGACCCACCACCAGCTTGCGGGCCTCGACCACCGGGGCGGTGTCGGGACGCACTTCCACCACGTAGGTTCCGCCGCGGCGGTTGACGTAGCCGGCGGTGTCTTTCAACGCCAGTTGCAGCGTCAGCACGACGGGGCGATTCTCCTGAGGGAGCGTGAAATGCCCGCTGACGCCGCGCGGCGCCTGCGGGCCGCCCGATGCCGCGGGGACCTTCGAGATCACCATGTCGCTGACGCGCCGAGCCCCTGGCCCTTCCAGAATGATCTGGGCGCTCTGGAGATCCTTGGTGGCCATTGCGGCCACCTGCACCGTAGCGCCGATGGGCACGCTCAGCGAGGCGGCCGCTCCCGAAACGTCGCTCGCCGCGGCCTTGGCGTACGCCGGCGGCGTGATGGTAAACGTCAGCGACCGGATGGCCGGCGGGTCGACCAGGCGGATGACATGCTTGCGGCGCTGGTCGCGCCGGTCGTCGCCGCCGGTGACGTAGAACGCGAACTCCTCGGTAACCGATCGGAACGTCTGCACGAACCGGCGCCGGTCCTCAGGATTAGGATCGATCCTGGCCTCGGTGTCGCCCACCGAGGGATACTTGGCGTACACCATCACGCTCGAGGGACTCTCGCTGTCGAGGTCGGCTGTCACGTTGATGGCGAGATCCTCGCCGCGGACCACCAGCACCTCGTCGCCCAAGGGCTTCATGGTTTCATCGCGCACGGTCAGGTAGGTCCGCTGAGGCCAATCGACGTCGGCCAGCAGCACGTTGCGCTGGAACCAGCGGGACAGCGCGTCGCCGTTCCAGAAGGCAAACCCCAGCAGCAGCGCCGCCGCGGCGGCCGCCGCCGTGCCGACGCGCCGGAGATTCGCCCGCTCGACCACCGGGGCGAAGTCGATCCGCGCGGCCATCGCGTGGGCCTGCGCGGCCACCACCTGCACCATCTCGGCGCTGGCCCCGGGAGCCACTCCGGATGCTGCAAACTGGACGGCACTGATCAACCGGTCGCCCAATTGCGCGTGGCTTCGCTCGATCAGCAGCGCGAGGTCTTCGGTGCTCATAGGCACCCGCAGCGGCGCCACCAGCCGCCGCCAGCCCACCACGCCCACGCCCGCCAGCGCCATCAGCATGAAGACCGCACGCAGCGGCCGCTCCGGCGGACGCAGCAGGAAGTCCACGCCCATCGTGACGAACACCGCCGCCACGGCCGCCAGCACCAGCCAGGCCAGGCCTTCGGCCGCCAGCCGCCCGCGAAGCATTCGCCGCAGCGAACTGAACTTCTTGAGCAGATCGTTCTGTATCAACGGATGTGGCATCAGTTGGTTAGACGACCTCCAGGTGGTCGCGATCCGGGAATTTTGGAAACGCCGCGGCCGGCAGCGTCTGGTACCAATACGCCGTCGAGCAGATGTCATGCATTCCGGGATAGAACCGCCCCTCGCTGCGCCAGCCCAGCGACTGGATCGTGATGCGCAGGTCCTTCTCGAACCGCACCGGGTCCATCACGTGCCAGCGGTACATCGCGTGGCGATGCTGCGAAAGATACGTCCCGTTG